>NZ_DCKA01000018.1:0-379321 GCF_002320215.1 Alistipes sp. UBA1686
CTTGCCATCCTCCTCGGCCGTGCGTACCGCCTCGCGAAGAAGGCCCGTGAAGCCCGAGCCGTGGAAGATGTTGTCGCCCAGAACCAGACACACGGAGTCATTGCCGATGAAATCCGAGCCGATCAGGAACGCCTGCGCAAGACCGTCCGGGGACGGCTGCTCGGCATAGCTGATGCGAACCCCGTAGTCGGAGCCGTCGCCCAGCAGACGACGGAAACCGCCCAGATCCTCTGGCGTAGAGATCAGGAGGATGTCGCGGATGCCAGCCAGAAACAACGCCGATAAGGGGTAGTAGACCATCGGCTTGTCGTAAACAGGCAACAACTGCTTGCTGACGCCCTTCGTGATCGGGTACAAACGCGTTCCGCTGCCACCCGCCAAGATGATGCCTTTCATTTATCAGTAAGTTAAATCTATTTTTAGAAATGCGTCCCGAACATACAGGGTCGCGAACAAAAAATCAAACCTTATCCATGACCTGCTGCAACCAGAAAAAAATTCCGGTACGGCTGATATGGGTCTTGTACCCCAGCCGACGGATAATGCCCATGAATTTCGTGTCGCGGCGGATATGCCATTGCATGAAATGATACAACCCGAACGTGGCCAAAAGGCTCATGCCGACGACCGCATACAGTTGAACGGCGATTGAAAAACCGACCGCTTCGAACGCCCACCAGCATAACACGACCGACGTATTCAACCCCAAGATAGCCAATGTCGTTGCGACATGGGAACAACCCATGTCAATGAACATATGGTGCAGGTGCGTCTTATCGGGACGGAATGGCGACGAGCCCTTCAGCATACGCGTCGACATCACGCGCAGCGTATCGAACACGGGAACCGACAACACCGCCAGCGTGAACGGTACAAGCCCGACATTGGGGTCGACAAAGGCTGCGACCCGCGAACCGGATTGCAGGATGGCAATTACGAAGACGGACATGACGGTGCCCATGACCAACGTCCCGCCGTCGCCGATGAACATCTTAGAGGATTTACCGAAAACATTGTGCAGGAAGAAGGGAATCAGGGCCCCGACCGAAACTACCGCCAGGATCGTCATCGCCTCTTCGCCGGCGAGATGGAAAAGTATGCCGAAGATGGTGCAGGCCATGATACAATAGCCCGAAGAAAGACCGTTTACGCCGTCCATCAGGTTGATGGCGTTGATAATGCCAACGGTGGCAAAAACAGTCAGCGGCACGGCATACCAGGAAGAGATCGGCCCGATGCCCCACAAACCGCGGAAGTCGTTTATGCAATAGCCGCCGACAAAGACCAGCAGCAGCACGACGACGATCTCGATCAAAAGCCGCAGGGAAGGGGAAAGGTTCAGAATATCGTCCATCGTGCCGGTATAGAGCATCGCCATCATGGCCATGATTACGACAGGCAGTCCGGAGCAGTCCACGACAGCACTCATGCTCCCGATAGCGATCACGACCCCGAAGAAAACGGCGACGCCGCCCAGGACAGGAACCGGCGTACGTTGCAATTTACGGGCATCCGGATTATCGACAATGTTTTTCAACAGCGCGATTTTCACCAGTTTAGGGTGGATCCAGCCGACTAAGAAAAGGGCTATAAAGAAAGGAATGATGACTGTGTAGCAAAGAGGCGTTGTCATACTGATTCATTTTATTATCCGGAAAAGGAAGAGGTTTTACATCGACAGCAATCAAATGGAAAATTCAACAGGCTTTATCATTTATGCGATATGCCGTTCCATTTCAGCCTCCAGTCGCGCCCCGATACTTTCGGCAATACAATGTATGACATAAGAAGTGCAATAATACCATGCGTCGCCGCGCACGGGCAGCGTCAGGCTGTAATCGTACATGAACCGGGCGATCCGCCGCGCTGCGGGTTTATCGACAGGGAGGGCATTGCCCTGCAATGCGACCTCGTACATCCGCCCCAGCGTACAGAGGTACCCCTCGTCGAAATTCAGGGGGTCGGCAGGGACGCATACGCACCTGCGGTAATACCCCGCCGCCCGCCTTGTCGCGGTATCGTTCCCCAAGTCGGGAAACATCCAGGCAACCCGGTTCATCACCCCGATACGTTCCAATGCGACCTCGGACGACACCCCCGGCCAGCAGCCGTCAGCATCCAGGGCGGATGTCCAGCCGGCCAACTGCCGTTTCAGGAACAGCAGGTATTCGTCATCGGCAGCCGGCGCGGGATAGAGCAGGTCGGCCACGCACATGCAGACGCCCGTCTGCTGAAACAGACCGTTTTCCGGCCGGGCACCGACACCGCCCATAAAATCCCGGACAAGTGCGTCCGCAGCCCGGTAACAACAGTTTTTCTTCCGCAGATCGGCGGGAAATACCGTTTCGCAGGCAAGCGAATACATGGCATGTACCATCCGGCTACGGATCGCTGTATCGGGCTCGTGTTTAGAGCGTTCAGACAGCACCCAGAACAAGCTGTCAATTCTGTTGCGGAAGGTTTCCTCCGTACCGAATTCCCCGGCAGGCGCCACGGACGACACCAATTCACAGCCCGCGACAAAAGCCCTTGCCAACGACACCAGGCGCACGTTCGTCGCTTGGGCGGGATCGGCATCCAGCAGCAACGGCAGCATTTTTTTCAGGTAATTCGGTGTCATGTCAGTAATTTATCGGAACCGGAACAGTTCTTTTTGCAGGCTTATAGTGCCAAGGATCATATTTTTTCGACCAATGCGGACGGAATGGAAGCGGTAGCGACCGCCGTGATGCCGTCGATCTTGACGACGACACGTCTGTCCCGGGTGTTTTTCACCCGCATGAACGTGCCTTCGACACCCATGAATACGCCGTCCTTAATCCTCACCTTGTCGCCTTTCGACAATGCGACCTCTTCGGGCGAAAGGAAAATCACCGGTTCGTCGATATTGGCGGCCACGGCGATAAAATTGCGCATCTGGGACTCGGGTACGGTCATAATCTGGTTCTCGCCGTTTTGCTGATGCATCACATAGCGCAGAATCGGCAGCCTGAATGTCTTCAGGTCGTCGATAACTTCACGCGTGGAACGGACGAAAATATAGTTGTGCACCGCAGCTTCCCGTACCCGGGAAAACCGGCCCTTGGAATCCCGGCGGCGTACGACCCTTACCGGCACGAAATTCTCGATATCCAGTTTGTCGAGATACTCCTTGGTGGAGAGTTCGCGCTGATAGGTTACCCGAAGCACATACCATTTGGTATCTGTATCCTGACAGTCCATTATTGCGATCCGTTAAGTCGGTATTCGGCACCCGAAAAGGGCGTATAGTTGAGAAAAAAGCGTTCCATGGGGACATTGAAAACCTCGTAAAACTAAGATTTTCAACCAATTACGCGCCTCCCATAAGAACACTTCCGTATTTTAAAGTGCGGTCTCTATGTAAGAGACCTTTATAACTTTCGCAAAAGTACTAAAAATAAAGTATATACCCAAATTTTTTAAACCATATTTTTGTTTACAACGCCGCTTGTTTCTGTAAAAAAAATTTGAATATCAAAAACTTATTGTTTTTATCCTGATTGTTTGCAAGAATTGCTCACTAAGTGGATGAATTCAGTGCTCTTTTAATCCGATTCGGGCTATTTGCTGGCAATAGTTAAGCAGTGTTAGAAAAAACACCCTTCATTATATGTCATCCAATTGATTATCAGACGGCAACTAAGATGTAACTATCTCTTACATAGAGACCTTACACGTATAAGGATGCTATCAGGCTCCGGTTCGCCTGGTCGATAACGGAGTTTTCGAGCGAGGCCAGGTAAATCTGCGTGGTTTTTTCCGAAGCATGTCCCATTCCCGCACTGATGACCGACAACGGAATGTTATGGTTCCGGGCAGCAGTCGCCCACGTATGCCGCGAGGTATAGGAGGAGAGCGGGACTTCGAGCCCCAGCAAACCGGACAGCTTTTTCAACCGACGATTATAATAGTCAAGGGCCGTACGGTATTGGGAAAACGCCCTGACCGGATCGTCCGAACTGAGCAGCGGAAAAACATAGCCGGATATGCGCCCTGCACCGGCATAACGCCCGATAAGCTTCGCGATGCAGGGCTCGATACGGATAACGAGGCGCTGCCCGGTCTTGCGGCGGACATAACGGATCGTATCCCCGACGATATCCTGATTCCTCAGGAAGGCAATGTCCACGAACGCCATCCCGCGCGTACAATAACTGAAAATAAAAATATCCCGGGCCAAGGCCAGGGACGGGGAGTGCGTCAGATCCAGCCGCCGGAGCCGCACGACGACATCCTCGCCGACGGCACGTTTGCAGGTATGGTCGACACCGGTATACACATACCGGAAAGGATCGGCCTGTGGTACGATATCCTCCTTCACGGCTTTATTATAGACCGCGCGCAATATCCGCATATAAAACGAGACGGTATTGCGGACAATGCCCCGGCGCCGGAGCCAGTCGTCATACTGCCCCACAAGCCGTTCATCGACGAGCGAAAAGGGAATATCCCGTCCGCCCAGGAAATCGGAGAAACTCCCGAGTGTCCGCCGGTAGTTGCGCGCCGTCCCCAACTTCCCGTTCGCCTCGAGCCTTGCGGCCTGCGTTTCGACATAGGCGAGCACAGTGCTCCGCCGGGAGTTGCGGAACCGGTCGACAACATCCCTGAGCGAGTAGCCCTCCTGCCGGAATTCGAGATCCCGGATGATCGTATGCAACAGACACAGATCATGGTCGATCCGCTGCTGCACGGACAGCAACGCATGGGCTTCCCCCGATAGGGGCGTGATGACACACCCGCGCCTTGCATCCCACTGCCGGGGCTGGAGACGCATGGAGGTAGTTATCTGCTGCGATTTGCGCCGATGGCAAAGCTGGTAATATATTACTCCCGCTTTCCCGCCGACCGACGATTCCCTGAGCTTGACTTTTACTGTCGCCATACATTTTAGTTGTTTATGGTTAGATTTGGAATTTTTTCCGCCGCCCGAAGTACACGGATGCATGTCCCGGCGGAATCACGCCAGCAAAACTAACCATCGGACAACTTAAAAAGGCCGAAAAATATGTTATTCGGCCATAACGGCATTGCGTGCAGGGTATTCCGGACAAGAAATACCCTTGCAGCATAAGGCACAGGCAGACGGGATCAGACAGACGGGCAGACTGCAAGACAGAGCAGGCCGCAGACAAGCGGAGCCGGCAGGACAGGGCGGCAAACGCACGGAAAGGGCGGACGGGCGAATGGACGGATGAACGGGCAGGATTGGCGGGCGGCGGGCAGCGGACGAGCATTACAGCCCGGCCGGAAATATGAAAAGCCCCCGAACCTTTCGGTTTCGGGGGCAATGGAGAGGCCTCCCGCCGAGGATTATCCCAGCATTGGTTTCAGCACGCCGAACAGCACGAGCGCGATGAGGAACGTAACGACGATATTGAAAGCCTGGGCGGCGAGGAACGCCCACAGCAGATTGCGGTTCTCCCGGGAAACGATATCCTTGAGGCGCGTATCGAGCCCCACGCAGACGAAGGCCAGCGAGAAAAATACCGTCGAGAACATTTTGGCGACACCCGGCTCGGCAAGTTTACCCTTGGCATCGGCCGTGAAGAGGCCGTTGCCCTGCAAAAGGCTGAACACCAGCGATGCGGCAACAAAGCCGATGATGAATTTCGGGAATTTTTCCCACACGATCCCCAGTGACGGGGCCTGCCCGGTCTTATCGCCGCGGCGCGTCGAGAGGTAAAGCGCGATGAAGAACGCCACCACACCGATCAGTACGTTCTGCGCAGCCTTGATGATGACGGCATGCTGGTTGGCCACCTCGCCCACGATCATGCTCGACGCGGCGACACCCGACGTAGTGTCGATCGTACCGCCGATCCACGCCCCGGCAACCTCCTGCACGACATGCGGATCGTCGAAAATATGCGGCAGGATCACATGCGCCAGCCACGGCATCAGATAGATCATCGGCACGACGACGATCAGTACCAACGAAACGATGTACGAAAGTTTCCGGTCGTCGCCGCCCGCCACGCGGGCCGCCGTGATACAGGCCGACACGCCGCAGATCGACACGCCGCTCGAAAGGATCATCGCCGAGCGTTCGTCGACCTTCATGCGGCGCGAAATCCGGAAGGCGAAGAACCACACGACGGCGACCACCAGGCACGCCTGCACGAGGCCGAAGACGCCCGATTTCATCACGTCGCTGAAGAGGATCGTGGCACCGAGGCACACGACGCCGATCTTGATGTAGAATTCACCCTGGATCGCGGGTTTGAGCCACGCGGGTACACGCCACACGTTGCGGATCAGCAACCCGAAGAGCACCGAGAAGAATACCGACTCGAAGCCGTAATACGACACGGAGGGGATCTTGGCGACGATCTGCGCCAGCAACGAGACGGCGAAGACGGCCACGAGCGACGGCAGGAGCCCCTTGAGCGGACGCCGGAGCATCAGGCACCCGGCATAGAGCACCACCAGCACGATGGCGAAGAGATAGGCGATATTGCTCCACGCAGCGCCGCCCAGCAGCGTCGCGGGGACTTTGGGCAGCGCGGAAGGTGCGAGCGCGGCCAGCGCCAGCAAGGGAATGCTCACCCAGACCACCACCCAGTCCTCGACCCGGAATTGTTCCATCCACTTTTTCATTTTTATTTTATCATTTTTTCAGGTTAAAATATGCCGGAAAGCATCAGTGCCACCACATTGCGACCGGCGACATCCCGCGCGGCGAAATCTTCGTAGGTGTAATCCAGCTGGCAGCGCAGGTATTTCACAGGTTGCCACGTAAGCCCGGCCGTATAATTGGTCTGGCGGCTCGAACCGCGGGAGCAGTCTTCGAGAAAGGTATCGTACCGCACCGCCGGCAACAATGTCCGGGTCACGCGCCAGCCCGCTACGGCATACCACCCCTCGCTGTCGAGGCCGCCCGTCGTGCCACAGATGTATTCGCCGCGCAGGACGAGGCGCCCGTAATCGTAGCAGGCACCGGCACCGTAACGGATGCGCTTCAGGTAATCCTCGCCGTACTCGCCCCGGTAGTACGATCCCGCGAACTGCAATCCGGCGACGGGCTTGACCGTAAGGCGCGCCACGATGTCCTTGCTTTTGTTCTTGTCCTTGACGTTCAGCCCCTCGCCGTTGAAAACGCCGAAGTTGTAGTTCAGGATACTGTATCCGTCGCGCTTGAAAAATCCTCCGAACAGCTGCGCGCCCAGGTCGCGGCCTGTGGCCGAAAGTCCGCAGAGGTCGCTGAACCCCATCAGTTTGCACAACGAAAGGGGGTATTCGATGAACTCATATCTGAGCGGCACATAGTCGGTATTCTCGATCGAAAAAGGCAGCTTGTATTCGCCCAGCTGGACGTTGAGTTCATCGAACGGTTTGTAACACAAGTAGGCGTCGACGATTTTCGGCGAAGCGAATTCGATCTGGACACGGTAATCCAGTTTCGGAGCGATGACGCCCGCCAGGTTCAGACGTACGCGTTTGATAAAAAAGGTCGACGAACGGTCGCTCCATTCGTAACCGGTCTGGACATATCCCGAAATTTCCGGCAGGGCGGCCAGCACTTTGTCCCAGGTGGACGTTTTGGCTTTGAGGGCCGCGATTTCCGCCGAAAGCTCCTCAACCGAAGATGTCACAGTGGTCGTGTCGGGCTGCTGCGCGCGGGCGGGTACAATCAAGCCGAGCAACAGCAATACGGGCAAAATCATTCTCATAAACAAGGTCGTTTGGGTTCACAAAAGTCGTGATTCCGGCGCAAAAGGTCAATACGCGAAAATACCTAAAATGACCCGGAACGGCTCCGGGCGGCATCCGGGGATGGCCACCGCCGGCCGTCCGCTCCCGGAAAACAGAACAGGCACCGCACAGGACACGGACAGGGATGGCACAAAAAAGGCCGGAATACTCCGGCCTCCCCGCTTATGGAATGAACTTTTTATCGGTCAGGTACAGGAATCACAGTTTGTTGGCGAGATCCTTGACCAGCTCGCCGTCGAACAGGTGCAGCACCCGGTGCGCGTAAGTCGAATCGTGCTGCGAGTGGGTCACCATGATGACGGTCGTACCCTCGCGGTTCAGCTCCGAAAGCAGTTCCATCACCTCGCGGCCGTTCTTCGAGTCGAGGTTACCCGTGGGCTCGTCGGCCAGGATCAGCTTGGGGTTCGACACCACGGCACGGGCGATGGCCACACGTTGCTGCTGTCCGCCCGAGAGTTGCTGGGGGAAGTGTTCGGCGCGGTGCGAAATATTCATGCGGCTCAGGATCTCGTTGACACGACGCTTGCGCTCGGACGCCTTGACGCGCATGTAGATCAACGGCAACTCGACGTTCTCGAAGACATTCAGTTCGTCGATCAGGTTGAACGACTGGAAGACAAACCCGATATTCCCCTTGCGGAATTTCGTGCGGTCTTTCTCCTTGAACCCGGCGACCTCGTGGTCGAGCAGCGTATAGCTGCCCGAGGTGGGATTGTCCAGAAGCCCCAGGATATTGAGCAGCGTGGACTTGCCGCAGCCCGAGGGGCCCATGACGGCGACGAATTCACCCTCCTTCACTTCGAACGTCACGCCGTTCAGTGCGATGGTCTCGATCTCTTCGGTACGGAAAACCTTCTTGAGGTTCTCAACTTTCAGCATTGACATAACAAACAGGTTTTTATTGTTGATATTGATTTGATTTATTCGGATTTCACGGATTCGGCCGGGTTTTCGTTAACGGCACGCCACGAGCGGACGGTGACGGTGAGTGCCGTGACGGCCAGCACCCCCGCCAGTGCCAGGGCAAAGACCCACCAGTACAGCGGCACGGAATAGGCGAAGCCTGCGAGCCAGTGCCTGACGGCCCAGATGCTTACCGGGACGGCCAGCACGAAACACACGGCGACCAGCATGACGTAGCGGCGGTTGAACATGGCGAGGATTTCGCCCCGCGAAGCCCCCATTACCCGACGCACGGCGATTTCGCGGCGGCGGTGCTGCGTCTCGAACAGCACCAGCCCGAAGACGCCCATCAGGGCGATCACGACGGCCAACAGCGCGAACAGCCCGACTATGGCCGTCAGTTTGCGTTCGTTGTCGTACTCGAGGCCCAGCTCCTCGTCGAAAACACGGACGACGATATCGCCCGGCTCCGTGCGGGGATCGACCTCCGCGATACAGCGGCGGATATGGGCGGTAACAGCCGCAATATCGGCTCCGGGCGTCATCCGCACATAGACCACATGAGGCAGGTGCCAGTAATTTTCCTGCTGGATTTTCTTCGGAAGAAGATAGAAACAGAAGGGCGATACACCGTATTGCAGGGGCTTGAAGTTGAAATCGGCACAGAAACCTACAATTTGCTCGTCGGGCGACACGAAACCGTTGATACGGTCGCCGACCTGCATTTCAAATTCCCGCCGCGCCGCTTCGTTGAAAATCATCGTTCCGAGTTCCTTGTCGAAGTCGCTCTCCAGGAAATCGCGTCCGTCGGTAATCGGGATACCCATAACGCGCAAGAAATCAGGTTGTACGACATAACTCTGGAAAGCGACCTGACGGCCCTTGAACTCCCGGCCCCAGCCCATACGCCCGACCGACACCAAACGGCTCGTAGCTCCCGTAACATCCTTTACCTGAGGGTCGGATAGAAGTTTCTGCCGAAGGGCGTCATAACTTGACGCCCCACGTTCGGAAAGCCGCACGGCGAGGAGGTTTTCCTTGTCGAAACCCATGTCATAGTGCATCATGTAGTCGTGTTGCAGGCGAATGAAACTGGTCGCGATGATCAGCCCGATGGAGATGAAGAACTGCACGCCCAGCAGCAGCGTACGCAGCCGGCGGCCGCTGCGGGTTCCGCCGAAGGATCCCTTGACGACCAGCGCCGGGGCGAACGACGTGATATACCACGCCGGGTAGAGGCTGGCTGCGAGCGCCATGACGAAAGCTACAACGGCTACCAGCCCCACGACTTCCAAATTCTGCGACAGCGCCAGCGATGCGGAAATGTAGCTGGCGAATTCGGTGCCCTGCAAGGCAAAGGAAACGTACCAGGCCGCCAACAAAGCGATCAGGACGAGCCCGAACGCCTCGAACACGAAATTGAAGCGCAGCGACGAGGCGGGAGCGCCGAAGACCTTGAACGTATTAACGGTACGGATGCGCACCGGCACCAGTGCGAAGAAGAAGTTGACGAAGTTGATGAAAGCCAGCACGATAACCAACACGGCAATACCCAGCAGGGTATAGGTCGTGACGACAGACCCCTGCCGGCAGGGCGCCTGTGAATCCGACTCGAAATAGAGTTCCGATACCGGAGAAAGGCGCACGCCGTAGATACCCGATTCGTCGTCGTCATCTGCGGCGTCCCCGGCCGCCACACGTTTCTCGGCCGCCTCGCGCTGCATCTCCTGGTTCACGTTCGTCCACTGGCGCGCAAACTCGTCGGGTTCGGCACCGGGCCTGAATTTGACGAAATAATTGAAACTCCACTCCGAAGTGGTATAAAGGTTCGTTTCGCCCAGATTTTTCACCACCTCGCACTCTCCCAGCAACGAATTGTCCGGAAAGTCTTCGAAAACCGCCACGACTTCCATCGCCCCGTCGGGCTGGGGTTCGTCGGTGTCGACCCATATGAGGCTGCCCACGCCGACCCGCATCCGTTCGGCCACCTCGCGGGAAACGATGACGCTCTTCGGTTTTCCGAGGTCATGCACATCGCCCTCGACCGAACGGAAAGCGAAAACATCGAGGAAAGGCAGCGATACCGAACCGCAGGAAGCAGAAAACTTATTATACCCGAACGAAGGCTCGTTGCTCGTCCAACAGGTGCCGGAGCCGAAACCGCCCCACATGCAGCCCCCGACTTCGACCCCCGCCGTCGAAGCGATGACACGCTCGGGCACCGGCCGGTTAAGCCACGACGACCATTTCCCGGGCTCGTACCAGTCCTCGTTCTCCACGAGATAAATACGGTCGGCTTCGTACAGCGAGCGGTTGTAACCCAGCTCCCACCAGACCTGCGTCATGATGACGTAGAACGCGGTAAATGCCAGCGTCAGGCCTATGACGTTCAGCAGCGACGAGATTTTGTAGCGCCGCAGCGTAGTCAGAAAATTACGAAATGCGATCTTCATAACACACTATTCGGTTTTAATCATATCGATCGGGTTGGCATTGGCGATGCGCCACGTGCGGACGAGCTGCACGGCACAGACGATCAGCAGCACCACCGACCCGCACAGGGCGAAGAGCCACCAGCGGAGCGCCACGCGTTCGACGAAGTTGCTGACCAGCAGGTCTGCACCCCAGCGGCTTATGGCGGCTCCGACAATGACGGAAGGAACCGCAATCCACAGCACGTCGCGCGAGAGCAGGCGCAGCACGTCGGCCGTCGAAGCCCCGTTGACCTTGCGCAGGGCGATCTCCTTGCTGCGGCGGCGCATCTCGTCGCCCAGATAGCCCACAAGCCCCATCAGGGCGATAAGCAGGGTGATGCCGCTGACCGTGAAGACGATGTTGCGGAAACTGCGTATCTCGGAAAGGGTATCGCCCAGCAGATCGTCGTAGACCGTAAGCACGTGGTTGTTGTCCGAAGGGTATTCCTCGATCTTGCGCTGCACGGCGGCCAGCGCCTCGGGCGACATTTCGCGCAGGCGGATCATCAGGTACCACCTGAGTTTGATCTCCGGCGTATACCGGGGAAACGAAGTATAATAATTCAGCGGATGTATCACGATCGGGTCAACCTGTCCCGTGGCGATAACCGTACGGAAATCCTTCACGACGCCGACGATGGTATAAAGGCGCGCATCGGCGCTGTCCTCATCGATGATTTGGCGCCCTACGGCTTCCCGGGGCGTCCAGCCGCGCAGGCGGACGTAGGTTTCGTTGACAATGACCTCGAACGGGTTGCTCTGCGGAACGAAATTGCGGCCGGCGGCAATCTGCATGCCCATCGCGGGCATATAGGCTTCGTTGCAGAGTGTATAACGGCACGAAAACAGGAGTTCCTTGCTCTTCTCATCGTAGCAGGGCTGGCCCGAATAACCCCAGATGGGCACATCCTCGGAAGCGCCCGCTGCCTCGACCTCGGGAAGGGCGGCCACGGCGTCGCAGATGGGGGCCATGCCCGGAAGCGGCGTCTTGAGCCGGGTATAGACAATGCGGTCGTGCACGAATCCGAAGTCGCCGTTGCGGAGTTTGTCGAACTGCAGCACGGCAAGCAGCAGGAGCGTAAGGGTGAACGTACAACTGATAATTTCGACGACGAGCAAAACCTGCTTCCAGCGGCGGCGGTTGTCCGTCGCACCGCGAAACGCCAATGTCACGGGAATCGAGGTGAAAATCCGCGCCGGGACGAGCGCCGCGAGGGCGAATGCGGCGAGGATGACGATCAGCGGCACCCAGATGCGTTTCAGGGCGAAAAGCTCGGCCATCGGCGTACCAGTAATCTCCCGTACCTGATCCTGCAGGGCCCACAGCAGGAAAGCGGCCACGACGACCGAAGCGAGGGTCAGCACGGCGGTTTCGGAGCAGAAGATGCGGAAAATGTCCGAACGCCGGGCGCCGCCGACCTTGAGCATGGCGATGGTCTTCGAGCGGCTGACCAGCGTCGAAATAGATATGAGTACGTAGTTCATCGCCGCAACGAAAAGCGTGAGGGCCGCAAGCGCCATCAGCACCCACGAAATCAGCTCGACAGAAGAATCGACGCGTGACGATTCGGTGATCGGAAAGAAATACCACTTCATGCCCCACTCTTCCATCATGCCCCGCAGCTCGTGGCGGTCGATGAATGTTTCCGCCTGCGCCTCGACCTGGCCGATCTGCACGCCCTCGCGCAATTTGACATAGCTGGCGAACGAGTCGCCGCCCCGCCACGACGTGTTCATCGTCCGGCGGGCATATTCGAACGAACGAAGCATGTTGAATTTCCCGAGGTGCTGGTTGGGATCGGGATCGCGGAAGACACCCGAAACGGTCAGCGAATCGGTGCCTTTCAGCAACAACAGTTCCCCGACGGGATCTTTCTTCCCGAAGATGGTGCGGGCGGCCGATTCCGAAATCATCACCTGGTTCTCCTGCGCAAGCGCCCGGTGCGGATCGCCCTGGAGCACATCGAAGCCCAGCACGTCGAAAAACATCGTATCGGCCAGAATATATTGCATCGGAAACGAATTGTCCCCGCGTACCACATCGTCGGATGTCGTTCCCCAAAGGCGCGTCGCGGCCTCGATCTGCGGAATCTCTTCGGCCAGCGCCGGGGCGATCGGCGCCTGGAGCGACGAGGAATACCCCGTCATCTGCGGTGCATTGTAATGTACCCACAACTGGTAGATGCGGTCACCGTCGCGGAAACAACGGTCGGACGTGAGGTTATAATTGGCATAGGAGAAAATCAGCAGGCCCACGGCCAATCCCAGCGAGAGCGAAATGACGCGGGCAACGGTACCGCCTCGCAATTTGCGCAGGTAACGTAATGCGAAGAGAAAATTTTTCATACCGGGTATCTTTTTTAGTTTTTAATCGAGTCGACCGGGTTGGAATCGGCCGCACGGCTGCTCTGCCAGAAGACGGCAACGAATGCCACCGCGGCGGCAAAAGCCCCCGAGGCCAGGAAAATGAGGGGCGAGAGCGAAATCCGGACGCTGTAATCCTGCAGCCAGCGTTCGAGCAGGTACCACGCCACGGGCACGGCGATGACGAACGCTGCGCCGACCAGCCGCATGAAGTTGCCCACCAGGCGCTTGAGCACCTCACCGCGCGTCGAGCCGAAGACCTTGCGGACGGCGACCTCCTGCTCCTTTTGCTGGATGTAGTAAGTCGACATGGCCACCAGACCGAGCGCCGAGATCAGGATCGCCACGAGCGTAAAGATGCCGACGATGTGCAGGATGCGCCGCTGCTGGGCATAGTCGGCTTCGATTTCCTGCTCGATATACTCCGCCCCGGTAAAGACCGCACCGTCGGAAATACGTTCGAATACCGATTTGACCGTATTGTAGGCCGCGGTTTTGTCCCCGCGGATTTTGACCAGGATATTCCAGGGATACGCCTTTTTCAGGAATTCCTCCGGCGAGTCATAATATTTCAGCAGCACGGGTTGCAGTTCGTCGAGCGCCGAACCGAGTTGGAAATCGCGGTAGACACCGGCGATATCGTAGTTGTAGGTGTAATTTTCACCGACCTTGAAATTGGTCGCGTCTTCCGCGATACCCAACGCCTGCAAGGCATACTGGTTGACGAACAAGGCATTGTTTCCGTCCTCGCGTGTAGCGAGGTGGTTGTCGCGCAGCCGTTCCAGCCCCAGTATCCGGAAATAGGTCGAATCGCCGATGAATATCTGGAACCCGATCATCCGGTCGGGGCCATACTGCATCGTATTGTTGTTGCCCCGGTCGTGGGGCGTGCCGCAACCCAGGGCGACGGCCTCGACGCAGGGTTCGCGCAGCAACTCTTCGCGGAACTGTGCGATCTGAGGTTTTCCGGTAAAGATCTCGGTCGAGACATCGAGTATGTCGGCCGTATTATATCCCATCGGCGCAGAAATCAGGTGGCGGATCTGCAGGCCAATGGTCAGCGAGGTGGCGATCAGGACAATGGTAATGACGTTCTGGATCGTGATAAGCACCTTGCTGTAAAACATCTTGGTGCGGTGGCGGAACGATCCCCGGACGATGTCCACGGGTTTGTAGCGCGACACCATCATCGCCGGGATAAAGCCCGCAACGACGCCCAGCACCACGATAAACGCGGCATAGCAAGCCACGACGGCAGGCGTCATATCCTGCCAGACGCCGATTTTCGACCCCAGCAGCCGCGAAGCGCCGGGCTCCACCGCGGCTGCCAGGAAAAGCGCGATGACGAACGCCACAACACACAGGAATGTCGATTCGAGGATCAGTTTGAGGATGATTTCGCCGCGCGAGGCGCCCAGCAGCCGGCGGGCGGCCATCTCCTTGGCGCGAAACCCGGTCTGGGCAACCGTCAGGTTGATATAATTCATCACGGCGAAGAGCAGGATGACGGCGCCCACACCGAAAAGGATCATCACGAAGGGCCAACTGCCGTAGTTGAACCCTCCATCATTATTCTGGGATAAAAAATAGACATCGCGCAAAGGCGTAAGGGTCACATGCTGATAGACATTGCCCTTGTAGATCCAGTATATCTCTTTGAAATAATCAAGCATATCGGGTATCTTGGCCGTCAGGTCGGCACCGGGACGCGCCAGGATGAAAGTCGTCACGGCACCGGAATTACTCATATGCTCGTCATTGGCCGAATTGATATCGCAGAGGCGCTCGGCCCGCATGATGATGTCCATATTGGGAATCACCGAGCGGTCGATATCCCGCACCACGCCGCTCACAACGTACGACTTCTCCTCGTCGGGGAAGCGGATCACCTGCCCCATCGGGTTGAACGTGCCGAAAACCTTGCGGGCGAACGACTCGGAAAGCACCACGTTGTCGCGCGAGGCGAGCACCTGTTCGCGGTCGCCGTCCAGAAGCTGATAATCGAAAATCCGGAAGAAGGTCGTATCGGCAAAAAGGATCGTGGCCGAATACTTCTGCAGACCGACTTCGACGGGCTGCGTGGCGTCGGTCGACTGTCCCGACACCGCGACGGCGCAGGTCGATTCGATCTCGGGATAACGGTCGCGCAGGTATTTCTGCAGGTAATAACCGCTCGTAATGCGCTCCTCGTTGCCGATGACATAAATGCGGTCGGCCTTGGCGTGGTAGTCGTCGCACGTAAGTTGCCGAAGGGTGTAGTCGGCGATCAGGATCACGAACATCAGCGAGACGGACAACCCGAAGATATTGATGGCCGCATAGAGCTTGTTGCGCCCCAGGAAGTTGAAAAACGAGCGGAAATTGAGTTGACGGAACATATTATTCGGTTTTGACGGGTGCGGAGAAATTTCAGCGGAAAATTATTTATTGAGGATCAGCACGTCGTTCGAGCCGTAATTCTCATAGCCCGAAACGATGACCCGCTCGCCCGGCTCCAGCCCGTCGAGCACCTCGTAATACTGCGGGTTCTGGCGGGCGATGCGGATGGGGCGTTTGTAAGCCTTGTCGCCCTCGGGTGCAAGGACATAGATCCATGCGCCGCCCGTAGTCTGGTAGAACGACCCGCGGGGGATGATGACCGCCTCGGTAGGTTGCCCCAGTTCGAGGTGCAGGTAGTAGGTCTGGCCGCTGCGTATGTTCTCGGGATGGTCGCCCAGGAAGGTGAAGTCGGCTCGGAACTGGCCGCTGCGCACCTCGGGATAGACTTTGCGCAGGCGCACCTTGTAGTCGGTGCCCTGACGGTCGAAGGTGGCTTCGAGACCGGCACGCACACGGTCGATGTAGCTCTCGTCGATCTGTGCCTCGACCTTGTAGTCCGACAAGTCGTTGATCTGCCCGATCTTCTGCCCCGTGGAGACCGACTGCCCGAGCACGATGTCCAGCAGACCGACTTCGCCGTCGATCGGCGACTTGACGTTGAGGTTGCCGATGCGCTCGCGGATGAGCTGCATGTTGCGCTTCATGTTGTCGAGGTTCTCCTCCATCTGCTCGATCTGCACCGAACGGTAGAGCGAATCCTGCACCTGCCGCTCGATGTTCAGCTCGCGTTTCTTTTCGGCCAGTTCGTAGTCCTCCTTCGACTGCAACCACTCCTCGCGGGCGATCAGGGCGTTCCTGTAAAGCTCCTCGTTCTGCTGCCAGGCCCGCTTCTTGCGCGACACGTCGAGATCCAGCTGCGCCTTGTCCTGCCGCAGCGAGAGTTTCTCCTGCTCCATCGAGATCAGCGTATTGCGCAGGATGTTCTGCTTTTCGGCCAGCTCGGCCTCGCTGTTCAGGATTTCGAGCGTGAGCGACGTGTTGCTCAGCACGACCAGCACGTCGCCCTTTTTGACGGAGGTACCCTCCTCGACGACCAGCCGCTCGACGATGCCCGCTTCGAGGGGACTGAGCTGCACGGTGGTGATGGGCTGCACCTGCCCGGTGACGCGGATATAGTCGTTGAATTCACCGCGCACGACCTGCCCGACGGAAATCGTACGGGCATCGACGCGCAGCGTCGAGGAGTTGTCGCGCAACAGGAGCCACAACACGAAGACCAGGAACAGCGCCCCGGCCAGATAGGGGATGCCTTTTTTGGTAAACAGGGCGCGGATGCCCTTTTTCTTTTCGATACGGATGTCCATGTTATTTTCTGTTTTTCGTTAGCGGATCAGGGGCGCACCGTTGTAATACTCGACCAGACGCGTTTTGATAATGTATTGCAGCCGGGCACGCAACCGTTCGGAGCGGGCCTGCAACAGGTTGTTGGCGGCGGTCTGAAGGTCGAGTGCCGAAACCATGCCCCGGTCGTACTTGCCGGCGACGGCGTTGTAGGCCAGCTCGGAGGCCGCGCTTTTTTTGCTGGCCTGCACGAACTCCTTGCCGTAGCCGAGCATCTGCTGGTAGTTCTGGGCGATTTCGCTTTGCAGGGCACGCAATGTCTGATCGCGCTGCTGCTCGGCGATCCGCCAGTTGTTGCGGGCGCGGTTCGTCCTCGTGCGGCGCGAAAGCCCCCCGAAGATGGGGATGTTGAGCTGGGCGGAAAAATAGTAACCGCGGTTATCACGGAACTGGTTCTTAAACGGCTCGTACAACGAATGGTCGTCGAGGCTCATGAAGAAATTGGTCGAGTATCCGCCGCCGACATAGACCGACGGGAAAAAGCCGCCCCGGGCGACCGAATACTGGAGCTTCGACTGCCGCACGTTATAACCGGCGCTGCGGGCTTTGGGATTGTTGTCGAGGGCATAGGCGACCACATCGGAGAAGGGCGCCGTGCCGGCCGGGGTCTCGATGGCGAGAGCCGTCTCGATCCCCAGGGGACGGTCGGGCGGATAATTCATCGTTTCGGCAAGCGTGATCCTGGCCAGTTCGAGGTTGTTTTCCTGCTGCGTGAGCAGGTAGTCGTCCGAAGCGCACTGCGCCTCCTGCTCGGCCACGTCGGCAGCGCTCTTGAGCCCCAGTTCGAGCAGCTTGCGGCTCTTGGCGAGGTTGCCGGTGCTGGTTTCCAGCTGTTCACGGGCAAGGCGCACGCTTTCGGTGTAATAGACGACGTCGAAATAGGCCTGCATGGTATTGAGCGCCACCTCGTCCTTGACCCGCTGCAACTCCTCAACGCCCATCAGGCGCATCACCTTCGCGGCACGGATGGTATTGATCCCCGTAAAACCTGCGAAAACAGGCATTTGCCCCGAAACGCCGTAGTTGTTGGAAAGGTTCGAAACGTCGGTATAGGTATTGGTCTCGGGGTCGACCGAACGGCCGAAACTGGTCGTGGCGCTGACCGATCCGCTGACCGAGGGTACGAGCGCCGCCACGGATTCGATATAGTCCTGGCGATAGTTGCGGTTGGTGTAATCCTGCTGCCGCACGACGGGACTGTGTTCGACGGCATAGGCCATGCACTCGTCGAGGGTCATACGCACGACGGGCTCGGCCGCATTCGGGGCGGGGCCGGACAGGGAATCCACGGCGGGATCCGCGACGATGACAGTTTCCGTTGCCGCAATATCTGCGGCCGAAGCCCCCACGGGAGCAACGGGCGCAGCATCCGGCTGCACAGAGGCGGCGGGCAGGGATATCTGCGCCGCAGCGAGTGTCCAAAAAATTGACAGAATAAGGAGTAATAACAGTCGTTTCATCCTTGATTTGCGGGTATTGTTCGTTCGGGACATTTCGGAGCCAACCCCGTGCCAAAGAAACTAAATAACTGTATTACAAATTAATACATCATACGCACAACAGACAAAGTGTAAAAAAATTTTACACCCTTGTAAATTTTGTGGACACGAAGGGACGATTTCACGATTTTAACGCTAATTTTACCGCAAAACAATCCGGAATGACCATGGCAAAAGAGGGAACGTTACTGATCGTAGACGACAACCGCAGCATCCTGGCGGCGTTGCGCCTGCTGCTGGAAAAATATTTCGCACGGGTGCTGACCCTCCCCACCCCCAACCGGCTGGCGACGACCCTGCGCGAGGAACAGATCGACGTGATCCTGCTCGACATGAATTTCACGGCGGGCATCAACACCGGCAACGAAGGCATCTACTGGCTGAGCGAGATCCACGCCCGCAGGCCGGATATCAAAGTCGTGCTCTTCACGGCATACGCCGATATCGACCTGGCCGTGAGGGCAATGCGCGACGGTGCGGTGGACTTCGTCGTCAAACCGTGGGACAACGACCGGTTGGTGGCTTCGCTGCGCAACGCATACAATCTGGCGCGGTCGGCTCGCGAGGTGAAGCAGCTCAAGGAGATCAAGCGCGAGCTGGCCTCGGAGCAGCCGATGTTCTGGGGCGAAAGCCCCGCCATGGCGCGCATCCGCGAAATCGTGGAGAAGGTTGCGGCCACGGACGCCAACATCCTGATCACGGGGGAGAACGGCACCGGCAAGGAGATGCTGGCACGCGAGATACACAACCGCTCGGCGCGCAGCGGCGAACTGATGGTTTCGGTGGATATGGGAGCCGTACCCGAAACGCTCTTCGAGAGCGAACTGTTCGGCCATGTCAGGGGAGCCTTCACCGACGCCCGGGCCGACCGCGCCGGGAAATTCGAGGTCGCCGACCACGGCACGCTTTTCCTCGACGAGATCGGCAACCTGCCGCCCCACCTGCAATCGAAGCTGCTGACGGCCATCCAGGGCGGGCGTATCTTCCGCGTGGGCAGCAACACGCCCGTAGCGGTGGACATCCGCCTCATCTGCGCCACGAACCGCGACCTGTTCGGAATGGTAGCGCGGGGGGGGGAGTTTCGCGAAGATCTGCTCTACCGCATCAACACGATCCATATAGACCTGCCGCCCCTGCGGCAGCGCCGCGAAGACATCCTGCCGCTGGCGGAAATGTTCCTCAAACGCTACGCCACGAAGTACAACAAACCGATCGAGGGTTTCGACCAGGCAGCGGTGCGCGAAATGGACGAATACCCTTGGGCGGGTAACATCCGCGAATTGCAGCATACCGTCGAAAAAGCCGTCATCATGAGCGACGGGAGGCGAATCACCCCCGCGACACTGCTGCTGCGGCCGGCTCCGGCCGCAGTGCAGGCCCTGGCATTCTCGACGCTCGAAGAGATGGAGCGCGGCATGATCGGTCAGGCGATGGCGCGTTACGCAGGCAACCTTACCGAGGTGGCGCGGCAGCTGGGCATCACGCGCCAGACACTCTACAACAAGATCAAACGCTACGGGTTATGAAACGCGAAGGAATAGCCTACGGCCCCGTAATCGGGTACACGGCGTTGCTCATCGCCGCTTCGGGAGCACTCGGATGGGTGGTAACAGGGTCATGGTACCCGCTGGCGATCCTGCTCGTCCCGGTGATCGGGATCGCGGCATACCGCCTCATAGGACTTTACAGCGATTCGATACGCCGTGTAACCTTCATGTTCAACGCCATCGACAACGACGACTTCACGTTCCGCTTCCATGAAGACCCGTCGAAAGTGGACAACGGCATGCTCAACGCCGCCCTGAACCGTATCAAGGAGATCCTGGTGCGCGCCAAGGTACGCGCCGAAGAGCGGGAACGCTACTACCAGCTGATCATGGAGTATGCACGCACGGGGCTAATCACCATCAACGACGCGGGAAGCGTCTACCAGGCCAACGGCGAGGCGCTGCGCATCTTCGGGTTGCCGCGCATAACCCACATCCAGCAACTGGAACTGCCCGCTCCCGAGGCATACCGGGTACTGACGAAGATCCGACCGGGAGAAAAGCACCATGTGTCGTGCGTGACCGAAACGGGCGAAATGAGCCTCTCGCTGGGGTGTTCGGAGATCGTACTCGAAAAACGCCGGCTGCGCGTGGTGGTCATAAGCGACATCAACAGCGAACTGAGCGAGATGCAGATCGAATCGTGGAGCAAGCTGACGCGCATCCTGACGCATGAGATCATGAACTCGCTCGCACCGATCACCTCCCTGAGCGACACACTGCTGCATATCGACCGGACGATGAACGCCGACGTAGCCCGTGGGCTGGATACGATCTCGGCCACGAGCCGGCGGCTGATGGCCTTCGTCGAGAATTTCCGCCGATTCACGAAGATCCCGGTGCCACAGAAGGCACCCTTCGAGGTGCGGGAACTGCTGGAGCACGCCATGACGCTGATCGCTGCGGAAGGCATCCGCATCCGGCTCGACGTCGAACCGGCAGACACGATGATCTATGCCGACCAGATGTTGGTCGGACAAGTGGTGGTGAACCTGCTCAAGAATGCCCGCGAAGCGGTAGGGACACGGCGAGACGCCTGCATCGAAGTCACGTCGCGCATAGACCCGCAGGAAAACGTGGTTATCGAGATTAGCAACAACGGCGGGGCAATCCCCGCCGAAGTAACCGAAAATATCTTCACGCCTTTCTTCACGACCAAGCCCGACGGATCGGGCATCGGCCTGAGCGTCTCGCGCCGCATCATGCAACTGCACAAGGGTTCGCTGCGCCTGACGGCCAACACGGACAACCGGGTAACCTTCACGCTCCTGTTCGGATAGGTGCCTGCAATACGCCTCGTATTGCCGTCCCGGGGGACTTCCAGTTCACGGAACCATCAGGAAACTGCGCCCGCCTAAACGAAGTGCGGACGGGATCGGCATTCCTCCGGAACGGGCAGCAACACCCTACCGCGGCAGGGGCATCGAGATCGTCCGCGCATCGAGGAACGCATCGGGGAAGGATCCGTTGTTCCAGGCCTGACCGTTCGAGATGGTGAAATGGCGTCCCAGACGCAACGTATTGTTGTCGATCACCGTAACACGTGACGGCAGGTTTTCCTTCTGGATCACTACCACCGAAGTCATCGTAACCGAAGGCTTGACCTTCATCTTTCCCTCGGCACGGTAATCGGGTTTCCAGGGCGACAAATGCGCCAGCGAGTCGGGAAGCTCGAACTTGTTACGGAGCGAATCGGGAAGCTCATACTTCCCCGAGCGGGGCGAATCGGGTTTTTTCAGCCCGAACTTATTGGGTTCCTGCGCCGAAATCGCAAGGGCCGCAAGCAGGGCGACCGCCAGAATAAACATCCTTTTCATAACTATCCCTCCTATCTTTTATTTGGTCTCTCCAAAATTACAATTCCCTTAGAACACTTCCCGCAGGATCCGCACCGACTGCACCGCGCTGATGGCATCGAGGTGATAGCCGAAATAGACCAGCACGGCATTGAGAAACTCGACGCGCTGCGTGCGGTTGAGGCCGATTTCGGCCAGGCAACGCACGTCGCACTCCATCATATCGCGCAGAATACGCGTACATTCCTGTGTCATAAAACTAACGTGCTGCGGCCGAGTTTTGGTATAAAGTCCCTCTCGGATATCGAACCAATCGCCGGCCGAGTAGTCGTTGCCCGGGCAAAAACCCAGGAAACGGCTCAGGTTGGCCAGGAACCAGAGGTGGAAATTGGCCACCCCCTCGTCCATCGAATCGAGCGCCCCGACACAGTTCCACACAAAATCGAAAAGCGCCTGGTTGGGTTCGTCGTATTCCCTGACGAGGCGGTACAAAACCTCTGCCATGAAGAGCGCCATGGTCGATTTGCGCACGTCGAACGGCAGGCTTTGCAGTACAAAGCCGCCCTGCACCTCCTTGAAACGGTGCATCTGCTGACGCGACGATTCGAGCCCTTCGAACTCGACCGGGAACATCGGCTGGAAAAGTGCCAGCTTCGAGCCCCGCCCGTTGTGGCTGCGGACGCCCTGCACCATGTAGCTGCGGCGCCCCCCGGTGTCGGTCAGCAGGTAGACGACCATCGACGAGTCGCCGTATTTGAGCGTATGGAGAACGACCCCGCGCCCTTTGTACGTCTTCACCTACCCTTTGCGCACGTGAACCATCATCCACCCCTCCCTGGCAGCGGTCGCCACCGGGCGCAGGCCCAGTTCCCCGGCACAGGCGACTATCGCCGGGACGTCCTGTTCCAGGAAACCGCTCATCACCAGGTCGCCGCCCGGCTCCAGCGCTGCGGCATAGGCCGGCATGTCGGCCGTGAGGATATTGCGGTTGATATTGGCCAGGATAAAGCCGTAATGCCGTCCGGCGATGCGGCGCACGTCGCCCAGCATCGGTTCGATGCGGTCGGCGACGCCGTTCGAAGCGATGTTCTCGCGGCAGTTGGCGTCGGCCCAGTCGTCGATGTCGACCGCATCGACATGGGCGGCACCGCATTTGGCAGCGACGATCGACAGCACACCCGTACCGCTGCCCATATCGAGCCCGCGACGGCCTGCGACGCCCAGGTCGAGTACGGCACGCGACACGAGCCAGGTGGTCGCGTGGTGCCCCGTGCCGAACGACATCTTGGGCATGACGACCACCTCCATCACCCCTGCGGGGGCAGGCTCATGGAAAGGCGCCCGGATCAACAGGCGCCCTTCGACGTCCACAGGCGGGAAATTGCTCTCCCAGACGGCGTTCCAGTTCTGCGTCTCGATGGCGATATAGCGTCCCTGCACGCCGTAATGCGCCAGCAAGGCGTCGACCTCGCCCTTACAGTCAGCCAGCTGCTCCTGAGGGATATAGGCCTTGAGCGTCCCCGCATCGGCCTCGAAACTCTCGAAGGGATAGTCGGCCAGCTCGGCGGTCAGGATCTCGGCCTGCAGGTCGTCCGAAAAGGCAATATTCAAGGATATATAGTTCATATTATGTAAAATTTACGTATCTTCGCCCGTACAAAGTTAACGATAATCTCGGAAATAAGGCAGGAAAAGGATGGCAGAAAACACGAAAAAGTGGGAAGAGACGGGACGACGTTACCGTACTTATATCAAACTCGAAAAACGCCTCTCGGAGAATACCGTCGAATCGTATATGCGCGACCTGCGCCAATTCGCCCATTTCATCCTGCGCCAATACGACGTGACGCCCCGCAAGGTCGAGCGGACGATGATCGAACGCTACATGGGCTGGCTTTTCGAGCGCGGCCGCGAAAAGACCTCGCAGGCCCGCTGCCTGTGCGGCATCCGCAGCTTCTTCAATTTCCTGCTCATAAGCGACCAGATCGAGGCGTCGCCCGCCGAATTCGTCGACACGCCGAAATTCGGGAGGCACCTGCCCGACGTCCTCACCACCGCAGAGATCGACCGCATCATCGCCACCGTGGACACGCGCACGACCAAGGGCATACGCGACAGCGCCATGCTCGAAGTGCTCTATTCGTGCGGGCTTCGCGTCTCGGAGCTCACCTCGCTACGGCTTTCCGACCTCTTTTTCGGGGAGGGCTACATCCGCGTCATCGGCAAGGGCGACAAGCAGCGGCTGGTGCCGATCAGCACCGTCGCACGCGACAAGATACAGCGCTATCTCGAAGAGCGCCGCAGCGCACGTTCGGGCGAAGAGGTCGTATTCCTCAACAACCGGGGCGGGCAGCTTACGCGCGTGATGGTCTTCACGATCCTGAAACAGGCCGCCCAACGCGCCGGCATCGACAAACACATCAGCCCGCATACGTTCCGGCACTCGTTCGCCACGCACCTGCTCGAAGGGGGCGCCAGTATCCGGCAGGTACAGGAGATGCTCGGACACGAAAGCATCCTCACCACCGAAATCTATACGCACCTCGACAGCGACCACCTGCGCCATACGCTCGAAGAGCACCTCGGGATATAGGGGAGCCGGGGCCCCGAGGACGAAGAAATGTGCCCCGCATGAAAAGTCCGTAAAAATGCAGTTCAAACCGCATTTCCAAGCATAAATATACTTTTTGTGCATATATGCGGACTGTTTTCCGGATAAGATGGCTTAATTTTGTACGGATTTGAAATACAATTTTAACCTAATAATAACCCGAAGTATGAAGAAAAACATTCTCCTGACCGCTGCCGCCCTGGTGACGACCCTTGCCGGCGTAGCGCAATGGCAACCCGCGGGCGACCGTATCCGCACCCAGTGGGGCGAAAAGCTCGATCCGCAGAACGTATTGCCCGAATACCCGCGTCCTCAGATGGTACGCGGCGACTGGCAAAACCTCAACGGCCTGTGGGACTATGCGATCCTGCCCATAGGACAGACCCCCGACAAATTCCAGGGACAGATCCTCGTGCCGTTCGCCGTGGAGTCGAGCCTCTCGGGCGTAGGGAAAAGCCTGGGTAAGGATAACGAACTCTGGTACAACCACAGCTTCACGGTACCCGCGAAATGGAACGGCAAGCGCGTGCTGCTGCACTTCGGCGCCGTAGACTGGAAAGCCGACGTCTGGGTGAACGGCGTCAGCGTAGGCAGCCACACGGGCGGCTATACGCCGTTCGAGTTCGACATCACGTCGGCCCTGAAAAAGGGTGCCAACGACATCCGGGTTCGCGTATGGGATCCGACCGACGACGGCTACCAGCCGCGCGGCAAGCAGGTGAACCGCCCCGAGGGCATCTGGTACACCCCCGTGAGCGGCATCTGGCAGACGGTATGGCTCGAAGCAGTGCCCCAGCAATATATCAAGCAGGTGAAGACAACGCCCGACCTCGACCGCAAGTCGTTCCGCATCGAGGTTCCTGTTTGCGGCGCACAGCCCGAAGACCGCATCGAAGTGGCGCTTTTCGACGGCGACACGCAGGTCGCCAAGGGCAGCTCGCTCAACGGCGCCGCCGTGGAACTGTCCGTCGCCGAGCCCAAACTCTGGAGCCCCGAGTCACCGTTCCTCTACGACATGAAGGTAAGCCTGGTACGCAACGGCAAGAAAATAGACGAAGTGGAAAGTTACACGGCCATGCGTAAATTCTCGATCGGCCGCGATGCCGACGACATCGTCCGCCTGGAGCTGAACAACGAGCCGGTATTCCAGTTCGGCCCGCTGGATCAGGGCTGGTGGCCCGACGGCCTCTATACAGCCCCCTCGGACGAGGCGCTGGCATTCGACGTCATCAAGACCAAGGATCTGGGTTACAACATGATACGCAAACACGTAAAGGTCGAGCCCGCACGCTGGTACTACCACTGCGACAAACTCGGCATGATCGTATGGCAGGACATGCCCAGCGGCGACCGCGGCCCGCAGTGGCAGATGCACAACTATTTCACGGGCGAGGAGAAGCACCGGTCGGCAGAATCGGAGGCCAACTTCCGCAAGGAGTGGAAAGAGATCATCGACTACCTCTACTCGTCCCCCTCGATCGGCGTATGGGTTCCCTTCAACGAGTGCTGGGGACAGTTCAAGACCCAGGAAATCGTAGAGTGGACGAAGGCTTACGATCCTTCGCGCCTGGTCAACCCCGCCAGCGGCGGCAACCATTACCTTACGGGCGACATCCTCGACACGCACCACTACCCCAACCCGCGCCTGACGCTGCTCGATACCAACCGCGCAACGGTGCTGGGTGAGTACGGCGGCATCGGCTTCGTGATGAAGGGGCACCTCTGGGAACCCGACCGCAACTGGGGCTATATCCGCCTCAACTCGCCCAAGGAGGTGACGGACGAATACGAAAAGTATGCGGAAATGCTCTACAAGCTGATCGGCCGCGGATTTTCGGCAGGCGTATACACGCAGACTACCGACGTCGAAATGGAGGTCAACGGACTGATGACCTACGACCGCAAGGAGATGAAGGTCGAACCGGAACGTATCCGCAAGATCAACCAGAAACTCTGCAACGCACTGGGTAAATAGGCATCCGGCCTCAAAATACGAGGAGCTTCCCGACAGGGGAAGCTCCTTTTTGTTTTCATCTACCGGCGGCAAGCATCCGTACGATAACCACGCATACGGGGAGGGAAAGTATCCCGGTCAGAGGATGCGGCGGATCTGCGACGCCGGGGTCAGGCACAGCGTGCCGTAATCCAACCCTGAAATGACCGTGAGGCCGCAACGACGGCCGGGAGCTATTTCGCCGAGTGCATCCTCCATACCCAATGCCTGTGCACCGCCCCCGGCAGCCCAGGCGAGCAGTTCGGGAAGCGGGATGCCGGGGAACATACGCATTTCTTCGAAAACCGAAAGCCGGTCGTTCGAAGCCAGCGAGTCGGTTCCGAGGCAAATATTGAGGCGATTGCGGCGTAACAGCTCCACAGGGGGTTCGAGGCCGGAGATATAGCGGTTTGAACGGGGGCACAGGCACCACCATACGGGCGCCGTAAAATGGCCCATAACGATGTCTATGTCGCGCTGCGTTATGCAGCAGTCATGCACCAGGGTCACGCGGCGGTCGTGCGGCACGCAGGCCACGAGACGTTCGGCCGGGGAGCCGTAATGCAGGAAATCGCAGGAGAAACCGGCCTTCGCGTACCACTCCCACAGCGGGCCGCGGTGTTCGAAGAGCGCCGCTTCGCCGGGAGATTCCATGAAATGGATCGAAAGCGGGGCATCGCCCCGGGCAGCGATCGCACGCAGGGGGGCATCCTGCACTGAATAGAGCGAATGGGGGGTCAGCGAGGTTTGCGGATGGCGGAGCAGAGGCAGCATGTGCTCGGCCGACGCGGCGCGCAGGCCGAAAAACTCGACGAAAGTATGGTAAGCAATACGGCTGCGCGATTTTACGGCGAAAGCGGTATCCCCGTTCGAAATATCGCCTACGGCTTGGATCCCGGCCTGCCACATGGCGGCATCGGCGGCTTCGACGGCTTGTGCTCGCTGTTCGGCGGAGAAGCGCTCCCGCACCTGCGACATGGCACCGGCAAACCCCGCAAAACCACACCGTTCGGGGATCGCCCCCAGCAAATAGGAGAGTTCGAGGTGGCAGTGGGCATTGACCAGTCCCGGAGCGAGCACCCCGGCATAGAACTCGGTGCCGGGACACCGGTCGGGCTCGGGACACGTCACGACGGAGAGGATACGGCCGTCGGCCGCAACCCCGACCAGGGGATTGCGGAGCAGACCCTGCGGTGTCCAGAGCAGGTTAGAGGCTATCCGCCTGGATGGCTGCGCGGAGGAATTCATCGGCAAAGATTCGCAGGTCGAGTTGTTGCCGGTAAAGGCTGTCGACGGCAACGGACGTCGTGGGAATGTAGTCGATTTCGAGGCCGGTCACCGTCACCGAGGGACGCAGGGGCTTCTCGCGGAAATCCAGGAAATCCAGGTGAAGGCACCGGTGGGTAGTATCGACCGTGAAACGGCGGGTGAAATTCTCCGTCCGGTTACGGCGCAGCGTCGTGGAATAGACGCTACTGCGCCCGCCGTCCCTGTTTTCGAGCCAGACGACGCCCCGCAACCCCTTTTCGTTCCGGTCGAGCGAGTCGACGAGGTATTTGAGCCGCAGTTCGTACTCGCCGGGCTGCACGTCGACGGCGATCCGCAGGCGCGCCGTATCGCGCAGTGCCCCCACGCGGATCAGCGAATCGGCATAGACCGTACGCGTGAAAGTACGGCGGGCCACGTTGTCGATCGTATCGAGCACGGCAACCTCACGGTCGTAAAATTTACCCTCGGCTTCGAGTTTATCGATCGCCATCTCGACGACGTCGCCCAGACGGGCGCTCTTGCGCTTCGAAAAGTTCCCGATCGTATAGTAGACATCGCGGGTCGTATAGCCATAGCGGGCGAAGATCGGTTCGTAGATGTTCAGCGAGTCGATATTGACCCGCACGTCGCCGATATAGGCGTTCGTGAGGAAGGCGTCGTGGAAGATCTGCGCCAGTTTCTCATCGGGGATAATCTTGTGGCGGGTACAGGCGGCGCCTGCAAGCAGCAGGAACGCGCAGAGCGATATACGGAAAATGCGTTTCATAATCAGGCATTATGTTTCACCATGCTGCGCACGGTAATGTTCGAAATAACATAGGCGACAAGGCCGAAGGCCACCAGCACGGCCAGCAGGTCGCCCGGGCGGAATTCGACGGGATAGCTCTTGGCAAGAAGCGTTTCGGCCGGGATTTCGATCAGGCCGAAGTGCTGCTGCAAAAGACTCAGCCCGACGCCCAGCAACGCCCCGCACGCAGCGCCGAGGCCGCAGATGAGCAACCCTTCGCTGCGGAAAATAGCCCGCACGAGCGACGTGTCGGCTCCCAGCGCACGCAGGGTCACGATGTCGCGCCGCTTGTCGACGATCAGCATCGCCAACGCCCCGACGACCGAGAACGACGCGATGACCAGTACCAGCAGCGAAATGAAGAAAATACCCCATTTCTCATAGGTCATGATCCGGTAGAAGGAGGCCCGCAGTTCGTGGCGCGTGCGGACGCGGTAATCGTCACCCGACAGCCGCGCCAGAGCCCGGCGCACCTGCTCCGCATCGGCGCCCTCGCGCAGGCGGACGACAAGCCCCGAAACACGGCCGGGATGGCTGAAAAGTTCCTGTGCCAGCCGCAGCGACGCCAGGACATACGTCCGCTCCGTCTCCAGGTCGAGCGAATAAACCCCGCCGAGGGGCACCGTCCGCCGCGTATAGTTGTCGAAAGGCAGCAGCGAGGAGAACGAACCCCGGCGCACGGCGTAGACATTGACATCGGCATCGGCAAGCGAGCGGATGCCCAGCATATAAGTCATCGACTGCCCCATGACGAGGCGTTCGATATCCCCCAGGCGCACCCGGTATTCGCCCGCGGAAACGACGCTGTCGAGCGGAAACACCGCGGCATACGCATCGTCGACGCCTCGCACCGTCGCCGTAGCCTGGCGTCCGGCATGTTCCAGCAGGGCGCTCTGTTCGAGGACGAACGAAAACGCTTCGACCCCGGGAATCCGTGCCACGGCGGCCGTGTCTATCGCGTCGGCAGGAAAAGTCTGCCCCAGCCGCGCCGAGACGGTCAGGTCGGCGTCGAAGGCCGAATACATCGACTTCACGAGGCTTTCGAAACCGTTGAAGACCGAAAGCAGGATGATCATCGCAGCGACAGGCATCGCGACGGCTACCACGCTCAGTCCCGAGATCAGGTTGACGACCGAACGGGATTTGGGCGAGAAAAGGTAGCGGCGGGCGAAAAACTGCGGCAACATGACGTCGGGAAGCGGGAGCTATTCGGGCTTGTCGTGCTTGAGCGCTTCTTCGATATGCTCGATGTATTCGAGCGAATCGTCGAGGAAGAACTGCAACTCGGGCACATTCTTGACCTGGTTGCGGATCCGCTGCCCGAGGGCTCTGCGGATAAACCAGTTCTGATGCTCGATCTCCTTCATCGTCGCGGCACTCCGGTCGAAGGGGAAGATGCTGACGTAGACCTTGGCATAGCCGAAATCGGGCGAGATACGCACGGCCGTGACCGTGACGAGCGCCCCGCGGACGATGCCGGCCCCCTCCTTCTGGAAGATCTCGGCCACGTCCTTCTGTATCTGTTTGGCGATTTTTTGCTGTCGTGTGGTTTCCATGGCTTGAATATTTATAATCCGTATTTGAAGACTTCGCGGTTCTTTTCGCGTTTGGGACGCGGTTTCCAGGTCGAGAAGCCCTCCTTGTTGAAGCGGTAGCTCAACCCCACCGAAATAGTGAGGTTGTCCAGCGGCGAGCGCATGGGCGTCGTCCAGAACGGGTTTTCGGAACCGTCGATGCCGTTGTCCGCATACTTGTTGCGGTTGCGGACGACGTCCGAAAGCCCGAAGTAATAACGGGCGCGGACATTGATCTCGAAGCGGCGTATCAGAAAGGCGATACCGCCGCCGCCCGCAAGCCCGTAGCCCCAGCGGCTGTCGCGGGCCGTCTTGTAGTTGTAATCCCCCTTCCAGTCGGCCATTCCCGATGCCTTGGCACTCTCATCCTCGTAATCCGACGAAAGCTGGTAGGAAAAGGTGGCCGCAGCTTCGAGGTAAACGCGCACACGGTGGCGCAGCATATAGATATGGGGCTGCCAGACGATAGGCAACATGACCGAATTGATATGGCGCGTATAGTAACGGAAATCCTTCGGCTCCTCGACCAGCGAGGCATTGGTCGCAAAGGAGAAGCCCTGCTGCAGGAATTCGAGGTCGATACCGAAACCGCCCACGAAGCGTTGCGTACCATAGTAGCGCCAAGTAAGGCCGGCGGTATAGATACCCCACATCCCCTTCATCTCCTGTTTGGGGTCGAAGCGGGCGCTGGCCATGCCGTAACCGGCCGTAAAACCGAGCGTATGTTGCGCCGAAGCACCATGCCAGCAGCATACGGCAGCCGCGAACAACAACAGGTTTTTGAATCGTCTCTTCATCATCGCGCTATCGGAAATTATTGAACATGCCGCCCGTGGAGTTCATGCTGTTGTTCATGCGGTTATTATTCTGGTTGTTATCGTGGCTGTGACCCTTCTTCTTGGGTTCCTTGGCGCGTTTCTCGGCCTCGCGGCGCAGGCGCTGGGCCTCACGTTCCTCAAGCGTGCGCGAAAGCGACTCCATCGTCACGGGAGCGAACAGGGTGTTCATGTCGATCGAGAACTCGACCTCCCAGTTGGCTTTCGTGGCAAAGGTGTCTTCGCCTTCGTCGTTGGCATAGATTTCGGCGCGTTCGGGCTGGCGGCGTTCGACCACATTGCCCGTGTCCCACTTGCCGTTGCCGTTCTTGTCCTCGATGACACGGAACTTAATTTCACCGGCCGGGACGAAATTGAACTGCCAGTCGCCCGTGGTAACGTCGCGCTTCTCCTGTTTAAGGGCGTTGTTGCCGTCGAGCAGCTGGAGTATGTACTTCGAACTGTCGTCCTTGCCCGTGACATGGATCTTCACCGTGGCGAACTTCTCGGGGTCGAGCACCGTATACTTGCCGATGATCGAGTCGTTGGAAAATCCCGCCACATCGGTAATGGCCCCTTCGGGGATGGTGAGGGTATATTGCCCGCCGGTTTTCCAGGGCGCACGAATGTAATAGCGGCGCAGTTGCGCCGTATCGCGCACCAAACGCACGGGAATATCCTCGATGCTGTTGTCGGGATGCGTAAGCGTGAGGAGCATGGCGGCCGAATCGAGCTTCGTAAGCGGATAGTCGAAATCCATCGTCAGATGGTTCTCGGGGTTCACCTCGCCCGACAGCGGGAGTTTGTAGGCAAAGGGGTTCTCTTTCTTCGGCTCGACCCACTCCTCGCCCGCGGCCTCGGCCTTGCGGCGGTCGCGTTCGAGCTTCTCGCGCTCCTTCTCCTGCTCTTTGGTTTCGATGAACCTCCAGGCCAGCTTCAAGGGCTCGGTGACCGATTGCAGGACATTGACCGTATCGTGCTTGAAATAGGTGATCTCGCCCTTGATCGTATCGGGGAGTGCCGACGAAGGCATGTTGAACCACAGGGCGATGGTGTCGCGCCCGACGGTCTGCGGGTCGAAAATGACCCGGTCTTCGGGGATGCTGTCGAAACGGATACGCTCGATCTGCGGGTGTGCGGCCGCGAAATAGAGCATCGCCTTGTGTTGCAGGGGCCGTTCGGACTGCGAAAGCACCTGGCGCCGGAACGCCTTGTCGGTAAACATGCGCAGGTAGAGCTGCGGTTCGGCCACGACATATTGGCGGATCGAATCGTACCACATGGCGAAATCGGGTTGCTCGCGGGGGTTGTAGGTACCTTCGAGGAAGCCTACCTGGTCGGAACCGGGTTCATAAATCTGGTTGTCGTTCTTGTCCTGGACGGCATAGACGCGGTAAGCGATCGGCTTGAGGTTCTGGGCGATGAAGATACCGTTGTTCTCGGCGCGGGCGATGGCAGCCGGCTTGTACTTGAAGATCGTCGAGTCGTATTCGGCGACGTTTTCCACCGAATCGGCGGGGAAGAACCAGATGAAGCTCTTCGACACGGAGTCGGCCTTATAGCTGTCGGCCGTATAACCCGACATGACCATCGAGTCGATCTCGGGCCCCGTCGAGAAGACATAACGCATCGAGTAGAGCGGGTTGCCCTCATTGTTATCACGGATGGCGCTGCCGAAGTTGAGCGAATAGGTCGTATTCGCCTCGAGCGTATCGCGCAACTGGATGACGACGCCACGGCCACGCAGCGAAACGAGCGGTTTCTTCTTCATCTGCGGCGAGGTGAAGAACTCCTTTTGCTGATCCTTGAGCTGCACGAACTCGTCGAACTCGATGTAAATCTTCTCATGGTTCACGAGCGGCCGGTTGGTCGAAAAGTTGTCGGGCGTCATGTTCACGATGACCGGGGGCAGCGAATCGCGCGGCCCACCCGTGGGGGTCATCATGCTCGCGCAACGGCTCAGGAAAGCCGAAACGAAAAGCAGCAGCACGGCGGCACGCAGCGTGCGGACGATATGTCTTTTGCGGATATCCATCGTTATCATTTAGTTGTATCCGAACCCTCCTGTTCCGGGTCGGCGTTCTTTTCATTGACCACGCGCCAGCCCTCCTCGACATAGAGGTATTCCGGGCGCCATGTGCGGAAGACGATCGGGAAGGTCACGGGCTCGCCGTCGAGGTCGACCTCCTGTTTCGAATAGGCGTAAACCTCGTTGGTCTGGTCGACCACGACCACCATCAGCGTCGGACTGCTCACTTCCATGCCGTAAGCGCCCGACTCCTCTTTCGAGGCAGTGAAATTGGGGTTGGAACGGGTTTGCGACGGGTCGTTCTTCGAGGTGATGACTCCGGCCGCGGCGTCGATGTACGAGGCGATCCTCCACGCCGTCGTATCGACGGCATAGGCATAGGCCTTGAGTTTCGAAGGCTCGGTCGTTTCGCCGCCCTCCTCGGCCTGCACCGAAGGTGCGATGTAACAATCGAGATAGGTCGGAGGCACATAGAACTGGTTGCGGAAAATCCAATTGCCGTCCTTGTATTCCGTCCCCTCCTTCCACGGCTTGAAGACGACGGAAACGTAGAGCTTGGGGAAATTCTCGGCGATCTCCTGTTGGGTATAGCCGTAAATCCTGTGCTCGGTATCGACCGCAACGACCATCACCGACGGTTTGTCGATCCGCATCGACAGCCATCCGGCAATTCCTTCCTGATCATAAGGTTCGGCCGTCACAAGCGGCACGGTCTGCTTTTCGGACGGGTTGTCCCGCCGCGTAATGATCCCGGCCAGGGCGTCTTCGTAAGAAGCGACCTCCCAAAAGACCGTGTCGGCAGCATGGGCAAAAGCCTGCGCCTTCCCCTCGGGAAGCAATTGGGCGACATCGCCCGAATTCTCCTGCACAAGCGGCTTGAGCACATAGTCCGTCCTGTACGAAACCTCCTTGAAACATCCCGCGAACAGCACGACGGCCGTGAACAACGCTATTAATCGTCCCCTTTTCAATGTTCTCTCTTTTTTAATTTTCGTTCGGGCGCAGGGCCTCGTACATCTCCTCCATAGTCTGCCCCGTGACCGGGTGGCGGCGCTGGCGCATGATTTCGCACAGCGGAGCCAGGGCGAATTCCCGCTCGGAGAGAAGCGGGTGGGGAATGGTGAGCCGCTCGCTTGCGATCACCTCGTCGTCGTAGAAGAGGATGTCGATATCGATCGACCGCGAGGTGTAGGCCACGCCCGTACGGGCTTTCTCGACCGCTTCGGCCGCGCGGTTGCGGCCCAGTTCCTGCTCGATGGCCTGCACGGCCTCAAGCACCTCGAGCGGTTGCAGGTCGGTGGATACCTCTAGCGCCTGGTTCGAGAAATGCTGTTCGGCATCGAAGCCCCACGGCTTGCTCTCGTAACGGTGCGAACAACGCAGCACGGCGCCCACGCGGGCGTTGATGAGTTGTTGCGCAGCCTGGAGCGTCCGTTTCACGTCGCCGGTATTGCCGCCGGTAAGAAGTACTACACGTGCCATAAGTCAGAGTCGTTTTATCATTTTGCTCACCGCAAGGGCAAAATGGGTGAATACGATCGTCGGATTGCCATTCTGCGAAATCTGCGCCAAAGCGCTTTCGATCTCGCCGATGAGCGGTTCTATGTTCTGCGATCCGATAAAAGGGGCGAATTTGGTACAGAAAGCCAGCTCCTCGCCCCAGAGGTAGCAGACTTCATTGATGCCCGCATGGAGCATGTAACTCTCGCGCAAGAGGCGCGCGGCATCCCGCAGGAAAGCACGCTGCTGTTCGCGCGAAAGCTGTGCGGCATCTTCGGCCCAGGCGACGAGTTCCAGATGCTTGTCGTTGTAGCTTAGCCGCATAAGCCCGCAGAAGAGGTCGAAATTCTCTTTCCGCAAGGCATCGCTCTCGCCGGCCACGAGGTGTTTCAGTTCCAGCAGGTCGCCCCCTGCAAGACGGGCCATGTTACGGGCTTTCACCGGATCGGCGATCCCCCGCTCGCGGGCCACACGTTCCAGGACGTCGGGTGCGATGCGCGGCACGGCGACCTCCTGTGTACGCGAAATGATCGTCGGCAACAGGCGGTCGGGCTGCTCGGAAACCAGCAGGAAAAGCGTCTTTTCCCAAGGCTCCTCCAAGATCTTGAGGATCTTGTTAGCCGCCTCCTCGTTCATCGCTTCCGGGAGCCAGATCAGCATCGTCTTATAGTCGGCCTCAAAACTCTTGAACGAGAGTTTGCGGATGATTTCGTCGGCCTCACGGGCTGCGATCATGCCTTTGAGCGTCTTGCCCAGGTCGAGGCGTTCGTACCAGTCCTGCGCCGAGAAATAGCCGCCGTTTTCGGAGAAAACCGCGCGGAACAGCGGCAGGAATTCATCGCTGCGCATCACCTCGCCGGATTTCTTCCCCTGCTTGTTGACCGGGAAAACCAGGTGCAGATCGGGGTGCGCCAACGCAGCGATCTGCCTGCAGTCGGGACACTCGCCGCACGAATCGCCGTCATGGCGATGGTGGCAGCAAAGGTATTGCACATAGGCCACGGCAAGGGCGAGGGCACCCGCACCCGCCTGCCCTGTGAAGAGTTGGGCATGGCTCACCCGCCCTGCATCGACACTCTGCACCAGATGCCGTTTCAGATCCTCCTGTCCCGTTATGTCTGCAAAACGCATATCTTCTACTCCTTTTTCTTCTTCAAACTCCGTATCGTCTGCCGGGCGGCGATAGCCAGCAGCGCCAGCACAACGAATACCAGGACGATCGTACGGCCGTTGCCGCGATCCATCGAAAGCGCAAATACACCTCCCATGAAGAGCACGAAACTCATCGCCAGCACCACGGCCTTCTCTTTCACCTTCCGTTTCATCGCCATATCATTTCCCCACCGGGTTCACACTCGCCCCGGCAAGCACGGTTCGGATATACAGGTGTCTCGGCATTGTCTATTTCCGTTTCAGCGCCGCTCTCAGCATCGCCCCGACATCGATCCGCTCGCGGCGGACGAGGTAGACGGCATAAGCCGCAAACAGCACTATATTAAACGCATAGGTTATCAATTTATTGCCGTCGAAGGCCGTTACTGCTTCGCAGGCCGCAAAGACCGCAAGCGCCACGGCCACATACTCGCCGATGCGCCGCCAGTCGTAGGGCGTCGGGTAAAACCGGCGGTTGAGCCACCAGCTCACACCCACCATCGCCGACTCGCTCGCCAGCCGGGCCCAGGCAGCCCCGTAGTATCCCCACAGCGGGATGAACCAGAAACCGAAGGCCATCATGGCGACGAGCCCGGCACCCGTAACGACGATCGCCAGCGAGGTTTTCTCCTCGCGTTTATACCAGAACGAGAGGTTGAGCCACACGCCTGTCAGCACGTTGGCCCCGAGCACGACCGGGAGGATGAAGATCCCTTCGCGGAAATCGCGTCCCACGATCAGCGCGAACAGGTCGCGGAACAGGGCGATGCCCAGGAAGATCAGCATCGAGGCCATGACATAGTATTTCAGCGCCGCGGCGTTCATCTGCACGAAATCGGACTTTTTGAAGTTTGAGAGGAAGAACGGCTCGGCGGCAAGGCGGTACATCTGGTAGAAAAGCATCATCACCACGGCGATCTTGGTGATAGCGCCGTAAACCCCCAGCTCCGCCATGGCCCCCTCGGGCACGAGGTATTTGATCAGCTGGCGGTCGATGAACTCGTTGGCCGTACCCGCCAGCCCACCGATGAGCAATGGCAGCGAATAGGCGAAAACGGCGGCCAGCAGGGCCCAGTTGATCTTGGGCACGGTACGATCGACGGTGGCGAGGATTACCAGCCACGTCAGGGCACTGGCGACAAGGTTGGCGACGAAGACCCACCCCACGCCAAACCCGGTGGAAAAAAGCCCGGCGAGGCCGAATGCCACGGCCAGGACGACATTGAGCACGACGCCCAACGCCTTGAGTCCGACGAACAGCAACGCCCGTCCCTGCTCGCGCAGCCGTGAGAAGGGGATGCATGACCAGACGTCGAACAGGATGATGAGCCCTACCCAGACGATGTATTCGGGGTGTGCCACATAAGCCTCGCCCATCAGGTGCGAAATCCCGTCGCGAAAAAAGGCGACGACGACAAAGAAAACGGCCGCGGCAAGCGAGGTGACGCCCCATGTCGTGGCGAAAAGCCTGCGTTTGGCGGCCTTCACATCACCGCCCGCCTCCTCGGCCTTGGCCGAAAAGCGGAAATAGCTCGACTCCATGCCCATCGTCAGCAGCGTGAGCGCCAGCGGGATCAGGGCGTAGATATCCGTGACGATACCATAGGTCTCCTGCCCGAAAATGCGGGTATAGTAAGGCGTGAGCAGATAGCTCAGGAACCTTACGGCAATGGTACTGATACCGTAGACGGCAGTCTGTTTTGCAAGTTTTTCGAGCATGGACACAGCTTATAGCTTGCAAATATACGAAATTTGCGGGGAAAAGGCTACATTCTCTTTCTTTCTTAAGAAAGAAGAGAAAACCCGAGCAGGAAAGCGTGGAACGGGGAGCGCCGGAAAACGGATGCGCGAGGAGGAAAACGGGAGGGGCGAAAAGGACAGAAAAAGCGTGCCCCCGGAAACGGAAAAGGGAACCGGAGCCGAGGGGAAAGGCCGGATACCGGGATGGAACACCAGGCACGGAACGCCGGAAGCGCTACCGCATGAAGCCGCCGGGAAAGCGGTCGCACCGATTACGGAGACAGCGCTCCGGCCGGACACCAAAAATCCCGCCCCCGACAAGGGCGGGATAAATCCGCAAATCCGCGGGGTGCGGAGATTCCGCATACGGAACGGCGTGCCGTGTCGCAAACAGCCGCAGGACACGGGCCGCGCATGGAGGACGCTCCGCATGGCGGGGGAGGGCTGTCAGCTGCAGAACGTCGATTCGGCCAGTTGCATTACAGCCACTTTTTGTATTTGAAATACCAGATGGTCAGCGCCGAGCAGAAGATCATCAGGCCGATGGCAAAGATATAGCCCAGGGGGATGTTCCAGCCGTTTCCGAGCGTCAGCGTCCAGTCTAACTCGGGCATGAATTTGAAGTTCATGCCATAGATCGACGCAATGAGCGTCGCGGGCATGAAGATCACCGCGGCCACGGAGAAAATTTTGACGATCTCGTTCTGCTCGATGTTGATAAGACCCAGCGCGGCGTCCTGGATATAGTCCAGTCGCTGGAAGCTGAAATCGGCATGGTTGATCAGCGAGTTGACGTCCTTGATCATCAGCTGCAGGCGGGGGTAGATATCGTTCGGGAAGCGCTCGGAACGCAGGATGCCCGACAACACGCGCTGGCGGTCGAAGATATTCTCGCGCAGCGACATCGTGCTCTCCTGCAGGGCGCTGATGCGGTGCAGAACGGCCTTGTCGATCGAGTCCTCGGAGTTGATGTCCTTCGAGAGCGCCGCGACCTGCTTGGCGATCAGCTCCACCAGGTCGGCGTCGAAATCGATGCGCACCTCGAGCAGCGAAATGAAAAGGTGGTAGCCCGTCGAATAGCTGCGGTAGTTCATCTGAAGGCGTTTTTCCGTTTCACGGAAGGTGCGGAACTCGGCGCTGCGCACCGAAACCAGCACACCCTCGTTGGAGATGATGAACGACACGGGTTCGACGATGAACGTATCGCCCGTCGGCACGAAGAAGTTGGAGTTGGAGATGATGGCATTCTCGTTCTCCGAATATTTCGACGTGGACTCGATCTCCTCAACCTGCTGTTTGGTCTGGAGGCTGATCTCCATAAAATTCTCGACGGCCTTCTGCTCCTTAATGGTCGGCAGGAGCATGTCAATCCACAGAATGTCGTCGTAACCCAGCTCGTCGAAGAGCTTCGTATCGGCATTCCGGATAATCTTGTTGTACTGCTTGAGGTAAATTGTAATCATAAAACGCTCTCCTTCTTAAAGTTAAAAATCCTGTTCGGCAGAGAGGCGGATCGGCTGTCCGCTAAGCTCTTCAGCCGGGATTGGCCCTCGGGGTTACCTTGATACCCGAGTCCCAGAACTTTTGCAGCGCTTTATGCTTCTGATTGTCGAAAATATAGTCGATATTCTGCGTAAGGTAGGCATACGCATCGTACGGTTTGTTGTCGAAACCATGTTCGAGAATGGCCTCGTAGGTGTGTTCGATACCGAAAGTCAGCGCATGCTGCAATCCCTCCGTGAAGTCGGGGTCGGTACCTTTGCGGGCGACCCAGACGGCGAACGCAAAAGGCAGCCGCGTAGCCTTTTTCCACTCGGCGGCCAGGTCGTACGAGTATGCGAAACGTCCTTCGTGGTCGAAGACCTTGTCGCCGATCAGCAGGAAGGCATCGCCCGGCAGGGCGTGTCCCAGCTGCGCATAATCTTCGAGCGTATAATATTCGGGGGTGACTTTCCAGTGCTTTGCAAGCAGGTAGCCGGCCAGTTGCACCGACGTGAGCGAATGGGCATCGAGGAATACGCGGCGCGCCTTTTCGATCGGCTCGTTGCTCAGGAGCACCACCGTCCGCACGGGGCCGGCGGCTCCGATGCAGTACTCGGTCACTACCTGCGCATCCGCCAGCGACGGCACGGCTGCGGCCGGCACCAGTGCGATGTCGGCTTTGTGTTCGGCGAAATTCTTTGCACACAGGGAAGGCGGAGACAACAGCAGTTCGGCACGGAGGTTACCTTCGTGCTCGATACCATAGATGAACGGTATCGTATTGAGATACGACACGGCCGCTATACGTGGAACTATGACCATCATCCATAAGGGTATAAAACTGTTGGTTCGATGTTGCAAAGGTAATCAAAATTCGGGAGTTTTTCCACAAATTTTAGAAAAAGTGCTTCCACCTCTTGACAAGGGGGTATACGCCGTCGTATATTTGCCACACAATTCACACCGCACGGTGCACAGCGCACAAGTTATCGACATCAGGACAGAACTCACTGCCAGTCGTTTACGAATTGTTATTTTCGTTTTCAACAACCTTTCAACCTGTTTATCAACAATGAATCGCACCCACCTCGAGGGTGCGGCGGAAAAGCTCACGGCACAACGGGGTTACACCTTCTACACCGGGCCGGAGGACGACATGGGCCACACCGTGCGGAATTACCCCGCGGCATGGCTGGCACCCCCGGAACTGCACGCCGTCGAAGGGCGCACTCACGGACGGGCTACCTATGACATGACGCTGCACCTGCTCCGTCCCGGAGCACGCATCTCCCCTGCGGAGCGGCGCACGGCACTGGCCGAAATGGAGGCACAGATGATCGAGATCTTCGCGGAGCTCTCGCTCTACGAACGCATCCTCGCCGTCGAAGGGCTCTCCGTCCGCCCGCGCTCTTTCTCGCTCACCCCACACGGCGAAATTTCGCAAACCGCCACCGCCCGCATCGTAACGTGGTTTTAGCACGGCGTACCGTCGCCGTCCGCACGGCCGCAACCCAGCCCGGGTTACGGGCACGCAACAGAAACGCCGGCACGCTGCAGCCGGCGACGGACACCTTCCTGCAATCCGCCGCAACAACACCCCAAACATCTATCCAAATGACATTCACACAAATTCCGCCGGAGTACGCCCCGCTCAGCGGGGAACTCCGTTACACCGTCACCACGCAGGAAACCGCCACCCTCGACCTGCGCATCGCGGATGCGGGGAACGGCACGCTGATCGGCGCCAAACGCTTCGCCGGAGTCACGTCCGCCTCGTTCGATGCCGCCCCCTACCTGCGGCGCACCGTCGCGTTCGTCCCGACGACCGGAAGCACGGGATTCCGCATGGCAGACGGGCGTACCGTGACGGCCTACATCGAGGCCCAAGCGGCACAGGCAACCGGGACGGCCCCGACCGTCCACTCCCCGCTGCGGACGTTCCTCCCCTGCCGGACAAACGTAACGGCACCCGCCCTGCTGACCTCGATGCCGCTCGTCCGCCTGATCTCGCACGGCGAGAGCGACGAACTGACGCTCTTCTCGGACGAAGCCGTCACGGTAACCGTCACGGCACAATCGGGGACGACCACGACCGCCGAAAGCTACCGCACGGCCACGGGAGGATTGCATGTTTTCCGGCTCGACACGCGCGACTTCCCCGAAGCCGAAACACTGACCGTAGACGCCGGAGCCTGCGGCTCGGTCGCCTACACGGTCATCCCCGCATTCTCCGGAGCCCGGCGGCTGGCCTGGCGCAGCAGCGCGGGAGGGATCGAACATTACACCTTCCCGATCGAAAAGTCGGAGTCCGTCGAAACAACCAGGCAACGGGCATACGGAGCCGAAGGGCATCTGGTCGCCCGAACCCGTACCGAACGGCGGACGGTGCTCGTGTCGGCCTACGAACCCCGGACGGCCCTCGAAGGGCTTTCCGAAGTCCTCTCCTCGCCCGACGTCTGGCTGGCGGGGGACGACGGCTACACGGCGGTCGACATCGTTACGGAAAAGAGCGTCCTGCACCGGCATGGCGCCGTGACCTGCCTCGAAATCGAAATCCGTCCCAAACGTAAAACCGGGATGCCATGGAACTGACGATCGACTCGAAGCCCTGCGACCTGGCCGGGGAGCCCATCACCGTCGGGGGTTACGCCGCCACGGAACTCGCGGACGTGGAAGCCGCACGGGAAGGCCGGTCGCAGGAGTTCACGCTCCCCGCGACGCCCCGTAACGAGGCGCTTCTGGGATTCGCCCGCGACCCGCATACCTCAGGGCGGTTCAATGCCTCGCTCCACAGGGCTGTGCTCTCGGCCGAAGGGTCGAAGTTACTGGCCGGGACGGTACGGCTGCTCGAAGCTTCGGGCGAGGGGTACCGGATCGAAATCCGCGAAAGCGGTGCCCGCTGGGCGAAAAATGCCGCCCTGCGGATGTTCAGCGCCCTGGGCATCGATTATCATGCGCGCCTGCTACCGTCGACCGTCTCGGCCAGCTGGACGGACGATTCGCCCGTAAAGTTTTTCCCGATCCGCCGCGACGAATACCCGCAACAGAACAGCCCGTCGGATCTGCTGCCCGCCGAAAGGATCCTCTCGGCGGACGACTACCATCCCTTCCTGCACGTGGCGACGCTCGTCGAGACGATCTTCGCAGAGGCCGGCTACCGCATCGAAAGCAATTTCACGGGCAGTCCGGAGTTCCGCTCGCTTTACATGAGCGGTGCCTACCCGTCGCGCGACACGGCGGCGCTTGCTGCGCGGATGGGCTTCTACGCCCGCAGGCTGGCTCCGGCCACCGCACAGGGCAACCACCTGGGGCGGGTGTCGGCCAACCCGAGCACAACGGCCAACAGCGTGGGCAACATCGTCGAAACGGCCACGCCGCAGACGCTCGACACCGACGGGGAGCCGATTCCCGAACTTTGCAACAACGGCAACTGCTTCGGGTTCGACAAGGGGCGCATCGTCTTCACCCCCACGACCGAAGTGAGTGCGGGCTTCGAATACTACCTGAAATACACCACCGACCACCGTATCCTGACGCGTGAGCGGCTCCGGGGATTCGACTCGGTTTACCTCGGGACGGGCGCCGACATGCCCTTCACGCTGGCGAACCGATATGAAGACCGCCGGCCGGACATCTCTCCCGGGCACCGTTACCTGGCTATCGTGTTCGACCACACCGACGGGGCGCAGTACCGCCTGGCCTACACGAAGGATGGAGTGGCAGAGGCTCTCTGGACGGAGTTTTCGGCGCGCACGGCGCAGGTCACGACCCCGGCCTCGGGCACCGTCGCCGACCCCGTGTTGCTCATCCGCAGCGGCACCCGCTGGGTACGCTATGCGGGCGACTGGGCGCTGTACGACGGATACGTCACCGAATCGGGACGGACGACCGTCGAGCTGCGGGTACGAACCGCCCCGGAACGCATCGCCCCCGCATCGCCCAAATTCTTCGACCGGATTTATTTCTACGGCGCAGAGGAGGGAATGTCGCTCACGCTCCACAAGGAGTGTTCACTCCGACCGCGGTTCTCGTCGGCACCGGGCTACGGCTCCGCAATCACTTTCGCCGACGTCGCCCGGCATCCTATCCGGCAGTCGGCACTGCTCGAAGCGCTGCAACACCTCTTCAACCTGAGGTTCCACACCGAGGAGGAGACCAAGACCGTACGCATCGAACCCGCCGACGAATTTTTCGGCAGCGGAACCACGGCCGACTGGCGCGACAGGAGCGATTTCTCGCAGCCTGTGGTGCTGGCCGACATCGCCCCCGAAATCCACGAAAGCCGCACATGGGGCTACCAGGAAGGCGACGGCGCCGTGAACCGTTTCAATGCCGGAGCCGGGAGCCCCTTCGGGGAGTGGAGCGTCCGCACCGATTCCTATGCCGCACGAGAGGGCGACCAAGTATTGCGCAACCCCCTCTTCCGGCCCACGCTCAGCGAGGCAGGGCACTATGCCAACGCCCCCTCGGCGCAGATCATGCAGGTCGGCGACCGGGATGACGTGCAGGAGGACGGCACCAACTTCACGCCCCGTATCGTGCGCTTCGCCGGGCTGCACCCGCTGCCCGCGGGCGAACGCTGGGGGTATCCGTCGGGGCTGGCGGAATACCCGCTCGCGGCATTCCACTTCACGGGGGACGCAGCGACGGAGGGCTTCACGCTCTGTTTCGAAGACCGCGACGGCATCCGCGGCCTGCACCATCGCTACGACCGCCAGGCAGCACAGGAAGCCACCTGCCAGCGCATCACCCTCTCGTTGCGGCTCGCGCCGCACGAATTCGAAAGCCTCTTCACGCCCGGCACCGGGATGCCCGACCTGCGTTCGGTATTCCGGCTCGACACCGGGGGCGAGGAAATCCGCGCCACGCTCCATGCTATAGAAAGCTACGACCCGCAGGCGGCATCGGCCAGATGCACCTTCACACGCTTGAGCGAAGGATGATGACACGGCACGAAAAACGGCTCGCCGAAGTGTTGCTCGACGCAATAGGCGGCCTAGAAGGGGAACAGGCCGTCGAACGGCTGTTCGGATTGGGACTGGTCAACCTACGGGCCTGCGAACAGCGGGCCGTACGGGCACGGATCGACCGGCTGGCAGAGGAAGGCGCACCCCGCTGCGAGGCCATGCACGTCACGGCCGACGAATTCTGCTGCTCCTACGAAAAGGTGCGCAGCTACTATTACAACACGTACAAATCCTGAAACATGAAATCGGAAATCCAAATCAAAAACAGCGCCGGCGTCTGCCGCATCGAGATCGAAGGTACCATCGGCGTACCGGAAGAGTGGCAGTTCGACCAGCCCGAAGCGCGCGTCGCAACCTACGAGAAGTTCCGCGACACGGTGCGGCGCATCGCCGGGATCGACGCCCCGCAGATCGTGGTCGACATCCGCTCGACGGGCGGCGACGTCAACGACGCACTCCTGATCCACGACGCACTATGCTCGCTCGATGCGCACATCACCACCCGCTGTTACGGTTACACGGCCTCGGCGGCGACGATCATCGCACAGGCCGCATCGCCCGGCTGCCGCGAAATCTCGGCCAACGCCCTCTACCTGATCCACACGGCCATCTGTGCCGCCGAAGGCAACGCCGCAGAGATAGCGGGAAAACTCGACCTGCTCCGCCAGACCGACACGCGCATCGCCGCGGTCTATGCCGCCCGTTCCGGCCGCCCGGCCGGGGAGTTCGAGGCGCTGATGGCCGAAAACAACGGCAACGGCCGCTGGCTGTCGCCCGAAGAGGCCGTCGCAGCAGGGCTCGCCGACACGGTGACCGACAACGGGGAGCGCACGGCACCCTCGCTGGCAGGGAATATCGCCCGCGGCTGGGAGCGGCTGCTCGCAGGCATCGGGCTCAACCGCCGCGAGGAGCTTCCCGCCGACCGCAATGTACTGCTCACCGCGGGAGAACGGCAGGAGTTGCTGCGCCGCTCGGCCACGGCCATACGGCAGGCGCAGCAGAACGCCTCGCCCACCTGCACCAAACCGCGTGAAGACCCCTCGTACGGCGATACGGTGCGGACGGCGAACCAACGCGCCTATGCCGAAGACGCCAAACGCTTCAAAGGCATCTGACATTCACACACGACATAACCCAACACCAAAAACAAATCAGCCATGAGTTTCTTAGAAAGTGCAAAACAGTACACCGGTTCCGACCTCGAAACCATCTTTTTCCGTCCGATCCTGAGCGGCGACTCCGCCCGCGAACTGGGCGTACGGGTACTCTATAACATGCCCGTACCCACGACCATCCAGCTCTGGGACGGACAGCGCAACGTCCTCCAGAAATACTCCGCCGCCGGATGGACGGGCGGCAACGCAGCGACCAAGCTGCAAAAGACCATCAGCCTGGGACGCGTGAAGGCCGAACTGGGATTTTCGGCCGCCGACTATTTCTCGCTGGTCTATGAAAAGATCGCCGCACGCGCCGACGTCAACATGGACGACCTGACGGGCACCGAACTCGAACAGGCCGAGACGGCACTCTTCAAACAGGCCGTCGCCGAAAGCATCCGCGCCACGATGTGGGTGGGCGACACCTCGGCGGCATCGGGTTACAACACCTTCGACGGGTTCCTCAAAACCGTGAAGGCCGGAGCCATGCAGGAGAAGTTCTACAACTCGATCTGCCAGGCTGAGGATTTCTCCGATCCCGGGAAGGTAGTCGCCGTCCTCGACGACCTCTGGATGAACGCCGACGAGCGTGTCAAGGACATGAAGGCCGACGGGCAGCTCGCCTTCTTCGTCACGTCCGACATCTACTACGCTTTCGAGAAATACCTCGACGGCAAGAGTGCCGATGCCGCCTACATGGCGACCACCGAAGGCCGTCCGAGCCTCGCCTACCACGGCATACCGCTCGTGGACGTGCGTCTGGGTTCCTACCTCGGCAGTACGTCGCTGCACAAGTCGTTCTGCCTGCTGACCGACCGCCGCAACCTGGTACTGGCGGTCAACACGGCCGATTTCCCCGGCAACGAAGTGCGCATGTGGTACAACCCCGACCTGATGGAAAACCGCCAGCGTGCCGTCTTCATGGCCGGGTGCGACGTGCTCGACGAGACGCTGATGACCTACGCCTACAACCCGGCATAACGATGGCAGCCTCCACACCCCGCAAACCGGCTGGGGGCGTCGCAGCCGTCACGGTCACCCCCGCAGGAAACCTCCTGCGGGCGGCGGTGGCGGCGGACGGGCGCGCCGAAGCGATTTTCCGTGACGCGACGCAGCTCACCGCCCTGCCGCTCGCCGAACAACGCTCGTCCTATGCCGAACGGCTCGACACCGACGCCGGGCCGCAGCGCGTGCGCCACACGCTCACGCTGGTCGTGGGCCGCGAGGCGTTCCGTGAGGCTTTCACCCCGGCACTCCGCCGTGCGGCCGAGACCGAAGGGCTCATAGCCCTGGTCACGATGGCCTCGGGCGAGCGGCTGCTGGCGGGATGGTCGGCACGTTTCGGCACCTCGCAACCCCTGCGCCTGGGCTCCTTCGCCATGGAGTCGGGCATCAAACCCCTCGACGGCACACCGGCCGTCCTGACGCTTGCGAGCGAGGACACAGACCCGGCCGCCGAGCTCAAAGAACAAGAAGCATGAGCAGAAAACAGAAATTCAAGCCGGCCGTAGCGGTCGCCAACCGTGCGGACGACCCATATATCACATCGGGCGCGGGGAGCGTCCAAAGCGACAAGTTCTGGCGCTGGGGTGACGACAATCTCTTTCCCAATGCCCTGGCGCTGATGGCCCGGCGTTCGGTCACGCACCGCCGCATCATCAACGACAAGGCCGACTACATCTCGGGCAAGGGGTTCTCCTGCGACGAGGGGCATGAACCCCTGCTCGCAGCCTTCATCCGACGTGTGAACGGCGACGGGGAGAGCCTGCGGCAGGTGCTCAACAAGCTAGCCTTCGACAAGGCCCTGTTCGGCAACGCCTTCCTCGAAATAGTGACCGACGCGGAACACTCGTTCCTCGCGTTCCACCACCAGGACGCTTCGCGCTGCCGTGTGGCCCGCGATTCGGCGCACATCCTCCTGCACCACGACTGGGCGGCCTTCAACGCCGCCGAGGCACGGACGCTGCCCCTCTACCCGGCCTTCGAACGGCAGGAGGACAGCACGCTGCGGGCCGTGATCCACTACAAGGACTACGAACCGATGTTCGAACACTACGGCGTACCGCCCTATATCGCCGGGTTCAACGTCTCGGCCATCGCCTACAAGACCGACAAATGGAACATCTCGCGGCTCGACAACTCGTTCCAGCTCTCGGGGGTGATGATGCTCGACAGCACCGTGGACAACGAATCCGAAGCCGAGCGCATCGTACGGCTGGCCGAACAGAAATTCGCAGGCAACCCCGGGCAGGTGATGTTCGTCATCCGCGACGGCGGCGAGGGCGACAATTCGCGCTTCATCCCCATCGCGTCGCAGAACGAAGGCGACTGGCAGGCGCTGCACGAACAGGCCGTGTCGGACATCGTCGTGGCACACTCATGGTTCCGGACGCTGAGCGGACTGAACTACGCCTCGGGATTCAGCGCCGAGCGTATCCTGCACGAGTACGAAGTGGCGCTCAACACGGTCATCCTCGGCGAGCAGGCCGAACTGACGGAGCCCGTGCGCGAGGCGATCACGTCCATCCTGGGGATAGACGCCTCGTCGTTACAGGTCATCAACCGTCCGCCGACGCGCTCCAAACCCATCTACATGAAGGTCTGGGAAGCCCGCAAGGCCGACGGGCTGGATTACGACCCCGACGACGAGCGCCAACAGGCGTTCCTGTCGGAGATCACGAAATACAACATACGAAGCATAGAATAAGGCCGGTTCTCCGGGCCTTTCGAAACTTGCCGTTCGCCGCCTCCGGCGGCACTCGAACACTCATTTCAACCACGACAATCATGAACACACTGATCACCCCTGCACAAGCCGTCGCATTGGCCTTTACGGACGGGGAGTACCTTGCGCCGGAAGCCATCGGCGAAGGCGACATCGCAGCGGCCGAACAACGCTACATCGTGCCCGTCATCGGACGGGCATTCCACGAAAAACTGCTCGCAGGCCTCCATGCCGGCTTCACGGCCGAATACCTCGCAGCCCCGGTAGCGCTCTTCACCCGCATCGCCGTACAGCCGCGGCTCGACATCCGCACCGGACAGTGCGGCACCGTAGCCCCCAAATCGGGTTCCTACCAGCCGGCGGATGCCCAGTCGCTGCGCGAACTGCAACGCAGCCTGCGCCGCCAGGCCCGCACGCTCCTGCGCCGCGCTGCGGAACACCTCGAAGCACATGCCGCGGAATTTCCCGAATACGATTCCGATAACAACATCCTCAAACGCTGCACGACCGATGGAAACCTTATACAGACTCGTTAGCGGGCTCACGGCAGGCTTCATCGCCCTGTTCGCCCCCATAGGCCCGCTGGTGGCATGTGCCATGGCATTCATCGGCATCGACTTCCTCTCGGGCGTAGCCGCCAGCCGCGCCGCGGCCCGCCGCAAAGGGCGCACCTGGTATTTCGAAAGCTGCGAGGCCTGGCGCACGGTGCTCAAACTGGGACTTACGGTCACAGCCATCGCCATGGCCTGGCTGATAGACAGCTGTATCCTCGACTTCATGCAGCTGAACGTGGCCCGGCTCTTCACGGGCTTCACCTGCGGCGTGGAGCTGTGGTCGTTCCTCGAAAATGCCGCACAGCTCTCCGATGCACCGCTGTTCCATTGGCTGCGCCGCTATGTCCGCCGCCGTATCCGAAAGGAGGCGGGCGATGAGTAGGGGGCTGCAAAACTGCAACCCGGGCAATATCCGGCAGTCGAAGGTGCGCTACAAAGGCGAAGTGCGCCCCTCACGCGACCCGGCGTTCAAACAGTTCGAGTCCCTTGCATGGGGCTACCGCGCGATATTCGTACTGCTTGACACCTACCGGATACGCTACGGGCTCGACACGATCCGGGGCATGATTTCGCGGTGGGCGCCGCCTTCGGAAAACCACACCGAAACCTACATCCGCGCCGTGGCCGACGCCGTCGGAATCCCGGACGGGCAACCGCTCGACACCCGCGACCGCACGACGATGCTACGCATGGCAGCCGCTATTTCACGCGTGGAAAACGGCGCCGCGGCCGATATGGGCGAGGTGGAACTGGGGTGGGAACTGTTCGTCCGCGACAAGCCCGCATCCGGCTGACCCGCCCGGCGGGCGACGAAAGGAAACAGTAAACGGAGGCGGGTTGCGAGGATCCGCAAAGAGCCGGCAGCCAACAAAAACCGGGACACCCACCCGAATATCGCACGAAACAATCCGAATTTACTATATTTGCAGAGATGAAAGCCGCCTCCCTGTCCGCACGACTCGACCGTATGCCGATGGTAAAAGCCGTCGCACCGTTCGCCGCGGGGATTCTCGCCGCGGACTGCTTCACACTGCCCCTGTGGTTCCTCGCAGGGGCTTTTTTGCTGTCCGGGACACTGGCGCTGTTGCTGCACTCACAGTCCGGCGCACTCGTAATGCTGCTCACGGCCGGATTCGCCGCCTCGCAGCTCCGCGACACGGCGCACACGCTGCCCCGCGGTATATACACGACTTACGAACTTACCGTCGAGGGTATCCCCTCCGACCGCGGACGCTACACTTCGGCCGAAGCGACGGCCGTAGCGTGGCGCGACCCTTCACACGGAACCTGGCACGCCTCGGGTGACCGTATAATGCTCTATGCCGACAGCCTTACGGCCCTCTACCCCGGCGAGAGAATCCGCTGCCGGGGTTCGGTGCGGCCGTTTCGCGGCGGAGCGGAAAGTTACCGCCGGCTGATGGCACGCCGGGGGTTCGCCGGAACGTTGTGGCTGTCGGAGCGCACCCTCATCGAGCGCCTGCCCGGACGGAGCAGCGCCCTGCACCTGCACGCCGTCGAGCGGATGCAACGGATCGGGATGCGGGGCGACGCGGGTGCCGTCTGCCGCGCCATGGTCACGGGCGACCGGAGCGGCATCACGCAGGAGTTGCGCACGGCCTATTCGCGCAGCGGGCTGTCGCACCTGCTGGCCGTCTCGGGACTGCACACGGGGATCGTCTTCGCGCTGATCAACCTCATGCTGTGGTGGCTGCCGCTGCTGCACCGCGGGCACTTGGTGCGCAACCTGCTCGCAACGGTCTGCATCTGGCTGTTCGTCGCGGCGGCCGGATTCCCGCCCAGCGCCGTGCGGGCGGCCGTGATGTGCACGATGCTCCAGTTCGCCCTGGCCTCGGCTTCGGAGTACGTCGCACTCAACGCACTGGCGGCCGCCGGCTTCGGGATGCTGCTGTGGAACCCCGCCTGGCTGGGCGACATCAGTTTCCAGCTCTCGTTCATCGCCGTCGCGGCCATCCTCGTCTGGGGCGTGCCGCTCTGCCGACTGCTCCATACCCGCCGGCGGGCGCTCAACCTGCTCACGGACGCCCTCGTCATCAGCCTCGTGGCGGGCATCGCCACGGCACCCCTCGTATCGCACACCTTCGGCACAGTCCCGCTGGCGGGGCTGCTCGTCAATCCCGTGGCGATCCTCGCGGGAAGCATCGTCGTGCTGGGCGGCACCGTCTGGATGATCCTTCCCGTAAACTGGCTCGCCCCGGCCTTCGACGCCGTGCTTTCGGGCACGGCCGGCCTACTCAACACGCTGGCCCGAGCTGCCGCGGCGCTCCCGGGCGGATATGCCGAATACACCCTCGGCAGCGGGGCGACGGCAGGCATCTACCTGTTTTTTCTGCTCGCCACCCTGGCGGCATGGTCTTTCGAGCCGAAAAAAAGCGTACATTTGCCGGCATGATAACCCCCGGGGAATATACGCTGCTGCTGACGGACGAAGTGCAGCGGGCCATCGCCGCCAACCGCGGCCGCGACCCGCTGGAGGTGGCCTTAGACCGCAACATACCCCACGCCCGGCTGGTCGCCACGCAAGTCAAGTACCTCGCGCGGGCGGAGGCGAAACTCCCCTCATACGCCTCCGCACAATGCATCCTGCCGCCGCTGGCGTTTGAACAGGCTTCGAGCGAAGCCTGCTCCGCCCACAAGCGGATCGCGGGCGGAGCCGTCCTCGACCTCACCTGCGGACTGGGCGCCGACGCCTTTTTCCTGGCGCGCCGTTTCCGCCGCGTAGTGGCACTCGAACGCGACCAGACGCTCGCCCGCATCGCCGCGGAGAACTTCCGGCGGCTCGGCGCCGCGAACATCGAGGTCGTCAATACCTCCGCCGAAACATACCTCGCACAGCCCGGACTGCATTTCGACTGGGTCTATGCCGACCCCGACCGCCGTTCGGGCGACGGACGCAAAATGGTACGGCTCGAGGATTGTTCGCCCGACATACTCTCCCTAATGCCGCTCATCAGCAGGGCTTCGGGACGACTGTGCGTCAAAAACTCCCCGCTGTTCGACATCGGCGAGGCACTGCGGCTCTTCCCCGGAGCCCGCGTGGAGGCCGTATCGCTGGGCGACGAATGCAAGGAGGTCGTCATCTACGCCGACGGCACGGGCCCCGGCATTACCGCGACCGCCCTCGGACGCGGCTCGTTCACGGCAACGCCCGCCCAAGCCGGCGCAACCCCGCCCCCGGGTGCGTTCGAACCGGATCGTTACCGGTGGCTCGTGGTACCCGACGTGGCGTTGCAGAAAGCGCGGCTGGCACGGCTGCACCTGCGCGGCAAAGCCGACATATGGAGCGAAAACGGGTACGGTTTCGCCGCGGAGCGGCCAGAGGGGATAATTGGCAAAGTATTCGCAATCGAACGTATCGAGCCCTACGACCCCCGGCGGCTGAAACGCGCGTTCAAAGGCCGCGGCGCGGAGTTGATGAAACGGGATTTCCCGTTCGCCGCAGAAGAGCTGGCACGGCGGCTGGGCGTACATGCCGGCAACGACGTTCGGCTGGCCTTCACGAAAATCGGGAGCGGTTTTTGGGTTGTACGGCTGGAATAGCTATATTTGCACGACTGGGACAGCGTCCGCCCCGACGGCACACGGGCCTCGGCACGGCGCCTCCGGGTTACGGGAACGGAAACGGCTTATGAAAATCAGCGAAATATTCACCTATTTTACGGACACGATCTTCCGGCGCGACATCCGCGAATGGCGCAACCCGGTGATCCGCTGGCTCGTGCAGCAATACCGGCTGCTGTTCTACACGGCGCGGGGCCTGCTCGAACACGGCACCATCGTCCGCAGCGCGGCACTCACGTTCTACACGCTGATGTCACTGGTACCGATCGTCGCGGTGGTCTTCGCCGTCGTCAAGGGCTTCGGGCTGGCCGACGGGCTGGTGGAAAACCTCTACGCCCTCTTCCCGCAGAACCCCGAGATCGTAGACTACATCGTCACGTTCGCCGAAAAGGCGCTTGCCCGTACGCAGGGCGGCGTGGTGGCCGCCGTGGCGCTGGTCATGCTCTTCTGGGCGGTGATCCGGGTCTTCGGCTCGATCGAAAGCGCCTTCAACAACATCTGGGAGGTCAAGGTCGAACGCAGCCTCACCCGCCAGTATACCGACTACATCGCCGTGGTGATGATCGTCCCTGTGTTGTGGATCGTCGCCAATGCCGTCGGCAGCTACGCCCAGCAGATGCTGGGCTTCGACGGCAGTTGGTATTTCACCCTGCTCTCGCACCTGGCTTCAATGGTCATCATCTGGATCATGTTCACCATCCTGTATATCATCATCCCCAATACGAAGGTCAAATTCAGGAGCGCCCTGATGGCGGGCATCGTCGCCGGCACGCTTTTCCTGCTTTTCCAGTGGGGTTATCTCTACATCCAGCGGTGGATGACCTCCTACAACGCCATCTACGGCAGTTTCGCAGCGCTGCCGCTGTTGCTCATCTGGCTCCAGACCTCGTGGCAGATCCTGCTGTTCGGCGGCGAATTGTCGTTCGCCTACCAGAACATCGCCCGTTTCGGCGAAGAGCGCGAATCGCTGCTCATCAGCTACGACCAGCGGCGCAAGATCCTGCTGGCCGTGATGCTCACGGTCGTGCGGCGCTTCCGCGGCCAGGGCGGCGCCACCCCGGCCGACGAGATCCGGGCACAACTGGATCTGCCCACGCGCATCGTCAACGACATCCTTTACCAGCTCGTACAGGCCGGACAACTGATCGCCGTGCCCTCGGGCGACGGCGAGCGCGAAGTGGCCTTCGCCCCGGCGCACGACCCCCAGTCGATGACCGTTTACGGCATACTCGAAGCGGTCGAAAAATCAGGGCAAACGACCGTCGACCTGACCCAGAGCGCCGAACTGACCCGCATCGATCAGGAACTGGAAGCGCTCAAAGAGACCGCCCGCAAATCGCAGGACAACGTCCGGCTGGTGGATTTACTGTAAAACGATATGGAGAGACCTTTGGAACGCGTAGTGATCGTCGGCAGCGGAAACCTTGCCGAAGCATTGGCACAGGCCGTCGCCCGAAGCGGCCTGCAACTGGTACAGTTGTTCGCCCGCAACGCCGCACGGGGGGAGGCTGTCGCCGCACTCGCCGGAACGCAGTGGACGGCAGACCCGGCACGGCTGGCCGACGCGGACATATACCTGATCTCGGTGAGCGACAAGGCCGTCGGGGAGGTAGCCACGGCGCTGCCCCTGCCAGCAGGAGCCGTCGTCGCCCACACCGCGGGGAGCGTGCCGCTCGATGCGCTTCCCGCCCATGCACGCCGCGCAGTCTTCTATCCGCTGCAAACCTTCACCAAAGGGCGCAGCGTGGATTTTTCGCAAATCCCCCTCTTCCTCGAAACCGACGACTCCCCCCTGCGTCCCGCACTCGAAGCCTTCGCCCGCCGTCTTTCGCACACGGTGGTGTGGGCCGACTCGGCCTGCCGCGCCAAGGTGCACCTCGCGGCGGTTTTCGCCTGCAACTTCGTCAACCACATGTACGCCGTCGGCGAAGGCATCGTCCGCAGCGCGGGCCTGCCCTTCGACGTTCTCAAACCGCTCCTGGCCGAGACCGCCGCCAAGGCACTCGACGCCGCCTCCCCGGCCGACGTGCAGACAGGCCCCGCCGTGCGCAACGACCTGCCCACGATGGCACGCCACCGTGCACTGCTCGCCGCCGCCCCCCGACTCGAAAACATCTACTCGATAATAAGTAACAACATATGGGAAATTTCAAAGAAGATATAGCCCGCACCGAGGCGTTTATCTTCGACGTGGACGGCGTGATGACCGACGGCGGCATCATCCCCACGCTCGACGGCGATTTCATCCGCCGCTACAATGCCAAGGACGGCTATGCGCTGGGCTACGCCGTCAAGATGGGCTACAAGGTCTGCATCATCACCGGCGGACGCGGCAAGACGCTCGAAAACCGCCTGCGGATGCTGGGTATCAACCGCTACTACACCGACTGCATGGACAAAATCACGGCCATGCGGGAATATTTCGCCGACGAGGGCATCGACCCCGCGCACGCGATCTACATGGGCGACGACATCCCCGATCTGGAGTGCATGCGCGAGGTGGGCATCCCGGTCTGCCCGGCCGACGCCGCGGCCGAAGTGATCGAGGCTTCGCGTTACGTCTCGGAGTTCCGGGGCGGCGAAGGGGCCGTGCGCGACATCGTCGAACAAGTGCTCCGCGCCCGCGGCGACTGGGCGAAAAACTCCGAGGGCGTCACCCCGTCGTCGCTGGCGGCGTCGCGGTAAACCCGCCACGAAAAGGCCACGAAAAAGCCGGGCTTCGCAGGAAGCCCGGCTTTTCCATATACTGCCTAAAGGCACCTATTGCATCCATTCCACGTCCGTCGCGTCGCGGAACAGAATGTTGAGCGGTCGCGCCATGCTCTCGGAATTCGCGGCGAAGATGAACCGCACTTTATCGAGGGGCACCGTCAGGAACACCGTCGAGGGGTAGCCGCCGATCATGTCCACGCGGTCGATCAGCGCCCACACGAATATCTCGAACGGCATTTGGCCGGGCAGCAGCGTTAACCCCGGGAACTCGGTCTCGTAACCAGCCGACGAGGTATCGGCGGGGTGGGGCTTGAAGAAGATGTCATACCCCTTGCCGTACTGCTCCACGATCCGTGCGACATAGTCGCGCTGTTGCCGTGCGCTCTCCTCGCTCCCGTGGCTGGTACCGATGATGACCAGGTTCTTTTTCGGGGAAGCGTCGAACAGGGCCGCGAATTCGTCGTAATCGAATCCCGCCATGTCGTAGAACCGCTTACGGGCGGACTCGAGCAACGCCGAAAGCATCTCGTAAGGCTGGATGCTTTCGATCTCCATCTCCCCGAGCTTTTCGGTGATGAACGGACAGGAACTTTCCAGCAGCGAACCGTCCTGCACCACCAGCCGGTAGTCGGGACGGGTAGAAAGGTAATAGGGCCACGTATAGCTTTCGAACTCGGGCAGCGAACGGGTCTCGGGATAACGTCCGCCGTGGTTCCAGTCGAGTGCCTCTACCTCGGCGGCATAGGTATCCCAGTTCTGTTCGGCCGTCGCCGCGTCGCCGAAGTAGTTGTAGAAATTGTTATAAGTTCCCGTACCGTCGGAAAGCATACTCACCTTGACCCGTGCCGAGTCGATCCCCTGCGCCACGAACCAGTCGTAACCGATCCGGCAGCGGAGGTCGTCCACATAGAGGCCGAAGACGGCCGTCGGGTCGGCGCTGTTGATCTCCAGGATACGGCGCTTCATTTCGCGCGCCATTGCTTCCATTTCGGCCTGCGTGGCATCGGCCGTTCGGTCTGCGGCGGTCGTAACCTCGGCACGCCCCGGGAACTCCGCCGGGTCGAACGTCCTGGAGCGCGAATAGAATACGTAGCTGGGCTTGTCGTGCGAGAGCAGGTGAATGCCCGCATACAGGGTAGGCATCGTCCCGAACGTCACGTAGAAATAATAATCGGGGGAGTCATAGCCGGCCGACAGGGCTCCCTGCGACAGGCGGAAGGGTACGATCGCATCCCCGCATGCAAAGGCGAGCTGGGCGCTGCGTGCGGCACCCGGATTCTCGTCGAGGCTCAGTTCGACCTCGGAATATCCCGCAGGGCCCTCGGTCGCGGAAAGCGTGAACCACGTGTCTCCCGAGCCTTCGTCACACGCCACGGGGCGGGAGCCAGCACGGAAATCTTGCCTGCGCGGGCCAGTCCGTCGAGCGACAGGAAATGTTCCCCGCCGTTGATTACGATCAGGTTCTGCGATGCTTCGTCATCACTGCACGCCGCGGTGCCCGAAAACAGCGCCAGGCAAAGGAAGAGCCGGAATAATTTTTTCATAAGGCGAATTGTTTTATGATACTGTCTATATAAACGCCGCGAATCCCGTTTTACTGCGTTCCCGCGGAAAATAACAGTAAAATTTAAGCCGCACGGGTTGTCTCCGTGCGGCTTTGTCATTGAAAACGAGGAGTTAGCCGTTTCTTTTCTTCTTGATCCGGTCGAAATGCCCGCGGATGTGCTCGCGGAATAACTCCCGCCGGTATTTCAGATCGGCCTGCCAACCCAGCCAGCGGGTATAGCGCTCGCGCTTTTCAGGATAAATATCGCGTATGGTCACCAGGATGCCCGTCTCCTCCACGCCGCCGAAATCGGGGTTCGACACCGTATCGAAGACCCGCATCGTGGGCGAAAGGTTCATATAGGCATTTATCAGCGGCGGTATATTCTCGTTGAACTCGCGGATCTTCTGGATCAGTATCCGGTAGTTCTCCTGATAGGTACGCCCCGTGAAAAGCTGTTCGTAATAGGGGTCGTCGAGGTCGAGCTTCAACGGATGGATACCCTCCACGAGGTTCTCGCGGTCGGGGAAATAGCGGCGCAGGAACCAGATCAGCGCATTGCGCGCCACGGCCTTGTAGGTCGTATACATCGTCACCTTGCCGAAAAGGTATTTCGCATTCGGATCCAGCACGATCAGCGCCCCGAGGCCGTCCCAAAGGTTATCCAGCGCATAGATGCTCTTGGCGTTGCCGCGCGCCTGGTAGGAGGGCTGCACGAACGAGCGTCCCAGCTCGATGGTGCGGGGCAGGTACTTGCGACGAAACTTGTCGCTGAAACGGAAATAGTGTTCGGTCGAGAGGTGGCGGGGATATTCGTCCGTACAGATGATGAAACGGTAGCCTCCAACGATCTCCCCGGCCGCCGGATCCCAGACGATCAGCTGGTAATACCCGTCCTCGGCCAGGTCTTCGGCGTCGATATCCACCTCCCGGCCTGTACCGCCGCCGGCGCCGCGGAACGCGATCTCGCGCAGCCGTCCGATTTCACGCATCAGCGCCGGGCACTCCGACGCCGGGAAGATATAGATCTCGTTCCCGGCCTTCTTCGTGTCGCGCGCTTTGCGCTCGGGCGTAAGCTCGGCGCGGAGCAATTCCCGGTCGACGGGAGGTATGATAGGTTCCATTTCTCGTGCTTGCATAACTTAGGACAAAAATACCGATTTACCCGTTATTTTCCGCCGGGAGGAGCATATTTTCCAAAAAATACGCTTTTTTGCGTACGAACTCCGCCTGGTCGCGGAGGCCGCCGTAGCGTTGCAGTTCGGCGACGGGGATGGGGTCGCCCACGAGGATGCGGAAATGCTTGCCCTTCTGCGAAAACATCTCGTCGGACAACCACAGCATCTCGATATTGAATTTCACGCCCAGCATCCGGCGGATACGGTCGACGCGGTAAAAGAAGTTCGACAACCGCCCCTCGACGAACACCGGCACGATCTGGCGTTGCGAGGCATAGGCTTTCTTCAGGAAATTGGTCTTCCACGGCAGGTCGGTCACCTCGCCCCCGATGCAGCGCGAACACAGCCCGGCGGGGAAGGTGAGGATGGGCAGCTCACCGAAGAACTCCTCGTCGAACTTGCGGGCGTAAAGGCTGTTCTGCGAACCGTGCTTGTTGACCGGGATCCACAGCGGGCGGAGGGGTTCGAGGTGCATCAGCAGGTCGTTGACCACCACGCGCGCATCGCCGAAGCGGTCGATCAGCTTGTCGGCCAGCATCATGCCGTCCATCCCCCCGAACGGGTGGTTCGATGCGAAAAGGTAACGGCCTTTGGGATCGAGTTTTTCGAGCCCTTCGACCGAATAGGTCACCTGCCATTCGCGGAAACAGGCACGGATGAACTCCTGCGGCGGCAGGTTCCAGTAATGCTCGAGGATGTAATTGATTTCCGGCTCATGGATCGTACGGCGGAGCCAGCGGAGGACGAACCCGGGAACCCAGCGGGCCAACCGCGGGGCTTTCTCGGCGAGTACCGCTCCGATATCTATTCTGGGCATAGGGACGTTCAAAAAATTATATCCGCAAATATAGGTATTGTTTTTCGAAAAATCCCTAACTTTACACCCAAATCGACCTCATCGGCAACGAATATGTCTCAGTACCATACACCTGTCCTTCTGGAAGAGTCCGTCGGCCTGCTCGGCATCGACCCCGCAGGCACCTACGTCGACCTCACTTTCGGCGGGGGCGGCCACTCGCGCCGTATCCTCGAAGAGTTGGGGCCCGAAGGGCGGCTCTATGCCTTCGACCAGGATCGCGATACGCTCGCGAACGCCCCCGATGACGCCCGGTTCCGCTATGTCGAGAGCAATTTCCGTTTCCTGCGCGGAGCCCTCAGGCTGCGCGGGGTGACCGAGACGGACGGCATACTGGCCGACCTGGGAGTCTCGTCGCACCATTTCGACGCCGTGGAACGGGGTTTTTCGTTCCGGGGCGAGGCGCCGCTGGACATGCGCATGAACCAGCGGGGCGGGCTGACGGCGGCGAAGGTCGTCAACAGCTACCCGGCCCAGACGCTCACGCAGCTGCTGGGGGACTGGGGCGAACTGGACACCCCGTGGAAGGTCGCCAACTGCATCGTCCGGGCGCGGGAAACGGCGCCGATTCAAACCACGGCGCAGCTGGTCGAGGCCGTCCGTCCCTGCACGCCGAAGAAAGACGAGTCGAAATTCCTGACCAAGCTCTTCCAGGCGCTCCGCATCGAGGTCAACGGCGAGATGGAGGCGCTCAAGATGGCGCTCGAACAGAGCCTCAGGGTATTGCGCCCGGGCGGCCGGCTGGTCGTCATCTCCTACCACTCGCTCGAAGACCGGCTGGTAAAGAATTTCCTGCGCAGCGGCAATTTCGCGGGCGAGGTGGAAAAGGATTTCTACGGCCGCGCCCTCACGCCGTTCGAAATCCTCACGCGCAAGGCGGTCGTCCCCTCGGACGAAGAACTGGAACGCAACCCCCGGTCGCGCTCGGCGAAGCTGCGCGCCGCCGTAAAACGATGACCCGGCCATGTATCCCGACCACGAATTCGACCCCATAACCCCCGAAGAGGAGGCGCAGCGCGCACAGGAAGCGGAATTCGCCCGCCGCGTGCGGCGCGAGGTACTGCGCATCGAACGGGGCGAGGCCGAGGAGGAGATCCGCGCCGACCTGGAGCGCGAGGCAGAAGAGAAGGCCGAAGCCGAGGAGCGCGAACGCAGGGAGCGCCGCCGCAAGGCCAGTACCTTCTGGCAGCTTTTTTCGGGCACGATCCTCGTACGCGAAGGCGTATCGAAATATTACCCCTACATGCTCTCGATCGCGGGCATGTTCTTCCTGAGCATCGCCGTCATGTTCACGGCGCTGCACCTCGACATGAAATACACGCGCCTCGAACGCGAAGTCCAGATCCTGCGCGAACGGTCGATCCGCCTGCAGGAGCAGCGTTACAGCCGTACGACCCACTCGGCCATCGTCGAGCGGCTGCGCGAACGCGGCATCGACCTGAGCGACCCCTCCGCCCCGGGCGAAATCATCGAAAACTAAACGGCGATGAAACAGGAGCGTTCGAAGATCAAAAGCGACATTCTGCTGCGGGTACGGCTGCTTTACGTGCTGTTCATACTCGCGGGGCTCACCGTGTTCGCACGCCTGGTCTGGGTACAGCTTTTCAGCGCCGAAGTGGCCTACAACGCCGACCGGCTCGCCAGCCGCATCTTCACCGAAGAGACCATCCCGGCCCAGCGGGGCAGCATCCTCTCGCGCAACGGGGCACCGCTGGCGACCTCGATCTTCCGCTACCAGGCGGCCTTCGACTTCGCCTCGCCCGGCCTCGATTCGCTCAAGACCTTCCGCGAACAGAGCGACTCGCTCGCCAAGCTGCTCTCCGCCTTCTTCAAGGACAAACCCGCCTCGGAATACGCCCGCCGCTTCCGCGAGGAGCACGCCCGCCGCTACCGGCTGGTCAACTGCCGCGACACCTCCTACCTGCGCTCCGAAGGGTGGCTGTCGCGCATGATGGATCGCCTGCGGGGCGAAGAGTACGTCACCCGGAAAATCTACGACACGATCCGCGACCACACACCCGTCAACATCTTCCCCCGCGAGGTGGACTATGCCGAATGGGAGACCCTGCGGCGTTACCCGATGCTGAACTGGAACATGGGCATGGTCTACCGCCTCGTCGAACGCGACCAGCGCATCTACCCGCAGGGCGAACTGGCGCGCCGTACGATCGGGCTCACGGGCGACAAGGGCAATTACGGCATCGAGGAGGCCTACCGTGAGGAACTCGCGGGACGGGACGGCAAGGCGCTGCGGCAGCGCATCGCCCGGGGCTTCTACGGCCGCGTGGCGGGAGCCGGGCATGAAGACCCGGTGGACGGGTACGACATCGTGACGACACTCGACCTCGACCTGCAGGACGTGGCCGACAAAGCGCTGCGGCGCCAGTTGGAAGCCCAGAACGCCATCTGGGGCACGACCATCGTCATGGAGGTGGAGACCGGCGAGATACTCGCCATGGCCAACCTGGGCCGCTCGGGTTCCTCGGGCGGCAGCTATTACGAAAGGGAGAACTACGCGCTGGGACGCAGCATGGAGCCCGGATCGACTTTCAAGCTGGCGACGATGCTCACGCTGCTCGATGACGCCGGCATGTCGCCCGAGACGACCTACGACACGCACAACGGCGACCCCGTGACGGTCGGCCCGGCCAGGAATATCCGCGACTCGCACCGGGGCGACCACGTCATCGGCTTCCGCCGCGCCGTAGCCTCGTCGTCGAACGTCTATTTCGCCAAGGCGATCTGGGATCGCTACGGCATCACGGGCAAGAAGCAGGAATACAGCGACTTCCTGCACGAGAAGCTCCACCTGGGCAAGACCGTCGGGCTGGAACGGCTCGGCGAACGCGCCCCGTCGATCACTGCCGACTGGAAAGTACCCGACCCGGGCGTCATGCTCGTCAAGATGAGCTACGGCTACCGCGTGCGGCTGGCGCCGATCCAGATGATCACGTTCTACAACGCCATCGCCAACGGCGGGAAGATGATCTCGCCCGTGCTGATCCGCGAACTGCGGCGCGGTGACCGCGTCGAGGAGCGGTTCGAGACACAGACCATCGCTTCGTCGATCTGCTCGCGCGCGGCGTTGCGCGAGGTGCAACGCTGCCTCGAACTGGTCTGCACGCAAGGTACCGCAAGCCTCTATTTCAAGGATTCCACGCGCCTGCGCGTGGCCGCCAAGACCGGCACGGCGCAGATCACCGACGCCCGCAGCCGCGAGGGACGCTATTACCTCGGTTCGATGGTCGCCTATTTCCCGGCCGACAATCCCCGCTATACGGTGCTGACGACCATCGAAACCCGGGCGCAACCGGGCAAAGCCTACTACGGCGGGCCGCTGGCGGGCCCCGTGGTCAAACGGATGGTCGATTACATTTACAACCGCAACCGCGACTGGTACGGCCGCGTGGAACGGCACGGCGGCCGCTGCTACCCGGGGCACGTCAAGGGCGGCGACATCGCCCAGATCCGCCGCGTGGCCGACAAGTTCTCGCCCCGCGCCTCGTTCGACCAGCGTACGGGCTGGGGGCGCGCCCGGGTCGACAGCCTCTCGAACGTAATCATCACGAGCCTCCCGCCCGAAACAGGAACGATGCCCGACGTGCGCGGCATGGGGCTCAAGGATGCACTGTTCGTACTCGAAAGTCGCGGGCTGAAAGTCCGTTTTTCGGGCGCGGGCGCCGTAACACAGCAAAGTATCCCCGCCGGAGCCCGCATCACGCCTGGCTCGACGGTCGGCATAACACTGAAATAAGATGAAAACACTGAAAGACCTACTCAAAGATACGCCCGTCACGGCGCTGCACGGCGACGGTTCCACGACGGTGGCCGCCCTGGCCTACGATTCGCGGGCCGTGACGCGGAGCGACTGTTTTTTCGCCACCCGCGGCACGCAGTCCGACGGGCACGACTTCATCCCCGACGCCGTCGCAAAAGGCGCCTCGGCCGTCGTCTGCGAGCAGTTGCCTGCAGAGACGGCCGACGGGGTGGCCTACGTCGTCGTCCCCGACGCCGCGGGAGCGCTGGCCGACATGGCCGCAGCCTTCTACGGCCATCCGAGCCGCGAACTGAAACTCGTGGGCATCACCGGCACCAACGGCAAGACCACGACCGCGACATTGCTCTACGACCTGGTGCGGGCACTGGGCTACAAGGCCGGGCTGATCTCGACGGTCGTCTACAAGGTCGGCGAACGCATCGTCGAGGCAACCCATACCACGCCCGACCCCGTGCGGCTGAACGCCATGATGCGCGAGATGGCCGACGAAGGGTGCGAATACTGCTTCATGGAGTGTTCGTCGCATGCCATCGTGCAGCAACGCACGCGGGGACTGCATTTCGCGGGCGGCATCTTCTCGAACATCACCCACGACCACCTCGACTACCACAAGACCTTCGCCGAATACATCCGCGCCAAAAAACTCTTCTTCGACTCCCTCGCCAAGGATGCCTTCGCCCTGACGAACGCCGACGACAAGAACGGCCGCGTCATGGTGCAAAACACCGCAGCCGGGGTACACACCTATTCGCTGCGCACGATGGCCGATTTCCGCTGCAAGATCGTCGAGATGCACGTCGACGGCATGCTGCTGCGCATCGACGGGCAGGAAGTATGGGTTGGGCTCGTAGGACGCTTCAACGCCTATAACCTGCTGGCCGTCTACGGCGCCGCGGTGCTGCTGGGACTCGACCGCGCCGAAGTGCTGCGCGCGATGAGCATGCTCCATGCCGTGAGCGGGCGCTTCGAATTCGTGCGGGCGGAGAATGGAACCACGGCCATCGTCGACTATGCGCATACGCCCGACGCACTGGAAAACGTCATCCAGACCATCCAGGAGATCCGCACCCCGGCGCAACAATTGATCGTCGTCTGCGGCTGCGGCGGCGACCGCGACCGCACCAAACGGCCCGAGATGGCGCAGATCGCGGTGAAATACGCCGATACGGCCATCTTCACCTCGGACAACCCGCGCCACGAGTCGCCCGGGGCGATCCTCGACGAGATGGCCGCCGGCCTCGACCCCGGCGCCCGGTTCCTGCGCATCGTCGACCGTGCCGAGGCCATCCGCACCGCCGCAATGCTCTCCCGGCCGGGCGACATCCTGCTCATCGCGGGCAAAGGGCACGAAACCTATCAGATCATCGGCGACGTAAAACACCACTTCGACGACAAGGAGGAGGTCGGCAAGGCCTTCGGCACACTCAGAAACTAAAAACCCGACATACGACATGTTCTATCACATTTTCAAGTATTTAGGCGAATATTACGACATCCCGGGCTCGGGTATGTTCCAGTATATTTCGTTCCGCGCGGCGGCGGCCATCATCCTCGCGCTGCTGATCGTCATCATCTTCGGCCGCAAGATCATCGACTTCCTGCGCCGCAAGCAGATCGGCGAGGACATCCGCGACCTCGGGCTCGAGGGACAGCTCCAGAAACGCGGCACCCCCACGATGGGCGGCGTCATCATCCTGCTGGCGATCCTCGTCCCGATCCTGCTCTTCGGACGGCTCGACAACATTTACATCCAGCTGATGATCGTCTCGACCGTCTGGCTGGGGCTGATCGGCGGGCTGGACGACTACATCAAGGTCTTCCGCCACAACAAGGAGGGGCTCAAGGGCCGCTTCAAGATCGTGGGCCAGGTCGGGCTGGGCATCATCGTCGGCACGACGATGTGGCTTTCGCCCCAGATCATCGTCCGCGAGAAGGTCACGCAGCCCGTGCAGACCGTCTATCTGAACCCCGACGGATCGGTGATCGAAAGCGTGCAGCGGAACGTCGTCCTGAGCTCGGAAAGCACCAAGACCACCAAAACCACCATCCCCTTCGTCAAGAACAACGAATTCGACTACGGATGGCTCACGGGCGAGGACAGCGCCACGACCTGGCTGCTCTACGTGCTGGTAGCGATCTTCGTCGTCACGGCCGTCTCGAACGGCGCCAACCTCACCGACGGCCTCGACGGGCTGGCCACGGGCGTCTCCGTCCCGATCGTGGCCGTACTCGGCGTGCTGGCTTACCTCTCGGGACATATCGTCTACGCCGACTACCTCAACATCATGTATATCCCCGACAGCGGAGAGCTGGTCGTCTTCGCGGCGGCCTTCGCGGGCGCGCTGGTCGGCTTCCTGTGGTACAACTCCTTCCCGGCGCAGATCTTCATGGGGGACACCGGCTCCCTGTCGATCGGCGGCATCATCGCCGTCTTCGCCCTCTGCATCCGCAAGGAACTGCTGCTGCCGCTGCTGTGCGGCGTGTTCCTGGTCGAGAGTTTCTCGGTGATGATGCAGGTCGGCTACTTCAAATACACCAAACGCAAATACGGCGAAGGGCAGCGCCTGTTGCTGATGGCCCCCGTACACCATCATTTCCAGAAAAAAGGGCAGTTCGAAACCAAGATCGTGCTCCGCTTCTGGATCATCTCGCTGCTGCTGGCCGCCATCACCCTGGTAACGTTAAAGATCCGGTAATCATGAAAAAGATAGCAGTCCTGGGCGGAGGCATCAGCGGTTACGGCTCCGCGATCCTCGCCAAAAAGAAAGAGTTCGACGTATTCCTCTCCGATATGGGGAAGATCGCCGACCGCTACAAAGCCAAGCTCGACGAGTGGCAGGTTCCCTACGAGGAAGGCGGCCACACCGAGGAACGCATCCTTGCGGCACACGAGGTCGTCAAGTCGCCAGGGATCCCCGAAACGGCCCCCATAGTGCGGAAAATCCGTGCGGCAGGCATTCCCGTCATTTCGGAAATGGAGTTCGCGGGCCGTTACCTGGGCCGGTCGAAATGCATCTGCATCACCGGCTCGAACGGCAAAACCACCACCACGTCGCTCATCTACAAGATCATGCGCGACGCCGGGATGAACGCCGCCCTGGGCGGCAACATCGGCGAGAGTTTCGCCTACTCCGTGGCCACGGGCAACTACGACTGGTACGTGCTGGAGCTCAGCTCTTTCCAGTTGGACGGCATGTATAAATTCCGCGCCCATATCGGCGTGCTGATGAACATCACGCCCGACCACCTCGACCGCTACGGACACTGTTTCCAAAACTACGTCGATTCGAAGATGCGCATCACGCAGAACCAGAACTCGCGCGATTATTTCGTCTATTCGGGCGACGACGAGGTGATCTGGCAGCAGCTTCCCAGGTACGACCTGCGCATGAAGCAACTTCCCTTCGCCGCAAAGAATGCCGTGGCGAGCGGTGCCGGCGACGCCTTCCTCTGCGACGGCAAATTCACGGCGGCCGTCGGGAAGGCCTCGGTCGAGATCGACACGGCCAAGATGCAGCTCAAAGGGCTGCACAATGCCTATAACGCCATGGCCGCGGCTCTTGCGACCCTTGCGGCAGGCGTCGCGCCGGCCTCGATCCGCCGCTCGATCTACGGCTTCGCCCCCGTCTGCCACCGCCTCGAACCCGTCCGGGAAGCCAACGGCGTACTGTGGATCAACGATTCCAAGGCCACCAATGTCGACTCGGTATACTATGCGCTCGAAAGCATGACACGCCCCGTGGTATGGATCGCCGGGGGCACGGACAAAGGCAACGACTACGAACCGCTGAAGGCTTTCGCCCGTGCGAAGGTACATACGCTCGTCTGCATGGGCGCGGACAACACCAAGCTGATCGAAGAGTTCACGGGTGTGGTGCCCGAAGTGGTCTCCACCGGCTCGCTCGACGCCGCGATGGAGGCCGCCAAAGCCGCCGCACAGCCCGGCGACGCGGTGCTGCTCTCGCCCGCCTGCGCGAGTTTCGACCTCTTCAAAAACTACGAAAACCGCGGCGAGTTGTTCAAGGCGTGGGTAAACGAAAAGGCATAGCACGATGAAGCTCGGCGAACGGAAATACACGCAGGACGAAGGGCCGGCGCAGGAGCCCTGGACGGAAGCGCCCGGGAAATCCCCCCGCGCAGCGGACGGGAAGACCGGGGCGCAGGACGCGCCCCGACGCCGCGGCGTGCGCGGCACCGATACCGGGGAGAGCGCCTGCGAAACCCCCGAAGCCCCCGAAAAACACAAGTTCCGGCTCTTTACCGGCGACCGCGTCCTGTGGATCATCGTCGCGGCGCTGGCGGTGATTTCCGTGCTGGTGGTCTACTCGTCGACGGCCAAGATGGCCTACGACGCCCACACGGCGCGTACCACAGCCCATTTCCTGCGCCAGCAACTCATCATCCTCGTCGTCAGCCTCATCATCATGGTCGCCGTGCAGAAGATCAACTGCCGGATTTACAACCTGTTCTCCCGCCCCGTCTATTTCCTTTCGGTAGCACTCACCGTCGCCGTCTATTTCATCGGCGCCACGACCAACGGCGCCGCCCGCTGGATACCCCTCGGGCCGTTCCAGTTCCAGCCCTCCGAGGCGCTGAAGGTGGCCACGGTGTTGTTCCTGGCCCGGCAACTGGCCGGACGGCAGTCGAAGATCGACAAGATACGCATCGTCCCGTCGCTCAAATTCTGGACGTGGCGTTCGTCGCGCGAACAGCGCCGCATCTGGCGCGAGGGGACATGGCCGATCCTGATGCCCGTCGTGGTCTCGTGCGCGGTGATCTTCCCGGCCCACACCTCCTCGGCCGTACTGGTTTTCATGGCCTCGTGGGTCATGATGCTCATCGGGCGCGTCCGCCTGGGCGAACTGGTGAAACTCATCGGGCTGGCCTGCATCGGCATCGTCTTCATCATGACGCTCAACCTCGGGCGCAGCGAGACGGCCGAAGGGCGCGTCTCGACATGGATCCACCTCTGGACGCGCTCGCAGACCGAAAAACCGATCGAGCACCTCACCGACACCGAGCGGTCGATGATCGCCATCCATAACGGCGGGGTCTTCGGCGAAGGCGCCGGACAGAGCGCCATGCGCGTCGAGATGATCCATCCCGAAAGCGACTACGCCTACGCCTTCTTCGTCGAGGAATACGGCATCGTACTGGCACTGGCCCTGCTGATGCTCTACCTGTGGATATTCTTCCGGGGCATCGAAATATTCCGCCGCTGCGGGACAGCATTCCCAGGGCTGCTGGTACTTGGGCTCGCCCTGCTGATAACCTGCCAGGCGCTGCTGCATATCATGGTGACCGTCAACCTGATCCCCGAAACGGGGCAGACGCTGCCGCTGATCTCGCGCGGCGGTTCGTCGACCATCTTCACCACCATCGCGCTGGGCATGATCCTCAGCGTCAGCCGCCAGAACGACGAACAGTCGCACGATACGCCCCGCAGCGAATCCATTTACGAAAAATAACATGGCCATGGACGACATAAGACTCGACAAATACCTTTGGGCGGTGCGGGTGTTCAAAACCCGCAGCGACGCCGCGGATGCCATCCGCAACAACAAAGTCACGGTAAACGGCTCCGCCGCCAAACCCTCGCGCGAAGTGAAGATCGGCGACGTGATCGCCGTGCGCAAGATGCAGGTGACCTACTCCTACCGGGTGCTCGACTTCGTGTCGAGCCGCCAGCCGGCCAAGAACGTCCCCCTGTACTGCCTCAACATCACCCCGCAGGAGGAGCTGGACAAGCTCAGCAGCCCGCGCGAAACTATCTTCGTCTTCCGCGACCGCGGTACGGGGCGCCCGACCAAAAAGGAGCGCCGCGAACTGGACGGGCTGATGGACGGAATCTACTACGACGGGGACGAGTAGGCCAGTATGTCCTGCGCCTCCCCATACGAACTCCCGACCTTCGCGGCGGCGTCCGCAGCAGCCTCGTTCTCGGGGCCTTGCGTAGGCACGAAGCCCCGAACCGTCCGGTCGGAATTACGCCTTCGCTACGCCCATGGCACGGGGCGTGATTTCTGCGGCGGAACTGACGAACACTTGAGAATCCCTGCGGGAGATAAAACGCCAAAACGGACGGATCATCATGCAAGCACGATTTCCGTCCGTTTTTTATTTCGAGCCCATCGGCTCTTTTTCAACCGTTTATTTACTTCTTGTTGAAGAAATTCATCGTCCGTTCCAACCCGATCGTCGTGAACGAAAGGATCGCGTCGCCGAACACCTTGAGCCGCTCGGGCAGCGCCTTGCGCTCCTCGTCCGACCACTCCCCCAGCACATAGTCGACCTGGTGGCCCTTGGGGAAATCCCCGCCCACGCCGAAGCGCATCCGGGCGTAGTCCTCCGTTCCCAGCAGTTCGGCGATGTTCTTCAGCCCGTTATGCCCCCCGGCACTGCCCCGGGCACGCATACGCAGCGTGCCGAACGGCAGCGCGATGTCGTCCGATACGACCAGCAGGTTTTCCGGGGCGATCTTCTCGGCCTCCATCCAGTAACGGACGGCTTTGCCCGAAAGGTTCATGTAGGTCGAGGGCTTCAGCAGGATCAGCGTACGCCCCTTATGCTTCAGCTCGGCCACATCGCCGTAACGCGCCGTCGTAAAAACAGCGTTGGACGCCTCGGCGAGGGCGTCCAACACTTTGAATCCGATGTTGTGCCGGGTTCCGGCATATTCGGCGCCGATATTTCCCAGCCCAACAATAAGGTATTTCATACGCTACCAATTAGGCTTGTGCCGCCGCACCGCGCGATGCACGGGTTACGCGCACTGCGCAGACGGCCGTCGAAGCCGGAGTGACGAATTTCAGGTTCTCGAATGCCAGGTCGCCTACGAAGATGGTCTTGCCGACACCCAGTTCGGTTACATCCACGACCAGTTCGTCGGGCAGGTTCTCGACCAGCGCGCTCACGACGAGCTTGCGGGCCGACAGCGTCAGCTTACCGCCGACCTTCACACCTTCGGCGTTACCCGTCAGGCGTACCGGAATGGCGATGGATACGGGTTTACCCTCGGCAATGCGATAGAAATCAAGGTGGAGGATCTGCTCTCGGACGGGGTGGAACTGCGCCTCACGCAGCACGGCCTGCTCTTTCTTGCCGTCGAAATCGAACTCGACGATGTAGGAGTTGGGGGTGTAGATCAGGGCCTTGATCTCGCGGGGGTCTACCGAGAAGGAAACCGACTCGCCGTTGCCCGACAGTATGCAGGGTACCATACCCTCGCGGCGTACGGCCTTGGCCGCTTTCTTGCCGTACTCATCACGCTTAACGGCTTTTACAGAGATAGTTTTCATAATACGTTTGTTTTTTAATGTGTTACCACCGGCGGTTCTCAGCCCGGCCACGCAAGCCGCGCCCCAATTCCGCCTGTTTCGGATCGCAAAGATAAGGTAAAATATCAAGAATCGAAAATCAACCGTAAAAAATTCGTTTCCGGGCAAAAAAATTTCGGTTTGGGATTTAACTTTTGCAACTTTAACGCGTCTTACAGACAAACCCTCATGGAAGCGACCCGCGACATACCCGCAGAAGAACTCTCGGCGCTACGCAATCCCGCCACCCGGCGCGGGGCGTTCGACCGTCTGGTCGGGACATACCTGCGGCCGCTTTACTGGCACGCACGACGGCTGGTCGTCGTCCACGAGGATGCCGAAGACGTGGTACAGGAAACCTTCATCCGCGCCTACGACAAGATCGGCACCTTCCGGGGCGGAGCCGGGGAACTGGGGGCATGGCTCTACCGCATCGCCACGAACACCGCACTGACGATGCTGCGGCGGCGCAGGCCGGGGCTCTTCTCCTCGCTCGACGACGTGAGCCGCATCCTGGCAAGCCGCGTGGCGGAGGAGTGCGGCGAGGATGCCGACCGGACGCTGGTACGTTTCCAGCAGGCGATCCTGGAGCTGCCGCTCAAGCAACGGCTGGTCTTCAACCTCCGCTACTACGACCGGATGCCCTACGGACAGATCGCCCGCGTACTGGGGCAGCGCGAAGAGACGCTCAAGGTCAATTACCACCATGCGGTACAGAAACTGAAAGAGAAACTAACACGGGAACTATGAACCACGAATTCGGAAATATCGGCAGGCGGCTGCCTTACGACCTGCCTGAGCATCGCCTCGAAGCGTTGCACGAACGCATCCTGCGCAATACGGCGGCACGGCCCGCACCCGCTGCCCGCACCCGCCGGCTTTACCTGGCGGCGGGGATAGGTGTCGCGGCAGCCCTCCTGGCAACGGGCATCCTCCTCTCCGGACACCTCAGCCACCGCGCCGAGGCCCCGCTGCCGGACATCGAGCAGATGCTCGCCACGGCCCCGACCGAAACCCTGCAACAGGCTGCGGCGGAGAACTACGACGACATACTCTACAACCAGCAACTTTAAAAATCCATGCGCTATGAAACAACTCCTCACTTTTCTTTGCGCGCTCCTCTTCGCCCTCGCAGGCAAGGCCGCGCCGGCCGGTGACGAACTGAAACAGCTTTTGGCCGAAGCCCGGGCTATCGTCAACACGGCCGGCAACGCGGCCGACCGGGAGGTTTCCCGTGCCTTGTCCGAAGCGCGCCGCGCCGTAAACGCCACTGACCGCCAGATCGACCGTGCCATGGCCGAGGCCCGCAGGGCCGTCGGCGCCTCCGACCGCGAGATCGACCGCGCCATTGCCGAAGCGCGCGCCGCCATCGACGCCGCCGAAACGGCCGCCGTCGCCAACCAGTCGATCGAAGAGCTGAACAAGGCCGCTCGCGAGCAGGTCGTGCGCGAACTGGGGCTTACCTCGCGCCAGCGCAAGGAATTCGAACCGCTCTACAAAGCCTACCGCGAGGCGCTCGACAAGGCCGTCAACACCCCGGCGGCGGGAACGGACGAGGCCGCACAACGGCAGGGGCTCAAAACCAAGCTCTCGAACATCGCCGCCACGGCGCAGGTCAAACGCGACTACGTGGACAAATTCGCCGCTGTGCTCACTGCCGAGCAGATCCGCCGCCTCTACAACACGGAGGGCGAAATCGGCACCAACATCAAACGTGCCGCCGTCGACCGCCGCCGCAACCAGAACACGCGGCTGAAAGGCAGCGGGCGCATGGTGACGCAGGACTGGGGCAAGGCGGGCGACTACACGGGCATTTCGGCCGCGGCGTTCTTCGACGTCACGGTCAGCCCCACGGCCCGAACCATCAGCGTGACGGCCGACGACAATGTGATCGACTACCTGGTGCTCGAGCGCGACGGCGGGACGCTGAAATTCCGCGTCAACGCCAATAATACGGAGAACATTTCGGTCTCGGTCGTCGTTCCCGCGTCGGCCGCCCTGCGCCAGATATCGGCCGGCTCCTATGGCAAGGTGACCTGCAAGCTGCCGCTGAAAGGGCCCTCGGTCGCGGTTTCCGTTTCGAGCTACGGATCGGTCATCGCCGACATCGACACCCCGGGCACCACCCAGCTCAACGTGTCGAGCTATGGCAAATTCTCGGGCTCGGTACACTGCAACGACTGCGAGCTGCGGGTTTCGAGCTACGGGTCGGCACAGGCGCCCGTCGACTGCCGCAACAACTGCCAAGTCACAGTCGGGAGCTACGCCAAGTTCTCGAACGACATCAAAGCTTCCGTCCTGACGCTCAAGATCAGCAGCGGCGCCAGTGTCAGCAGTACGCTGATCTCGGATGCACTGACGCTGAGCGTCGACAGCTACGCCAAGTTCTCCGGCGCAGTGACGGTGAACAGCCGGCAGACGAAACTGACCGTCAGCAGCGGCGGCTCGTTCAGCGGCACGTTCAGCGGGAATTCGCTCGAGGCGGAAGTCGGCAGTTACGGCAAGATCAACCTGAAAGGGTCGGCACAGGTCGCCAGCGCCGCGGTAAGGGTATCATCCGGAGCCGTGTTCAGCGCCCCCGAGCTGCAGGTCGCCGACTATGACCTGACCGTATCGAACTATGCCAAGGCCGACGTGTGGTGCTCGGGCACCCTGCGGATAAACGCCTCGACAGCCGCCCGGATAACGTACGACGGCCCTTGCAGGGTCGAATCGCTCACCGACAACATACGGCGCAGAAAGTAAATACAAACACCATAAGCGTATTTACGGGAAAGGGACGGAATCCAGTGCGGATCCGTCCCTTTCGGGTTTGCAGCAGTGCATTGTGCTATTCGATGCCGCGGATATGCTTCTCCCATTTCCAGGCTGCCGCGAGTGTCTCGTCGAGCGAGCGCTCGGCCCGCCAGCCCAGTTCGTTGTTGGCATACGACGGATCGGCCCAGATGGCCACGATGTCGCCCGCACGGCGGCCGACGATCTTATAGTTGAGTTTCAGATTGTTCACCTCTTCGAACTTGCGAACCAGCTCCAGCACCGAAACCCCGCGCCCCGTGCCGATGTTGAAGACCTCGTACCGTGCCTTGTTCCTGTCCTCGATCATGCGCCGGATCGCCGCCACATGCGCCTTCGCCAGATCTACCACGTCGATATAGTCGCGGATGTTCGAGCCGTCGGGCGTCGGGTAGTCGTCCCCGAACACCGACAGGCATTCGCGGATGCCTGCGGCAGTCTGCGTGATGTAAGGCACCAGGTTCTGCGGCACGCCGCGCGGCAGCTCGCCGATCAGCGCCGACGGGTGCGCCCCGATCGGGTTGAAATAACGCAGCGCGATACCTTTCAGCCCCTCGTAGGCGGCCAGCGAGTCGCGCAGGATATCCTCGCACATCTGCTTGGTGTTGCCGTAGGGCGACGTGGCGGGCTTGCGGGGCGTCTGCTCCGTGACGGGCAGCACGTCGGCCTCACCGTAGACGGTGCACGACGACGAGAAGACGATGTTCTGCCGCCCGTACTCGCGCATCAGGCCGATGACGTTCATGAACGACATGAGGTTGTTGCGGTAATATTCCAACGGTTTGCTCACCGATTCGCCCACGGCCTTCGACGCCGCGAAATGGATTACCGAATCGAAGTCGTATTTTTCGAACACCCGGGCAAAGGCGTCGCGGTCGCAGCAGTCGGCCTTTTCGAACGGGACGTCGACGCCCGTGATCCTGCGCACGCCCTCGACTGCATCCATGTCGCTGTTCGAGAGATTGTCGACGATCACCACGTCGTACCCCGCACCGATCAATTCCACGGCGGTGTGCGAACCGATATAACCGGCGCCGCCGCTGACCAAAACACACGATTTTTTCATAAGTTGACGGTTTTTATTCGAACTACAAATATATCAAAAAAATACGCTCGTCCGCCAATTAGCCCCGAAAACCTCGGCCGCCGCCGGAAAATCCTTTCCCGGAGGGCTTCCGGCCTGCCCTGCGGCTGCGGCCGGGACATGCGGCGGGACGCCGTACCCGGGGATCGCCCGACGGCCTGCCGGGGGCAGGGGAAAGTCCGTCCCGGCCACGGAAGCTAACAAATTGTAACCCCGACATGGAAAAAAGCGGGAGGGCGGTGGCTGTTTTCGAAAATTAATCGTATATTTGCTAACAGATTGACACCTCACACACCGGAAATTCATCAAAACATTAACGGATATGTACGGAAAAATCAAAGAACATCTGCAGCAAGAACTTGCTGAAATCAAGGCTGCAGGGCTCTACAAGAGCGAACGGGTCATTACTTCGCCGCAACGTGCGGAGATCGAAGTTGCAGGTCGTAAGGTGCTAAACTTCTGCGCCAACAACTACCTTGGGCTTTCGGACAACCCGCGCCTGGTCGAGGCGGCGAAAAAAGCCATGGACAGCCGCGGCTACGGCATGTCGTCGGTGCGCTTCATCTGCGGATGCCAGGACATCCACAAGGAGCTCGAAAAGGCCATTGCCGACTATTTCGGCACGGAGGACACGATTCTCTACGCCGCCTGTTTCGATGCCAACGGGGGTGTCTTCGAACCGCTCTTCGGCGAGCAGGACGCCATCATCTCCGACGCCCTGAACCACGCCTCGATCATCGACGGCGTGCGTCTCTGCAAAGCCGTACGTTACCGTTACGCCAATGCCGACATGGCCGACCTGGAGGAGTGTCTCAAGAAGGCGCAGGCACAGCGTTTCCGCATCATCTGCACCGACGGCGTATTCTCGATGGACGGCAATGCCGCCCCGCTCGACAAAATATGCGCCCTGGCCGAGAAATACGACGCTCTGGTCATGGTCGACGAGTGCCACTCGGCAGGCGTGCTGGGCAAAACCGGCCGCGGCATCACGGAACTCTACGACCGGCGCGGCCAGGTCGACATCCTGACCGGCACGCTGGGCAAGGCCTTCGGCGGTGCCGTAGGCGGCTTCACCACCGGCCGCAGGGAGATCATCGACATGCTGCGCCAGCGTTCGCGCCCCTACCTCTTCTCCAACTCGCTGCCCCCCGCTGTCGTAGGTGCCGGGATCGAGATGTTCCGGATGCTCGCCGAGAGCAATGAACTGCACGACCTGCTGGTCGCCAACGTCGAGCACTTCCGCGAGGGGATGATGGCCGCAGGCTTCGACATCAAACCCACCCAGTCGGCCATCTGCGCCGTGATGCTCTACGACGCCAAGCTGTCGCAGGACTTCGCCGCCAGGCTGCAGGACGAGGGCGTATTCGTCACGGGATTCTACTATCCCGTCGTGCCGAAAGGCCAGGCCCGCATCCGCGTACAGGTATCGGCAGGCCATACCACCGACCAGCTGGATCGTTGCATCGCAGCCTTCACCAAGGTCGGCAAAGAATTGAATGTCATTAAATAACCAATCCTCATATGCCTAAGACCTCATTAGACGCAATCGACCGCAAGATCCTCAAATACCTGATCAAAAATGCGCGCATGCCCTTTCTCGAGATCGCCCGCGAATGCGGTATTTCGGGTGCTGCGATCCACCAGCGCATCCGCAAGCTCGACGATTCGGGCGTGATCCTGGGCAGCCGCCTGATCGTAGACCCCAAGATGATGGGCTTCGACGTCTGCGCCCACATCAGCATCACGCTCAAAGACCCGCAGCTGCTCAAGCAGACCGTGGAACAGCTCAAGGAGATCCCCGAAATCGTGGAGGCACATTTCATCACCGGATCGGGCAACATCCTCGTGAAACTCTACTGCGTGGACAACGAGCACCTCATGCGTACGATTTTCGACGGTATCCTGCGTATCCAGGGCGTCGCCTCGACCGAAACGCAGATCTCGTTGCAGGAGGCGTTCCAGCGCCAGGTGAACATCGACTTCGTCGAGGAGTAGTCCGCACGACGCCCCTTTCGCAAAGGCGGAGGCCGGAAATCCCGGTTTCCGCCTTTGTGTCCGTACATGCCGGGGCACAGGCCGCTGTCCCCGGCCCCGGACGCACAAAGAAAGTACCCCGCCCATACAGGCAGGGTACCCCGGCAAACAATTGTTTAACTGATGATTATCCCGCAAGTTTACTTAGCGGAATCCGAAGCTTCCGATGCGGAGGAGGAGTTGCCCTCACTTGTGCTTGTACTCTCAACCTTATTCTCCTCCTTGGCTGATTCTCCGGCAGTCGAATCAGTCTTTTCCGCATCGCCGGACTCCGATTTCTCCTGTTCATCGGTAGCCGGGGACTCCGTTGCGGGAGCCGTAGCTTCGGTCGCCGCGGAGGCGTCCTTCTTCTCGGGCTGCTGTGCGCATGCGAATGCGCCCCCAGCCATCAGCATCAAAGCTGCCATCGTTACAATTGTCTTTTTCATAGCTCTTAATGATTTAAGGTTCCACTTCATTTCTTCAGGTTCGTAATTTGTCCCGTCGACCTTTCTGACTTTGGAAAGTCCAAGAGGCGTGCCATGCGGACAGAAAACGAAAAACCGCTGAATTACAGCGGTTAACAAAACGTACCACAATCGGCGGTATGTGGAAAAGTGTGGAATCGCGCCACAGGTATGTGGAAAAATTCCACACGCAGGCGCATCACTCGATCCCGTATAGGTGCAATTTGTTGTAAAGGGTTTTGCGGTCGATGCCGAGCAGTTTGGCGGCCTGCGACTTGTTTCCCCCGGCCATGGACAGGGCGCGGCGTATCTGCTCCTCCTCGCCGGCCGGGTTGCGCAACGGCACCGCAGCCGCACCGGAAACCCCGGCGATTTCGGCCGGCAGTTCGCGGCAGGAGATATAATCGCCCCGGCAGAGCAGCGTCGCCGACATCACCGTGTTCTTCATCTGCCGCAGGTTTCCCGGCCAGTCATAACGCACCATGGCCGCAGCGGCTTCGCCGTCGAACCCGACGATATGCTTGTCCAGCTGGCGGTTGGCCTGGTCGAGGAAAAAATCGGCATACAGCATGATATCCTCGCGCATCTGCCTCACTTCGGGCATACGGAGCGTAAATTCGTTGATCCGGTGGTAGAGGTCGGCCCGGAACGTCCCGCGCGCAATTGCCGCTTCAAGGTTTTCGTTGGTCGCAGCGACCAGCCGGATGTCGACCGCAACTTCACGGTTACTGCCCACGGGACGGATGCGGCGCTCCTGCAAGGCCCGCAACAACTGCACCTGGGTTTCATAAGTAAGGTTCCCCACCTCGTCCAGAAAGAGCGTGCCGCCGCTGGCCGCTTCGAAGGCGCCCGTCTTATCGCCGACAGCCCCCGTGAACGACCCCTTGACATGGCCGAAAAACTCCGAAGCAGCCAGGTCGCGCGGAATGGCGCCGCAATCGACCGCTACGAACGGCTTTCCGGCACGCTTGCTCTGGCGGTGGATCAGCTGCGCCACATGCTCCTTGCCCGTGCCGCTGGCACCGTTCACCAATACCGACATGTTCGTCGGCGCGACGAGCCGCACATATTCGTAGAGCTGCCGCGCGGCATCGCTCTGCCCCTCGATATAGTTGGGCATATCCCCGCCCGCAGCCCGGGAAGTCTCCGGCGCCTTTTCCGGCGTTACCGGGGGGACATCGCCTACGGGCGCCGGGGCATCAAGCGCCTCGCGGATCTTTTTCAGCAATTCGTCGGGATTGACGGGCTTGGCGACGTAGTCGCGGGCGCCGAGTTTCATGCAGCGCACGGCGTTCTGGATCTCGGCATAGCTCGTCATCACGATCACGGGCACTTCGATCCGCTGCCCCGACATCCACTGCAAAAGGGCGATTCCGTCCTCGTCGGGCAACCGCATATCGCTCAGCACGAGCGAGTAGCCTCCTTCCGCAAGAGCCGTCCGGGCTGCCGCCGCACTGGCTGCGGTCTGTGTCCCGAACCCTTTTTTCGAGAGCCAGGTCTTGAGCATCAGGCCGAAGGTGATGTCGTCGTCTACGATCAGAATCCGTTCCATATTCACGACAAAGATACCTTTTTTTGCGCTTCCGCGATAATCGCGCGGATATTTTCTGCCGCCGTGCGTACCTCCCGGCCTAACGTGTCGGTCAGGGGGCCTTCCCAGTTTTCCGCCGTCCGCAGCGCCGCCGCCACCTGCACGGCCCCGAGCATCGTGAAGATCGGCGCCATCTTGTGCGCCACGGCTTTCAGTGCCGCCGCATCGCCGTCGTCCAACGCCCGCTCCAGCAGGGCACAGTTGGTCGCGCCCTGCTCCGCGAAGGATTCCAGAATTCCCCGTGCCGCCGCCGTGTCGTCACCCGCATAGGCAGTCAGGGCGCTGAAATCCACTCCGTCCGCCTGTTCCGCCCCGGCCGCGGAAACCCCGCCCCCGGCGGGCGGCACCGCGGCATCCGCGCCGCAGACGGTGTTCAGCACGGCAACCAGTTCATTCGCCGTAAACGGCTTGCGCAGGCATCCCGCGAACCCGCGTGCCGAGAAATCCCCGGCATCCATCTCCCCGCGCGCCGAAACGGCCACCACGGGAATTGCAGAGTCGACCCCGCGCACCGCGGCCAATACGCTAAACCCGTCAGCCGACGGCATCTGTATATCGGTAAAAACAGCGTCGAACACCCCTTCGGCCACCAGTTTGGCGGCATATTCGGGATACTGGCAGCACTCGGCAGCCACCCCGGCCTGGCGGCACATCCCGGCAGTCATCTCCAGTTGCAGCGGGTCGTCGTCGATCAGCAGTACCTTCAAGTCCGGGCGGGCGGCCGTGCGGGCAGGCTGCTGCGGGCCGTCGGGTTTCTTCCCGCTGCTGCGGCCTACCGGTACCGAGACGATGAACTTACTGCCCTCGCCCAGGCGGCTTTCGAGCGAAATGCTGCCGCCGAGCAGTTTTACCAGACGGTCGACGATCGAAAGCCCCAGCCCGAACCCGTCGACGCCCTGCGCCGAACGCAGGCGCACGAACTCCTGGAAAATGCGTTCTTTCTCCTCGCGGCCGATGCCCCGCCCGGTGTCGCGCACGGAGAATACCAGCCGTCCGTCCACGACGTCGGCCCGGATCGTCACACTGCCCTCGTCCGTAAATTTCAGCGCATTGGATATCAGGTTGTCTGCAATCTGGCGGATCCGGAAAGGATCGCCCGTCACCTCGTCCCCGGCCCCCGGCCCGGCTTCGAGCACAAGGGCGATGCCCTTTGCATCGGCCATGGCCGCAAACCCCTCGCGGATCGTCTCGAACAGTTGTGCCGGGCAGAACGCCACGTTGTCGACGTCGACCTTGTTGATATCGAGCCGGTAGAAGTCCAGCAGGCTGTTGACCAGCGCCAGCAGGTGCTCCGACGACTCCTTCATATTGTGCAGGTAAAGTCCCTCGCGTTTGCCCGTGGTGAGGCGCGAAAGCAGGTCGATATACCCCATCACCGATCCCAGCGGCGCCTTGATGTCGTGCGTGATGGCCAGCATCAGCTTCTCACGCGCTGCCAGCAGCGCCTCGTTGTCGCGGTTGGCCCGCTCGAGCGCCCTCCGGTAGCGGGTGCTGCGGTTGATATCACGCAGCAGGATACCCACGAACAGCAGCATCAGCACGACGGCGACGATGGCGATACCGCCCAGCACGTACGACGACCGGCGGCGGATAGCCTCCGTCTGGTCGATCTTGCCCAGCAGGAACGCCGTATCCTCGGCTTCGAAATCCATGATGAGGCGGTAGATCTTCGTATTCACCAGTTCGTTGCTGTAGCGGAGGCGCATCCCTTCATCCCACGCCCGGTCGTAAATGCCGATGCGGTCGCTGGTCACCCGATCCTGCAACGTCCTGAGGACGATGGCGATCGTATCCTTCACGGCCGTCGCGGGGAGCGAATCGACGACCCGCTCACGGTGAGAGATCACGATGCTCGAATCCTCTTTGGGAGGACTGAACAGGTCGGCGAAACGGCGGAAGAAATTGCGCTTGCGCCGCGGCACCGCCACGGACAGCGTATCCTGCACCACCGTACGCACCGACACGCTGTCGCGCAAAACCGCCACGCTGTCCACACTGTCCGCCGGGCCGATCAGCTCGCGGATATTCTTGTCCAGCAGACTGGCCGTAGCCGCCGAACGGATCGTCCGCCGCAGGTTCATCGTCCGCCGTTCCTTGTCGCCCAACAGCCTCACGATGCTGTCCAGGCGCATCGTCTGGAGCGAATCCTGCTCCCCGGTCAGGATGCGCAACGAGTCGATATAGCCGCGCACGGTGCGCAATTCGCGTTTGTACCGCGCCTCGTAAGACTTGTATCCGGCGATCATCAGCTGGCCGTAACTCTCGGCCTGGTAGAGGTGGTAGAGGGTTTGTCCCACGACATTGCGCTTGGTGTGCAGCAGCGAATAACTGCCGTCGGAGGTCGAAAAACGCACCACCGCACGGTAAACATACCCGACTGAAAGGACGCAGACGGCAATCAGGATGACATAGCCCGCGACGATCTTGGTTTTGACGAATTTCGACTCTTTCATACCCCCAAAGATAGTAAAAACCGGGAAAATCCCGGCACCTGCCGATTTCGCTCCCGCACGCCCGGGCGGCACGGTGCGGCCGCCCATCCGCTCCGCGACGTCCCGCGCACAACACCGATCCCGGACAAGCCGCTCCCGCATAAGGCCGGACAGTCCGGATCCATAAAAACAAAACCGGGCCGCACGACATCGTACGGCCCGGTCATTCCACGTTTCGCGGTGCGGACTAATACTTATACCGCATCCACTTGTAAAGTTCCTTGAACGTCGGCTTTTTACCGTACATGAAGATACCCACACGGTAGATCTTCGCCGCAAACCACACCATCGCCGTGAACGAGGCGTAGAGGATCACCAGCGAGAGTATTATCTCCCACAGGGGAATGCCGTAAGGGATACGCGCCATCATCACCACGGGCGACGTGAAGGGGATCATCGAGAACCAGAAGGCCATCTGCGAGTTGGGATCGTTCACGACCGATATCATCACCAGCAGGGCGAGGATGATCGGGATCGTGATCGGTGTCTGCAACTGCTGCGCGTCCTGGATGCTGTCCACGGCCGATCCCACCGCGGCGAACATCGCCGAGTAGAACAGGTAACCGCCGAAGACGAACAGCAGCAGGTAGGCGAAGATGCGGAGGATAAAGCCGAAGTCCGTAATGGCCGCTATCACCTGCAACATCTCCGGGTTCACGTCGATCGCAGCCGCTGCGCCGGGAACCCCCTGTTGCATGGCCTGCACGCCCTCCATCATTTCGGGGGGCATCATCTGCGCCACCGCAAGCGCCCCTACGACGCACAGCGCGCCCCAGATCAGCACCTGCACGACGGCAACCGACGCCACGCCGAGTATCTTGCCCAGCATCAGGTCGAAGGGCCTCACCGACGAAACCATCACCTCCAGCACGCGGCTGTTCTTCTCCTCGATCACAGACTGCATGACCATCGAACCGTAGATCAGCAGGAACATGTAGAGGATCATGCCCAGCACGAAGCCCGTCCCCGTGGCTACCACCGACGATTTGGCGTGCGCCTCCTCTTCCTGCGACTCGTCGTTGCGGAAAGTCTGCATACCGACGCGGGTCTTCACCTCCTGAAGTATCTGCGACAGGTTTTCGATGTTATACGATTTGAGTTTCTCGGCCTCTATGATATCCTCGATCTGCCCCGTGATGTTGCTTTCGACCGACAGCGACGACGACGAATTGGCATACAGTTTCACGTTGTTGGGGTTGGTGAGGATGTCCGAACCGATGTAGAGCACGCCGAACTTGTCGGTCAATTCCTTACGCGCGGCCTCGGTCGAAAGGTCGGTGGGCTCGAATATCAGCTCCTTGCCGCTTTGCAGCCTGGGGGCTATCAGCCCGCTCTCGTCGATCACGGCGATATGTTTCTCGTCGCCGCCCGAATACTTCATGATGAGCATCGGGGCGAACATCAGGCCGACCATCAGCAGCGGCATCAGCAGCGTGGTGATGATGAAGGATTTTTTACGGACGCGCTCGTTGAATTCGCGTCCTATGATGATACCTACTTGTGACATGGTTTTACTTGTTTTTATGAGTTTTGTTCCCGAAGAGATTGATTAGCTGCGCCGCGACGAGCAGCCCCACGCAGATGTAGGCCCGCGGCGCAACCCGCTCCCCGGCACAGACGTCGTAAAAGAGGATGCCCAGTGCCGCGACGACGAAGACGGAGCTGACGATCTTGCTGTTCATGGCCGGCTAAAGGTTCCCGCTGACGGCGCGGATGAATATGTCGTTCATCGACGGGATGATCTCCTGGAACGAGCGCAGCTCGACGGCGTCGTTCACGGCGGCGATCACTGCGCGCACCTCCTCGTCGCGCCCGACATGGAGTTTGAGCGTAGCGTATACCGACTTGTCCTGCGAACCTTCGAGTATCTCGCAGCGGCCTTCGACGGCACGGCGCAGCGCCGCCTCATCGCCCCGGTAGGCCACTTCGAAGATGTTTGCCCCGTGCCTGCGGCGTATGTCGTCGACACACCCCGAGAGGATGTTGCGCGACTTGTTGATCAGCGTGATGTGGTCGCAGATCTCCTCCACGGACGACATGTTGTGCGTCGAGAAGATGATCGTGGAGCCCTTGTCGCGCAGGGCGAGGATCTCCTCCTTCAGGAGGTTGGCATTGATCGGGTCGAAGCCCGAGAAAGGCTCGTCGAAGATCAGCAGTTCGGGTTCGTGCAGCACCGTGACGATAAACTGCACCTTCTGGGCCATGCCCTTCGAGAGCTCCTCGATCTTCTTGTCCCACCAGTCCTGGATACCGAACTTCACGAACCACTGCTTGAGCCGCACGACGGCTTCGCGGCGCGAAAGCCCTTTCAGGCGTGCGAAGAAAACGGCCTGTTCGCCGACCTTCATCTTCTTGTAAAGGCCACGTTCCTCGGGCAGGTAACCGATACGGTAAACATCCGCAGGCGTGATCTCGCGGTCACCGAACAACACGCGGCCGCTGTCGGGCGCCGTGATGCGGTTGATGATGCGGATCAGCGTCGTCTTGCCGGCCCCGTTGGGGCCAAGCAACCCGTAGACCGAACCTCGGGGGATTGCGAGCGATACGTCGTCGAGGGCCTTGTGCCCGGCGTATTGCTTGGTGACATGTTCTACTGTGAGTAAATCCATGGTCGCTGAGAGTTATTTTTAGGGTTTGTTCGGCGACAAATATAACAACAATTTTTGAATATCAAAAAATATTTATCGTTTTTCGATATAATCAACATAGCAACCCGCCCGGCAGGGAAACAAAAAGGCGGCAGGGATTACCCTGCCGCCGGCATATCGATCGGGGCGGCACCCGCCTACCAGATAACCACGCGCTCCTCCTCGGGCATGAACATCTCCCCGTCGGTCATACTGAACGCATCGTAGAAATCCTGCAGATTACGCAGCGTGGCGTTCACACGCCATTTGCCCAGCGAGTGTACGTCGAGCTTCGTAAGACGTGCGATCTCCTCGTCGCGGATATTCTGCGCCCACAGCGTAGCGTAAGCCAGGTAGAACCGCTGGTCGGCGGTGAATCCGTCGATCGGCGCGGGCTCGGTGCCGTTCAGCGAGTTACGGAACGCCGTATGGGAAACGCGCAGGCCGCCCTGGTCGGCGATGTTCTCGCCCAGGCTGAGGGAGCCGTTGGCCATAATCGCAGGCTGGCCGTCCTTGGCGGGCAGCACCTCGATCGCGTCGAACTGCTTTACGAGGATGTCGGTCTTGGCCTTGAACGCAGCAGCGTCCTCCTCCGTCCACCAGTTGTTCATGTTGCCGTCCTTGTCGAAGTTGCGGCCCTGGTCGTCGAACCCGTGGGTCATCTCGTGGCCGATCACCACGCCGATGGCACCGTAGTTCACGGCGTCGTCAGCCTCGGGGTTGTAGAACGGCGGCTGGAGGATGGCTGCCGGGAAGCAGATCTCGTTGGTCGTCGGGTTGTAGTAGGCGTTCACCGTCTGGGGCGACATGTGCCACTCGTCCTTATCGACAGGCTTGCCGAGCTTCGAAATATTGTCGGCCGTATACCAGAGGCTGGCATTCACGATGTTCTCGAAATAGCTCTTCGAGGGGTCGATCGCCAGCGTCGAATAGTCCTTCCACTTGTCCGGGTAACCGATCTTCACCGTGAAGGCCGCCAGTTTTTCCTGAGCCTTGGCCTTCGTGGCGTCCGACATCCAGTCCAGCGCCGCGATATGCTGCCCGAGCGCCGTCTGCAGGTTCTTCACCAGCCCGAGCATACGCTCCTTGTCCTTTGCGGGGAAATATTTGGCGACATACATCTCGCCCACAGCCTCGGAAAGGATGCCGTTGGGCACCGACATGGCTCGCTTCCAGCGTGGTTTCATCTCCTGCTGGCCGGCCATCGCCTTGCCGTAGAAATCGAACGATGCCTGCTGGAAATCGTCGCTCAGGTACGACGCGGCATCGTCCAGGTACTGCGCCGCGAGGTAGTAACGGATATCCTCCAGCGGAGCGTTCTTCATCAGGTCGTTGGCGTTGGCGATCGACGATTTCGTCGTCACGATGATCGTGTCGAAGTCGCCGATGCCCATGGCTTTATAGTAAGCGGGCCAGTCTATGGCATCGTAGGTCTTCTCGAACTCGGCCTTCGCCGTGGGGTTGTACTGTGCCGGTATGTCGCGCAGCTCGGTGTTCGACCACGACTTCTCGGCCAGTTTCGTCTCGATGTTCATCACACCGGCCACGGCTTTCTCGATGTCGGCCTCAGGAATGCCTGCAAGACGGAAAAGCTTGCCCAGATACTCCTTGTAGGCCGTCCGGATATTCTCGTTCTCGGGGTCGAGGTAGTAATCGCGGTCGCCCATCGTGAGGCCCGACTGCGAGATATAAAGGGCATTGATATCGCTGTTCATCAAGTCAGCCTGCACACCCACGGAAAAGAAGGGGTTGGCGATCGCCGTGTGGAGTCCGGCAATGGCACCGGTCAGCTGTGCACGGTCGCCGATAGCGAGGATCTCCCCGACGGCGTCCTTCACCGGAGCTGCGCCCTCGGCGTTCAGGCGTACCGAATCGAGCCCCATCTTATAGAGGTCGGAGATCTTCTGCTCGATGCTGCCGGGCTCGGCCTTCATCTTGGTCATCTCCGAGAAAAGCTCGTTGATACGCTTCTCGTTGTTGTCACGCAGGATATCGAACGAACCGTAGCGCGAATATTCCGGTTTGAGGGGGTTGTTTTTCTACCAGCCGCCCGTGGCGTACTCGTAGAAGTCGGCGTTCGGGGCTACCGAAAGGTCGAAGTTGGCCAGGTCGATGGCCGGGGTTTTGGATGTATTCTGACAACTTGCCATACAAGCTATTGTTGCAGCGAAAAGAATGATTTTTTTCATTGTGTTCGGGTTTTTTAGTGACGACAGGGGTGTCCGACCATGCCGGAACACCCCTTGTCTTTATTTCGGATCTGGATCGGAATGTCGGCTTATTTGCGGATCGCCGCCACACCCGGAAGCACCTTGCCTTCCATGTATTCGAGCAGGGCGCCGCCGCCGGTCGAAACATACGAAACCTTGTCCGCCAGGCCGAACTTGTTGATGCACGCCACCGAATCGCCGCCGCCGATGAGCGAGTAGGCACCCTTCGAGGTAGCCTCGGCGATAGCCTCGGCCACGGCGCGCGAACCGGTTGCGAACTTGTCAATCTCGAACACGCCCACGGGGCCGTTCCAGAGGATCGTCTTGCACTTGAGGATCTCCTCGCGGAACACCTTCTTGCCTTCCTCGGCGATGTCGACGCCTTCCCAGCCGTCGGGAATATTGTTGGCGGGAGCCACATCGGTGTTGGCATCGGCCGAGAATGCGTCGGCGATCAGCGCGTCGGGCGACATCACGACCTTCACACCCTTCTGCTTGGCTTTGGCCAGGATATCGAGTGCCGTCTGGAACTGGTCGGGCTCACAAATCGAATTGCCGACCTTACCGCCCTCCGCAGCCGCGAAGGTATAGGTCATACCGCCGCCCAGGATGAGGACGTCCACCTTCTCCAGGAGATTCTCGATGACGGTGATCTTGGTCGAGACCTTCGAACCGCCCAGGATGGCGCAGAACGGGCGCTGCGGGTTGAGCATGATGCCGTCGATGGCCTTCAGCTCGTTCTCCATCACATAGCCGAACATCTTGTCGTTGGGGAAATAATCGGCGATCAGCGCCGTCGAAGCGTGTGCGCGGTGCGCCGTACCGAACGCATCGTTGATGTAGCAATCGGCATACGAAGCGAGCCGCTTGACGAACTCTTTCTGCGGGCCCTCTTTCAATGCCTTCTTGGCAGCCTTCTTCTCCTCGTCGGTAGCGTCTTCGGCCAGGCCGCGGGGCTTGCCCTCCTCCTCGGCATAGAAACGCAGGTTTTCGAGCAGCATCACCTCGCCGGGCTTGAGGTTTGCAGCCATCTCGGCGGCCTTCTCGCCCATGCAGTCGCCGGCAAACATCACCTTCACGCCCAGGCGTTTCTCGATGGCGGGGACGATCTGCTCCAGCGAGAACTTGGGATCGGGATTCTTCTTGGGACGCCCCAGGTGCGACATCAGGATGACCGAGCCGCCCTTTTCGAGCACCTTCTTGATGGTGGGGATCGCCGCACGGATGCGGGTATCGTCCGTTACCTCGCCCTTCTCGTTGAGGGGCACGTTGAAATCCACGCGGATGATCGCGCGCTTGCCTTTGAAATCGTAATTGTCGATTGCGAACATAGCTCTTTGATTTTGAATTATTTTGTTGAATTGATCTTTCAAATACGCATTACCGGGGCAAATTTATGAAAATAATTTAAAAAAGTGTTATTCCGATAACAGAAAAAATAATGCGCCCGGCGCCACGGCACGCTAATAGAACGTCCCCTTGGGCGCGAAGATCGCGTACCCGAAATTGAACGTCAGGTACATGTTCTTCCAGTTGCGCAGGTCGTATTTGGTCAGGGCCAGGCTGACCGGGCCGATCGGCGTATGGTAGACCAGCGACGCCTCGGCGATATAGTGCCAGCGCTTATCTTCCACCGGGCCCGACACCCCGGGTACGAAACTGCGTTTCTCGCGGAACATGGCGTAGAAACCCGTGCGCAGGAAGAAGTTGGGCATCAGGTCGAAAGTCGGCATCACGCCGCCCGCCGCGAACCGCTTGCCCCGGAAGTCGGGCATGTAAATCATCTGCGCGTGAGGCACCGGCTCGTAAGCCGGCATCGACATCACCGTGGCCCCCTCGGTCGTGAACTCGGGATGGTTCGTGATCACGCCGTCGACGTTCAGCCCCAGCGAAAACCAGCTGCAGCCCGGCATGTCGAAATACTTGTCCCACGTAAGCCGCGCCCCGACCCACTGGCGGGACGTCCGCGACAGGAACTTTTCGGCATCGAACGGCTCGTATTTATCGCGCCCCGTGACGAAGATGCCCGACAGTTTCAGGTCGGAACCCCGGCGGGGATAGAGGAACTTGTCGAGCGTATTACGCGCCAGCTCGGCCTTGATCCCGAAGAACGAATAGCGCGAATGGTCGGTATCGTCGGCGAAAAGCTCGTCGGAATCGTACCGGTAATTGACATGCCCGCCGTTGGCGCGGATCAGGAAGACGCCGCGGTGGGCGAGGGGCATTCCGGCGGCCACCGAGAAGAAACTTTCGCTGTTCTTGACCTGCCGCGTGTTGTCGATTTTGGTGATGTTGCCGAATGAACCGTGGCGGAAATTCCGCACGGCGAAATTGTAGGAGTAATCCAGGAACACGGGTTTCCACATGTAGAAATCCGTGCGCCCTCCGATCGTACCCCACGTATAGATCGGCCCGAGGTAGAGGTCGGCGCCCAACTGCTGCCCCACACGGCCGATCGTCTGGTAATTGACGCCGATGTAGGCCTGGTTGAAAGCCGTCGAGGAGACGTTGCCGCCGATCGTGATCTTGAAGTTGGGTTTGGTATGGAACTTTGCCCGGAACGAATAGCGCTCCGTCACGGTGTCGTATGCCACGTGCGGGAAATCCATCGTGAAATCGCCGTCCGCAAGCACCGCGTAGAGGTTGTCGCGCAATTCGGAAAAACCCATCGGGCGCTGGCGCCCGGGGGTTCGGCGGTCTACCTTCACGAAGTCGCGGATATAGGCCTCGGGCGCCGAGGAGAGCCCTTCGAGCTTATAGTCGTTGAAGACCAGCGGCGGGCATTTGGCGCGGAACTCCTCGCGCCGCTCGGCATAGCGCCGGGGTGACCAGCGTTCGGAAACCCGCTCCAGGATCTGCGGCATGACGGCCATCGCATCTTCATAACCGGCATCCATCACGGCCACGGCGCTGTCGAAATCGAGCATGTTGACATCCACGGCACGGCGAACCGTGACGCTGCGCCCTTTGGGCAGGTCGTAATCCGTATCGTGCATCGCCAGCATGAAAGCCTGGTCGAGGATGTTGATGTCCTCGCCCGGCGGGGTATTGCCCGCCGTGCAGATACTGCCCACGATCAGGTCGGGACGGAACCCCACGTCGAGCGGACGCCACGGGAAGTTGTCGTAAATACCGCCGTCGTAGAGCAGCATCGAATCGACTTTCATCGGTTTGAACACCAGCGGGATGGACATCGACGAGCGCACGGCTTCGCACAGGTCGCCGTTGCGCATCACCACCGGCTCGCGGGCGTTCATATCGCTCGACACGCAGAGGAAAGGCACCATCAGACGGTCGAAGTCGCCGCCGGCAGCCGCCGAGGCCGGCGCGAACAGCTCCGTAAGCGCCATCTCGATCGGCGTCGAAGAAATCAGGTTCGTCACACGGAAACGCTTGCCCGAATTACCCAGGTTCAGGCGCACGCTGATAAACGACGGGTTGTGGCCGATCTGCCGGTAGTAGGGGGTATAGCGGGGGTCGATACGCCCCGACACCCACTCCTTGACCACGCCCGAAGCGACAATCTCCCGCATCTGGGCAGGGGAGTAGCCCGCGGCATACATGGCCGCGATGATCGAGCCCATCGAGGTGCCCGCCACGTAATCGATCGGCACGCCGTTCTCCTCGAGGGCTTCGAGCACGCCTATATGGTAGAGTCCCTTTGCGCCGCCGCCGCTCATCACGACGCCCACCGAGCGGGGACGTGCAGTCCCGTCGTCGGGGTTCTGCGCCCCGGCGACCGTCGCAGCGAGCAACAGCACCGAGATAAATGAGAGGGTTTTACGCAACATATCTCAATTTTTTTATAACTTTGCACGTTATACTTAACGTAATAAGACGGGTAAAAATACGGAAAAAGCGTAAACAATCAAAATATGACCGACAAAATCAATGAACTTCTCCGACGTGTCGAAGAGTTCAAACCGAAGGCAGCGGCCGAGATCGAGGAGTTCCGCATCAAAGTCCTCGGCAAGAAGGGCGAACTGAACGCCCTGATGGAAGAGTTCAAGACGGTGGCCCCGGAGCTCAAGCGCGAAATGGGGCAGCAGCTCAACAAACTCAAGGTCACGGCCCTCGACCGCATAAACGCCCTGCGCGAGCAACTTCAGGACGCAATCGCCGACGACGGCGCTGCGACCGAAGACATGACCCGTCCCGGTTCGGCCGAACAGTTGGGGTCGCGCCACCCGATCTCGATCGTCAAGAACCAGATCGTCGAGGTCTTCTCGCGGCTGGGCTACACCGTCGCCGACGGGCCCGAGATCGAGGATGACTGGCACGTCTTCTCGGCGCTCAACTTCCCGCCCGAACATCCGGCGCGCGACATGCAGGACACGTTCTTCATCGAAAAGGATCCCGACATCCTGCTGCGCACGCATACCTCGTCGATCCAGGTACGCACCATGGAGCGCCAGAAACCGCCCATCCGCGTCATCTGCCCCGGCCGCGTGTTCCGCAACGAAGCCATTTCGTACCGCGCACACTGCATCTTCCACCAGATCGAGGGCCTCTACATCGACGAAGGGGTGTCGTTCGCCGACATGAAACAGTCGCTGCTCTACTTCGCCAAGGAGGTCTTCGGCGAGCAGGCCGTCATCCGCATGCGCCCGTCGTACTTCCCCTTCACCGAACCTTCGGCCGAGGTCGACGTATCGTGCAACCTCTGCGGGGGCAAGGGATGCCCGGTGTGCAAGGGCACCGGCTGGCTCGAAATCATGGGCTGCGGCATGGTAGACCCCAACGTACTCCAGGCAAACGGCATAGACCCCGAAAAATACTCGGGCTTCGCCTTCGGCATGGGTATTGAACGCATCGCAATGCTCAAATACGGCGTGAAAGACCTGCGCCTCTATTTCGAGAACGACGTGCGTTTCCTCCACCAGTTCGACACGGCACTCTAAAACACCGGGCCCATGAAACGTTTGACAGCGATCACGGTACTCTGCGTGCTCTTCCTTTCGGCCTTCGCCGCCGGGAAAGGCCCCGCCGGCGTGCCCGGCTATCCCGATTCGCTGCGCAGCGTGTGGCTCTATACCGAAGGCATCAAACAGAATGCCATTGCCCGAGACACCGTCCGGGCGCGGGAATTTTTCGCCGAGGCCATCCGCAACGACTCGACCTTCGCACCGGCCTATTACGAAATGGCCGCCAACGGCATGTATTCCACGCCCGACGAGGCGGTGGATCTGGCACGCACGGCCTTCCGGCTCGACACCGCCAACAAGTGGTACCACCAGTTCCTCGGGCAGGCACTCATCTACGCCCGCCGTTACGACGAGGCGCTGGCCGTCTACCGCCGCCTGCGCAGCGACGAGCCGCAGAACCCCGACAACTACCGGATCCTGGCCGCCCTCTACGAGCAGGCGCAGCAGCCCTTCTCGGCCATCGCCACGCTCGACTCGGCCGAAGTGCGCTTCGGCCGCATCCCGGTGCTGAGCACCATGAAACGGCAGCTGCTGGTCGCTACGCGCCAGATGGACAAGGCCGTCGAAGAGGCCGAGGCCATGATCGAAGCGGTGCCTTACGAGGCCGAACACCACGTCGTGCTGGCCGACCTCTACGGCATTCTGGGCAAGGATTCGCTGGCCAAGGCCGAATACGACCGGGCATTGCAGATCGACTCGACCGACGTGGGGACGCTCATGTCGCTGGCCGATTTCTACAACGGCCGACACGATTACCGGGCGGTGCTGGACGTTACGCAGCGGCTTTTCGAGTCGGACAAGATGCCGCTCGACACGAAGATCAAGCGTTTCGGGATCTTCACCTCCGACATGCGTTTCTACCGCGAATATTACCCCCAGCTCAATACGCTGGCCTCGACGCTTGCCGTCCGCTACCCGCAGGACAGGCGCGTCGTGGAACTTTATGCCAAACACCTGATCGCCTCGGGCGAGCTGGAACAGGCGCTGGCGCTCTACAAGCTCCACCTCGACGACCAGCCGCCCGTCGAGGAGTATTTCCGTTCGGTGATCGACATCGAGAGCTATCTTCAGCATCCCGATTCGGTGAACCGCTATATCGGGCGCGCCCTGGAGCTCTTTCCCGGGCAGGTCGATTTCCACCTCTCGAAAGGGCATACGCTGAATTATTCCAAACAATACCCCCAGGCGATCAAAGCCTACAAACAATCGCTGGGCTATGCCCGGACAGATTCGCTGCGCAGCGTGATCTGGGGATTTATCGGCGACACCTGGCACCAGAAAGCCACCGCCGGCGAACAGGACATCGACGACGATTTCGCCCGGGCTGTCCGAAAAGGTTCGTTCCGGGCGGATATGAAGCAGTGCTACAAAGCCTACGACCACAGCCTGCGCTACGATCCGGATAACGCCATGGTACTCAACAACTACGCCTATTTCCTCTCGCTCGAAGGGCGTGAACTCGAAAAGGCGCTCACGATGTCGAGCCGCGCCATCGCCCTCACGGACAACAACCCCACATACCTGGACACCCATGCCTGGGTGCTCTTCAAGCTGGGACGCACGGCCGAGGCCAAGAAGGTGATGCAGCAGGCCATCGCCCTCGACGGGCAGGAGAGTGCGGCGCTGCTGGTTCATTACGGGGATATCCTGCATGCCATGGGCGAACAGTTCATGGCCGAAATATACTGGCGCAAGGGACTCGAAAAGGGCTACGACGCCGACCAGATCACCCGCCGCATGGAACAGGGCAAAGCCGAAAAAGAGTGACCGTGATGAAGCCCGCCCGCATACTGACCCTCCTTTTCCTGTTCGCCGCCTTTACCGCTGCGGCGCAGGGGGGCCGCGATGCCATCGAAGAGCAGAAACGGGTCATCGCCGCCCTGGAAAAGAGGATTGCCGACGAGGAACGCGCGATCTCGAAGATACAGGAAGGCCGCGCCGCCACCGAGGAACGGGTTCGCCGCCTGGCGCGCCAGCTCGACTCCCGCAACCAACTGCTCGAAGAGACCGAGAAGCAGGCGCGCCTGCTTCGCAAGGAGATATCCCGTACGGACAGCGTCGCCGGCGATCTCAGCTCGGCCCTGGAGCGCAACCGCACGCAGTATGCCGAGATGGTACGCGAGGCCTACCGCAACTATAAGCACAACAACTACCTGACCTACATTTTTTCGTCGCGCGACTTCACCGACGTCGCGAAAAAGATCACCAACCTGCGTGAAGTGGCTTCGATGCGCGAACGCAAACTGCACGACATCGCCGCACTTTCGGAACAGGTCGCCCACGAGAAGGCGCAGCTCGACCGCCGCAAACGCTCGTTGGACTCGGTGACGCAGAACCTCACCGCCCAGAAACAGAAGCTCCAGCGCGATTCGCGCAACGCCCGGGCCAATATTCGCCAGATGTCGCAAAAGGAGAAACAGGCCCTGCAACGCAAACTGTCGCAGGAACAGCAGCTCGACGTGGCCATCAGCGAGCTGCGCAAACTCACCAAAGGCAATACCGAGGGTGCGTCGTTCTCGACCAAGACCACGGGGCTGAGGCTTCCCGTCACGGCCGGTTCCGTAAAACGCTACAAGGAAAACATGGCCGAGATCTCCGGCCCCAAGGGTGCGCACGTCATTTCGATCTACGACGGAAAGGTCGTCGAAATCAAGCGCAACCGCATCACGAACAAATACGACGTTTTCGTGGCTCACGGCGAATATATAACCTCCTATGCCAACATGGGGTCGATATGCGTTGAAAAGGGCCAGAAAGTGGCAAGAAACGAACAGTTGGGCACCATCGGCTCGTCGGTCAACATCATGACGATGGAAACCGAGTACAAACTGGTATTCGGCATCTACCCGCCGAACCCCGGCGAGAAGCTCCGCGCCGAAAACTGTTTCAAACGGTAAACCCCGGCGATAAACACCGAACCGGGAACCCTTCCGAACGATAAACACCGACAATAAATACCGGATCGGGAATCCTTCCGAACGGTAACCCCGGACACGCCACGCCGAAAAACCGTTTCGGGCGAAGGATAAATCCCATCAAATATTTTTGGCAACGGCGGGCAGAAATCCCGCTCTAAACCTGGCCAGCTCTCCCGTCGACCTTTTCCGGATCAAAAAAACCTTTTCCGCAGCCCTGTATCTGGCCAGAACGGAATACAACAGCGGGATCCCGCAAAAACAGGATCCCGCTTACCAATTATTCCGGAAAGTCGTCAGACCTCCGGCGAATCGAGGATAATCACCGGGTCGCCTATGTTGGCGGGGATTTCGACCCAAAACCAGTTCAGGTCGCCCGGTTTATCGGCCGCATCCACGCCCACGACATAGTAGAAGAGCTTGTCCCCGGCCTTGAACCCGGCGCCGTTGTTATTGAACTTGTGCCCGGCCGTGTCCATATAAACGCCCGGCACACCGTCCTCGTAATTCATCAGGATATAACCGATCAGCGTCTTTTCGTCATCATACCCGTCGCCGATGACATTCACCGTCTCGGTACTCGAATAAAAATGCGCACACTTGACATTGGCTTTGTTGGCGACACGCAACGTCCCCTTTCCGCCGACCGTCTCGTAAGAAAACTCGACATCGACCCACGGCGACGTCACGACGACCGGTTCGTCGGCTGTCGTCGTCGAAGCCTTTGCCGGATCCGAATCGGTATATCCGGGGGCGTCTCCGGCCAGCGCAACGACTTCGAGCGTATATTCCGTAGCGGGTTTTAGCCCCGAAAAAGAGACTTCCACGGCATCATACGAAGCGATCTCAGCCACGACGACCTCCTGTCCTCCTTCAGTCGTCAGCAGTTTATAACCGAAAGCCGCAGCATGCTCCACGGCCGTCCACGAGGCCGCGAACGACGTGGGTTTGACGTCCTTGAAGACAATCCCGGGCGAAGCGAGTTTCACAGGCTGCGGATCGGGTTCGGATCCTTTGTCGTCATCACATCCCGAAAACAACGCCACGGCAAAAAAAGCCGCAAGCGCGGTAAGCATTTTGAAGATTTTCATTTTGAGAGATTTTTGGGTTAATACTTCGTGACGAGGCAAATATAACGGTTTTTCCGTATCGTTATTCGCCCCGATATATCAATAAGAAATTGTATATCAGAACAATATGAAACAAAAAACCAGGACATGGCGGCAATGTATCCCCGGGTCGGAAATAAAAGTTACGATCCGTAACTAAAACCGCTCCCTTTCTGAAAAAATATTTTTTTTAATTTTCCGGAATTTCCCTGCGGGGAAGGCAGATGCAGCTTCGGAATGCCACCCGGACACGGACAACGAGAAAAAGCCCGCCGGGACGTTTTCATCTGTATTATTTTTGTACTTTTGCAAAGATTTACAGACTGATTACGGCCTCGGGCCGTCCTTCAAACATGGCAATACGATACTATAACGACGATTGTACCTTCCGGCTGCCGCAGAAACGCCTGACGGCGGCATGGCTGCGCGAAGTGGCCGAAGCGGAAGGGTATACGCTGGGCGATGTGAGCTACATTTTTTGCTCGGCGCAACGGCTCCTGGAGATGAACCGCCAGTGGCTCGGGCACGACTATTTCACCGACGTCATTACGTTCGATTACAGCGACCGCAAAGGCGAACGCATCGTTTCGGGCGACATTTTCATCGACGTCGAGACCGTAGCCGACAATGCCCGGCAATACGGCTGCACGACGCTCCAGGAAATGCGCAGGGTCGTCGTACACGGCGTGCTGCACCTCTGCGGCCAGGGCGACAAGACGCCCCGCACCAACGCGCAGATGCATCGCAAGGAGGATAAATACCTTAAATTCTGGGAGAACCCGGAGAATAATACCTGAATCCATGAAAACACGACTGTTGATTCTTCTTATCGGATTACTGTCCGCCGGCTGCCTGGGACGCAGGACAGCGAATGACAACACGGATAACAACGTTACGGCAGCCTTGCCTGCCGCCGATTCCGCCGTCGCCGAAACGGCCGTCGCCCCTGTGTGCGATTCCATCCCCGAAGCAAACCCGGAAGCCCGGAATTTCGAACGGCACGGGCCTTTCGTGGAGAACGACACGACGTTCCTTTACCAATCATCGGTTTACGATCCCGAACACGACCGCACCTCGCATTGCAGGGCATATATCGAAATGAACCGGGAATCGGAGTCCTACCGCCTGCTCGCCTCGTGCACGACACCCGGTTACAACGATTGGAACAGGGATAGTTTCGCGCAATACCTTGAATTACTCAAGGAGCAGCATCCCGAACCGCTCCCGGTCTATTCGCTGCAGGAGTGTCCCCGGGCATGGATTCCGATATGTTCCTACCGGGGCAAGTATTACGTGGACATGCTCTACTGGTATCCGATATGGATCACCGAATCGCTGTTCGTCCGGCAAATGATGGACGGCCCTTTTCCTTCGATCATCGACGCTTTCGAGCGCATCGACCCCACGCACTACTGCTTCCGGACAACGGCGGGTTATCTGGATATACAGCAGGTAGACGTCTACATCGTGGATCCCGTGCGCAAAATCGCCGTTTTCGCGTTCAGCGGAGAGGAGCCGGAAAATCCCCGGTACCTCGGTCTTTATGCCCCGCCTGAAACAGTCCGCGAAATGGATCTTATCGAATGGGATTTCACGGAGTCGCCCGACGGAGACGAAATCGATTGGGACGAGCCTGATTACAAGGCCCTGATCGCCGGGAGGAACAGCGGCAGCGTCGATCTGCAGACAGAAAACAAACCAGAAGAATGACACTCGACTACGATATAATCGTCATCGGAGGCGGACATGCCGGCTGTGAAGCGGCCTCGGCTGCCGCACGCCTGGGGTCGCGCACGCTGCTGCTCACGATGGACATGTCCAAAATGGCCTCCATGTCGTGCAACCCGGCTGTCGGTGGAGTAGCCAAGGGACAGATAGTCAGAGAGATAGATGCTTTGGGAGGACAGATGGGACGCATTACCGACCTCACCGCTATCCAATTTCGGATGCTCAACCGTTCGAAGGGTGCGGCCATGTGGAGTCCCCGTGCACAATGCGACAAAACCCGTTTCTCGGAGGAGTGGCGCCATACGCTCGAAAACACGCTGAACCTTTACATCTGGCAGGACGCCGCCACCGAACTGCTGTTCGATACCTCTGCACCTAAACCACGCGTGACGGGCGTACGGACACGCATGGGCATCGAATTCGCTTGTAAAGCCGTCATACTTACCGCCGGCACGTTCCTCGACGGGCTGATGCACTGCGGCACATCGCACGCCGAGGGCGGCAGGGCAGGGGACGCCGCTTCGCACGGGATCACGGAATCCCTGCGCGCAATCGGATTCGAAACCGGGCGTATGAAAACCGGGACACCCGCACGCCTCGATGCCCGCACGATCGACTTCGAAATACTCGAACCGCAATACGGAGACGAAAACCCGGCCAAATTCTCCTTTTCACCTGACACACAACCGGTTAAAAACCAACTCCCTTGTTTTTTGGTCTACACGTCGGCCGAGGTGCACGACATCCTGCGCACAGGGTTCGACCGCTCGCCGCTGTTCAACGGGACGATAACGGGAATCGGGCCGCGCTACTGCCCGAGCATCGAAGACAAACTGCGTACATTCGCCGACAAAGACCAGCACCAGCTCTTCCTCGAACCCGAAGGACGCAGCACCAACGAATACTACCTCAACGGCTTTTCTTCGTCGCTGCCCTGGGAAATACAGTTGGAAGCACTGCATAAAATCCGGGGATTCGAAGACCTGCACATCTATCGCCCGGGCTATGCCATCGAATACGACTATTTCCCACCCACGCAACTGCACCATTCGCTCGAAACAAAACTCGTTTCCGCCCTTTATTTCGCCGGGCAGGTCAACGGGACGACCGGATACGAAGAGGCCGCAGCCCAGGGGTTGATGGCAGGGATCAATGCACACCGGATGCTGAAAGGGGAGGAGGCCGTCGTATTGCAGCGCGACGAAGCCTATATCGGAGTGTTGATAGACGACCTTGTGACCAAAGGGGTGGACGAGCCCTACCGCATGTTCACCTCGCGTGCAGAATACCGCATCCTGCTCCGGCAGGACAATGCGGACATCCGGCTTACTCCTATCGGATATAAAATCGGGCTTATTACCCAAAAAAAATATGACTATTTCGTCAAAAAAAATACGCTCGTAGAATCGCTTATTTCTTTCACTCGCCAACAGAGCATCAAAGCAGCCGAAATTAACGACTATTTAAAAGCAATAAATTCCGAACCTTTATCACAGGGAAGGAAGCTTTACGACATACTAATGCGGAATAATGTTTCGTTCGATTCGCTGCAAGCCGTCCTGCCGAAGCTCCGAAAATTCATCGAAACGAACCGGATGGAGGAAGAGGTGATCGAAGAGGCAGAAATCCAAATCAAATATAAAGGGTATATTGAGCGCGAAAAATTCATTGCAGAAAAGCTACATCGGCTCGAAAACATACGAATTCCCGCGGATTTCGACTTTCACTCGATGAATTCCCTGACTATCGAGGCCCGGCAAAAACTATCCCGAATTCGGCCTGAAAACATCGGGCAAGCCTCTCGCATACCCGGAGTTTCTCCCGCAGACGTAAATGTTCTTTTAGTAAAATTCGGAAGATAGGGTAGTGTTCCACGTGGAACATATATACAAAACCCTTAACACAAAAAAAACAAAAGAGGCCGCTATAAAGCGGCCTCTTAACAATATGTTCGTATTCTACAAGACAATCGTACACCAATTGTATTTATCCTCAGCCCGTCCGTACTGAATATCCTGCAATCGGGTGTATAATTCCATAGAAACTTTACCAACCTTATCACCATATGAGTAGGTTTTTTCCGTCTGCATGTCATAGATAGTGCCGATAGGGGAGATCACGGCAGCCGTTCCGCAGCCTCCGCACTCCTCGAAAGAAGCAAGTTCTTCGACCGGGATTTTTCGGTCTTCGACCTCAAGCCCCATATCGCGGGCCAACTGGCGGAGACTCATATTGGTAATCGACGGAAGCACCGAAGGGGATTTCGGAGTGATGTATTTGCCATCCTTGATGCCGAAGAAATTGCATGCTCCGCACTCTTCGATGTATTTATGCTCCGCCGCATCGAGGTACATGATATTCGAATAACCCATTTTATGACCCTTTTCACCCGACAAAAGGCTGGCCGCATAATTTCCGCCGACCTTCACATCGCCTGTTCCACGTGGAGCAGCACGATCCTGTTCACGGTCGATGGCAACCAGGATCGGCTTGATTCCCTCCTTGAAATAAGCACCCACAGGCGAACAGTAAACAATCAGCAAGGCGTCTTTTGCAGGTTTGACCCCCAGGCCGGCCGTCGTTCCGAACATCACCGGACGCAGATAGAGCGAGGCCCCTGTACCGTAGGGGGGAATATAAGCTTCATTCCGCCGAACGACCTCGACGCAGGCATTGACGACCATTTCGACGGTCGGCAGCGGAAGGCAAAGACGTTCGGCCGAAGACCGGAGGCGGCGGGCATTGTCCTCGACACGGAACAGGCGGACTTTCCCATCGACCCCGCGAAAGGCCTTGAGCCCTTCGAAAAGTTCGATGCCATAATGCAGGCACGAAGCCGACATGTGCATCTTGATGTACTCGTCGCTCGTAACCTCCATATCACTCCATTTACCATCCGTAAAATAATAACGGACGTTGACGTCGGTCTTGTGATAGTCGAAACCCAAGGCACTCCAATCAATATTTTCCATTATAGTAAAATTTAAAGGTTTTTCTAAATTATCCCCATACAGCAAAGGAAAACGGATAAAAGCAAACCGCCAATTGATCCATAGACCGTATTATCCTACGATAGCACCGTTATTCGTATTTCCGTCGGGGCCCAGCAGCAGCAATTTTCCCGAAGCATCTTCGGCCATGAGGATCATGCCCTGCGACAAGATCCCTTTCAGTTCACGGGGAGCAAGGTTCACAAGAACCAGCACCCTGCGCCCTATCAGCTCTTCGGGCGTAAAATATTCCGCAATTCCAGAAACAATCGTCCGCTGGTCGATCCCCGTGTCCACCGTCAATTTCAGCAATTTCTTCGTCTTGGCGACCTTTTCCGCCGCAAGGATCGTAGAAACCCGGATATCCATTTTCTGGAAATCGTCAAACAGTATCGTATCTTTCTGAGGTTCAATATTTTGCGAATTTTCAGCAGCCAGGTTGGCCTCTTTCGTCGCCGCAAGCTTGTCCAACTGGCGCTGGATCACGTCGTCCTCGATCTTCTCGAAGAGCAACGACGCCTCGCCGATCTTATGCCCGGCAGCGATCAGATCCATCGCCCCGAGGCGCTCCCATCCGAATTTCTCCACGGCGAGCATCTTCAGGATCTTCGACGCCGAGAAAGGCATGAAAGGCTCGATGGCAATCGCCGTATTGGCCGTAATCTGCAACGCGATGTTGAGAATCGTTTTCACGCGCCCGGGATCGGTTTTGATGACTTTCCACGGCTCGGTGTCCGCCAGATACTTGTTGCCGATACGCGCAATGTTCATAGCATCCTTCAGGGCTTCGCGGAAACGGTAGTTCTCGATATTGGCCTCGAGCGAACCCTTCACGGCAGTTACCTCCGCAACTGTCTGACGGTCATAATCATTCATCTCTCCGCAGGCAGGAACCTCGCCGCCGTAATATTTCTGCGTAAGCACCAGCGCACGGTTGACGAAATTTCCCAGCACAGCGACCAGCTCATTGTTGTTGCGGGCCTGGAAATCCTTCCATGTAAAGTCGTTATCCTTGGTTTCGGGGGCATTGGCACACAGCACATAGCGCAATACGTCCTCCTTTCCGGGGAACTCCTCCAGGTATTCATGCAGCCACACCGCCCAGTTGCGCGAGGTCGAAATCTTATCGCCCTCAAGGTTCAGGAACTCGTTGGCCGGCACGTTCTCGGGCAGTATATACCCCCCGTGCGCCTTGAGCATCGAGGGGAAGACGATGCAGTGGAACACGATATTATCCTTGCCGATGAAATGCACCATCTTGGTGTCTTCCGACTTCCAGTACCTTTCCCAATCGGGCGTAAGGTCTTTCGTGGCGGATATGTAACCGATCGGAGCGTCGAACCACACATAGAGCACCTTCCCTTCGGCACCCTCCACGGGCACGGGGATGCCCCAGTCGAGGTCACGGCTCACGGCACGGGGCTGCAATCCGCCGTCGAGCCAGCTCTTGCACTGTCCGTAGACATTCGTCTTCCACTCCTTATGCCCATCGAGTATCCACTCGCGGAGGAAACCTTCGTATTGATCCAGCGGGAGATACCAGTGTTTCGTCTCCCTTTTGACCGGAACCGACCCCGACACGGCGCTATGCGGGTCGATCAGCTCGTCGGGCGAGAGGGTAGACCCGCATTTCTCGCACTGGTCGCCGTAGGCACGCTCGTTCCCGCATTTGGGACAAGTACCGACGATATAACGGTCGGCAAGGAACGTCTGCGCCTCCTCGTCGTAATACTGCATGGAGGTCTTCTCGATGAATTTCCCCTCGTCGTAAAGTTTGCGGAAAAATTCCGACGCGGTCGCGGCATGGGTCGCCGACGATGTCCGCGAATAGATATCGAACGACATTCCCAACCCCTCGAACGACTTTTTGATCAGGTTATGGTAACGATCCACGATCTGCTGCGGGGTCACCCCCTCCTTGCGGGCCTTTATGGTGATGGGCACGCCGTGCTCGTCCGATCCGCAGACCGAAATCACGTCGCAGCCCTTCAGCCGCAGGTAACGCGTGTAAATATCCGAAGGTATATAAACTCCCGCCAGATGGCCGATATGCACCGGGCCGTTGGCATAGGGGAGAGCCGATGTAACGAGGTAACGCTTGAACTCTTTTGCCATATTGAGATATACAGTATTACTAATTTCTGTCAAAATTAGTAATTTTTAGGGAAAGAAAAAGCAAAGCCCCATTATTTGTTTACAAACTACAAGGACACCCTGCCGCAAGAAAACAAAACGTAAACCACGGGAGCGAATCGGTCTGCCTCCGGCTACGGGATAAAAAATATGCCCCGGCGTAGTCCGGGGCATATTTCCTAATTATCGGCGGTCGGAATCGTTATTCGAACACCAGCTCGTCGAGCAGCCATCCTGCGCCCGCGTACTTGTCGATGATGAACAGCACGTAGCGGATGTCGACCGATATCGTGCGCTGCAGATCGGGCTCGAAAGCCACATCGCCCGACATGGCTTCCCAGTTGCCGTCGAAAGCCAGCCCGAGCAGTGCACCCCTGGCATTCATCACGGGCGAACCCGAATTGCCGCCCGTAATATCGCAGTCGGCAAGGAACGCCACCGGAAGTTCGCCTTCGGCATTGGCATAACGGCCGAAATCGCGCGCCGCATAAAGTTCCTTGAGTTTTTCGGGCACGGTAAACTCCGTGGGGTTCTGCGGATTTTCCTTCTCCATTACGCCCTTGAGCGCCGTATAGTAGTTGTATTCGATGCCGTCGGCAGGCGAATAGGGCAGCACGCGGCCATAGGTCAGGCGCAGCGTGAAGTTGGCATCCGAAGCCCACGCCTTTTTCGGGTTTTGGAGCATCAGCCCCGCCACGTATTTACGGCTTCCCTCGTAATATTTCTCCACGATCGGCTTGCGTGCCTGAGAAAGCGCATTATACTTCTCCCACACCGATTTCACAAACGGGGCAATGGGGTCGGCGGCATATTTATCGGCAGAAAACGAACCGATCAGCTCATCGACCTTTTCCTGCGATGTAAAGAGCGAATTATCGAAAATATAATCCACATAGGCATCCGTATCGCCGTTGAATTCCTTATCCACGATCTCCGTATAGAACGACGGCAGGTCGGTCATGTGCTCGCGGGCGATCTTCAGCATGCGCTTGGCCACCTTCCGGTCGGTCGGGGCGTTGTAATCCTTATACCAACCGGCCATCGCCTTTCGGGCCTCTTCGGGATCCTTTATCTCCGTCCGCCCGTCGAACATTTTTGCGGGGGTCAGTATTTCGACCGCACGCAGGAAAGCCTCTTCCAGATACTGGCAGTTATCGTCGATGCCGGCCAGCCCCTCGATCGCTTCTCGGATTTTCGGCAGCGCGTCAATATACCCTTCCTCGGGCAGCGTATTCTTCTCGGCCCACGCCTGGAAGGCAGCTTCCTGCTGCTGCTTGCGCTCCTTAACACCCAGTTTGAGGATGCCGCGAGACTTGCCGATCGAATTCTTCCAGTAGTTCGACGACGTGGCGTATTTCGAAGCATACTGGATACGTACCTTGTCGCTGGCAGCCATGTCCTCCTTCAGGATCGTCTGGCGCTCGCCGCGGATAAAGATCCGGTTGGGATTCGAAACGTTCAGCATGTCGTCGATCTCATACGAAGTCATATAACGCTGCGTGGAACCCGGGAACCCCATGATCATGGCGAAATCCCCCTCCTTGTAACCGTCGAGCGAAATCTTGAGGAACTTCTCGGCCTTGTAAGGACGGTTTTTGGGCGAATAATCCGCCGGCCTGTTATCCTGTCCGGCATAGACGCGAAACACCGAGAAATCGCCTGTATGGCGCGGCCACATCCAATTGTCGGTATCTCCGCCGAACTTGCCGATCGACGTAGGGGGCGTTCCCACCAGGCGCACGTCGGTATAGACCTCGATCACAAAGGCAAAATACTGGTTCCCTTCGAAGAAGGGCTTGACCTCGACCACCATGCCGGGGTTGGCCTCCTGCAGCGAAGCGGTCAGGCCGGCGATATTCTCCGAGGTGATCCGTTCGTACTCCTGCTGCCCGGCCGTGGAAGGCACGTTGCCCAGAATATCCGCAGTCACATCGCTGATCGAACGGATGAAACGCACCTTGAGCCCCGGGGCAGGAATCTCCTCCTGCCGCGACATGGCCCAAAAGCCGTTCTTCAGGTAGTCGTGTTCGACCGACGACAGGGATTGTATCGACCCGTAGCCGCAGTGGTGGTTGGTGAACAGCAGGCCGTCGGGCGAAACGATCTCGCCCGTGCAGCCGCCGCCGAAAATGACGATCGCATCCTTGAGCGAAGATTTATTGATGCTGTAAATATCCTCGGCCGAAAGTTTGCATCCGCGCGCCTTCATGTCCCGGATATTCATTTTCTGCAGATAAGGCAGCATCCACATGCCTTCGTCTGCCGCCGCGGTCAGCGACACGCACGCCGCTGCAAGAAGTAAAAACAGTTTCTTCATATATAAACGATTATTTGATGTTGATCATGTTCAGGATCGAACGCTCGGCCTTGCGGCGCACCTCTTCGTCGAGGACGATCTCCGGGGCCTCCCGCTCGAGGCATTCGCAGATGTTTTCCAGCGTCACCATCTTCATGTACTTGCAGTTGTTGCAGCCGCACGTCTCGTCGTCCGGGGGCGCCGGGATAAAGGTCTTGTCCGGATAGCGCCTCTTCATCTCGGCGAGGATGCCCGATTCGGTGACGACGATGAACTCATCGGCCCCGCTGCGGCCGCAATAGTCGAGGATCGCAGCCGTCGACCCCACGAAATCGGCCACCTCGATGATATAGGCCCGGCATTCGGGATGCACGACGACCCGGGCCGCCGGATGCTCCTTTTTGAGCCGGAGCAGTTTTTCGAGCGAAAACTCCTCGTGGACATGGCACGCCCCGTCCCAGATCACCATATTCTCGCGGCCGGTCAGCTTCCTGATGTAAGCGCCCAGGTTGCGGTCGGGCGCGAAGATGACGGGGCGGTCGGCCGGGATCGACTCCACGACCTTCAGGGCATTCGACGAAGTGCAGCAGATATCGGTCAGCGCCTTGACCCCGACGGTCGTGTTGACGTACGAAACCACCGTATGCCCCGGGTACCTGGCCTTGAAGGCCGCAAAGTCGCGGGCGTCGCACGATTCGGCCAGCGAGCACCCCGCCTCGGGACAAGGTATGAGCACTTTTTTGCCGGGGCAGAGCACCTTGGCGGTCTCGGCCATGAAATGCACGCCGGCGAACAGGATGATTTCCGCATCGACCGACTGCGCCCTGACCGACAGCGCGAGCGAATCGCCCAGAAAGTCGGCCACCTCCTGTACTTCGGGCAGCGTATAGTAATGGGCCAGTATGACGGCATGTTTCTCGCGTTTCAGTTCCTCGATCCGATTTCGGATTTGCGCGGAGTTATCAACCTTCATTTTTTATTTTTACTTTTTAATTTAAATTTAATAAGAAATAAGAATAGAAATAATAGCTGTTGATACTGTTCACAAGTTTCCCTGGAAAATATCTTTCAACATTTTATTCCCATGCTTTTACCTATTCTTCGTTACAACCGGTTCGTATTCAAAGATATGAAATTATAATCAACAATTGTCAAAAACCGTTGTCAACATTTCGACAGCCGTTTGTTGTGAACAATCTGTTCCGTTTTCCGGGGTTCGGGGCTGACTATAATTTCCCATAACTTTTTTTGGTTTCCGGAAAATCTTGTATATGCCCGCCCTTTCCGGAATTTGCAACTCTTCCGACCGGAAAGTTATCATTAGTTATCGCCGTTTATCAACACGTTTCCTAACACGATTTCATCACCTTTTCGACAATCTTTTCCGCGATTCCGCGGTACCATTTTTCGACGCGCGGATCTATCCCCATAGCAGGCTTTCCTTCGTCGGATCCTTCCATAATCGACTGTACGATAGGTATTTCACCGAGGAAATCCACACCTTTTTCTTCGGCGAACCGGCGTGCACCGCCTTTGCCGAAGAGGTAGTAGCGGTTTTCGGGCAGTTCCTCGGGGGTGAACCAGGCCATGTTTTCGATGATTCCCGCCACGGGGATGTTGACGTTTTCGTTGCAGAACATCTCCACGCCGCGCACGACGTCGGCTACGGCGACCTGCTGGGGCGTCGAGACGATCACCGCGGAATCGATCTTCAGCTCCCCGATGATCGAGAGGTGTACGTCGCCCGTACCGGGGGGCAGGTCGGCCAGCAGGAAGTCGAGCGTCCCCCATTTGGTCTGGTGGATCATCTGTTTCAGGGCGCTGACGGCCATGGCTCCGCGCCACAGCAGGGCGTCGGTAGGTTTGATGAAGAACCCGATCGACATCAGCCGGATGTCCATCGGCTCCGCAGGGACGATGTGGTCTGCGCCCTCTTCCTGCACGGCGTCGGGCAGGTAGCCTTCCACTCCGAACATCTTGGGCTGCGAAGGCCCGTATATGTCGGCGTCGAGGATGCCTACGCGGAATCCCATGTTTCGCAGGGCGACCGCGAGGTTGGCCGTGACGGTCGATTTGCCTACCCCGCCCTTTCCCGATGCTACGGCAATGACCTTGGCGATGCCGCCCGTAGTCGTCTTCAGCTTGGGTTCGGGACGCGGGGCGGCGCCGCCCTCCTTGATGACTACCAGTACCGTTTCCCCGGGGAATTCGCGTTTGAGCAGTTCCTCGGCCTGGTTTTTGATTTTCACTGCGAACGGGTCGCGGGCCTTGGCGAAGCGGAGTACGACGGTGATTTTTCCGGCTGCCGAGGCGATATGCTCGATAAAACCGCTGCTGACGATATCCTGCCCCGTTTCGGGATGAACGAGCGACGCGAGCAGATGTCTGATTTTTTCTTCCATATTTGTGTAGTGACTTTCCTTGCAAAGATAACGTATATTTTACAGAATAAATATAGGTTACCCTTCTTTTTTATCGAAAAACGATAAATTTTATTTGTTTTTCATATAATTTCTGTATATTTGCGAAAGAAAACCGGAATCGGAACAAAATTAGGACAAACAAAAAATAACTTCGTTATGAATTTTATCAAAACTTTCCTGGCTGCCATCCTCGCGTTTGTCGTGGGATCGGTACTGGTAGTCTTCCTTTGGATTTTCATCCTGCTCGGCATTGCCGGTTCGATGGAGAAAAGCGTGGCCGTACACCCCGAGTCGATCCTCAAGCTCGATTTTTCGGAGGTGTTGACCGATGCCCCGTCGAGCGATCCTTTCGCCGGCTTCGATTTCGCGACGCTCCAGTCTACGCGCATGCTTCCGCTGATGAAGGCGCTGCGTGCGCTCGAGGCGGCGAAGGACGATCCGCGGATCAAGGGTATTTACCTGCGTATGAACGGCAACGGAGGCGTGGCGGGTTCAGCCCTGCTTGAAGAGCTGCGCGAGGCGATCGTCGATTTCAAGCAGAGCGGCAAGTTCGTCGTCGCCTATAACGAAACCTACTCGCAGGGGCAGTATTACCTCGCTTCGGCGGCCGACAAGATTTACATGCAGCCCGAAGGAGGGATGGACTGGTCGGGCCTTTCGTTCAATTTGGCGTTCTACAAGGGGTTGCTCGACAAGCTCGATGTCAAAGCCGAGGTTTTCCGCCCCACGGCCTGCAAGTACAAGAGCGCCGTCGAGCCTTATATACTTCCCAAAATGTCGGACGCTAACCGCGAACAGATGCAGGAACTGGTCAATTCGATGTGGAATACCATCGCGGGTTCGGTGGCCGAGGCACGCGGCATCGACTTGGAAACCCTGAACCGGATCACCGACAAACTGGAGGTCTCGTTGCCCGAGGATGCCCTCGAACACGGGTTCGTGGATAGCCTGCTCTACGAAGACCAGATGAACGACGTCTTTGCCGAACTGGGCGTGCAGTCCGATTCCGACGGCCAATACAATTTCGTCACCCTGGGCGAATATGCGTCGCAGGTCAGTGCCGACCTCAAGAATATTTCGGCCGACCAGGTTGCTATCGTATACGCCGACGGTGCGATCGTCGACGGCGAGGGCTTCGGCCGCGAGATTTACGGCAATACGCTGGCTGCGACGCTGGCCGGCGTGCGTGCCGACGAAAAGGTCAAAGCCGTGGTGCTGCGCGTGAATTCCCCGGGCGGCAGCGCATTGGCTTCGGATGTCATCTGGCGCGAAATGGAGCTGCTCAAGGCCGAGAAACCCGTCATCGTCTCGATGGGTTCCTATGCGGCCAGCGGCGGATACTACATTTCATGCCCGGCCGATGTCATTGTGGCCGACAAACTGACCCTGACGGGTTCCATCGGCGTCTTCGGCATGTACCTCAATACCATCGACGCCCTGAAGAACAAGCTGGGCATTACGTTCGACGCCGTGAAGAGCAATACCTCGGCAGGCATGGGCATGACCTCGCCTCTGACGCCTGCCGAAAGGGCTTCGATCATGCGCGGAGTGGATAAGGTGTACACTACGTTCACGAACCTCGTGGCGCAGGGGCGCAACCTGCCTGTCGAGAAGGTGCTCAACATCGCCGGCGGCCGTGTATGGTCGGGCGACAACGCCCTCGGCATCGGCCTGATCGACACGTACGGAGGCCTGAAGACGGCCATCGCCATCGCTGCGGACAAGGCCGGGTTGGGTGACAATTTCCGGGTGACGGAGGTGATCGAGCAACCGACGGGTTTCGCGGCGTTCATCTCGTCGCTCAACGTCGGCATCCGCGAAGCCATGACCCGTTCGGAACTGGGAGTCATGATGAAGGAATACAAACAGGTGCAGGAGGCGACTTCGCAGCAGGGGATCGTCATGTACTATCCCTTCAAACTCGAACTGCGCTAATCCCCGTCGGATGTCGGAACGATAAAAAGCGGCCTCTGCGGAGGTCGCTTTTTCTGTTTGCAGGGCGGGACGGACTGTGTGTCCAAAAACACGTCAATCGTGCCGGAAAAGGGGTTTGTCAGCCTTTGGCAGGGACTTTGGCCGCCGGCCCCCCCCCGCCGAATCCTGCCCGCAGCGCATTTCATCCAGCTTGCGGCCTATCTCCTCGACCTGTTTCGCGTCGGGCGAAATGACCGTCGACCCGAACTTACGCCGGTAGTCGCCCGGCGGGGAGCCGATGCGTTCGCGGAAGGCGCGGTTGAAATTCGAGATGTTGTAGAACCCGCAGCGCATACCGATCTCGGCGATCGGGTCGTCGGTCTCGACGATCATCTGCGCGGCGCGCACGATGCGGAAGCCGTTGAGGTAGTTCCACAGGTTCTGGTGGGTGTACTTTTTGAAAAAACGGCAGACCGAAGTCGCGGACATGCCTACTTCTTCACCGATGTCTTCGAGCGAAATCTTACGCTGGTAATTGTTCTCCACGAACTGTACGATCCTGTTGATCCGGGCATTGCCGTCGGGTTGCATTTCGTAGTACGGGGCACCTATCGGCCCCGTTTCGTCCGGCCCAGCCGTGGCCAAATCGTTGAGTATGTTCAGGAAAAGCGACGCCGATGCGAATCCCCGCAGCCCGGGCAGTTGCAGTAACCTGTCGCGGACGCGGTCTACGACGCTTTCGGCGAACCAGAGCCCGGCGACCGGCTGGCTCAGCATTTTCCGGATGGGGAGCATGGATTCCGTTTCGAATATCTGCCAGTTGGGCATGTCGCGGCTGAACTGCACGGCGACGGCCTCGCAATTGGTCTCCGCAAAGGCTTCGTCGCGTTTGTAACAGTGCGGTACGCGCGGGAAAATGATGATAAGGTCTTTTTCCGTGAAATTGTCGACCGATTGTCCGGTGACACGTGTCCCCTTTACGTTCAGGGTCAGGCTGAGCATGTAATCCTCATGGAAATGAAGGGGCGGATCGGTCTGTTTGTCAAACCAATACTGTGTGATGAACAGATCGTTGCCTGGCAACGGAGTGAGATCATTCAGGACACGTTTCATCGGGTAATGAGGCTTATTGTAACAAATATACAAATTAATAAGGACAAATCAAAACCGGGGCGGGTTTTGTGGGAAGGATACGCGGCCGGGGTTTCCCGCACCTCCGTTTTCCGATTCGGGACGGGGCGTAAAGGCATCCTGCAGGTGAAAAGTGCGGAAAACCTTTTCTCCTTTCGCATTTAATGAATATCTTTGCGGATATGGCAGTGATCAGATTGACAAAGGAGTTTTCGTTCGAGGCCGCGCATGCCCTCGACGGGTACGACGGGCCGTGCCGTGAGATTCACGGGCATTCCTACCGGTTGTTCGTGACCGTGAAAGGGTGCCCTGCGGACGATGACACGAACCCCAAGTGTGGGATGGTGATGGACTTCGGTGTCCTGAAAAGCATTGTCAACGAGGAGGTCGTCTCCCGTTTCGACCATGCGCTCGTACTGCGGGCGACACGCCGCGACGCTCCCCTGCGGGCGGTGCTGGCCGAACGTTTCGGCAACATCGTCACGGTGGATTACCAGCCGACGTGCGAAAATATGCTCGGCGATTTCGCGGCACGTATCGCACGCCGCCTGCCTCGGGGAGTGGAGCTGCATTCGCTCCGCCTGCATGAGACCGCAACCTCATTCGCCGAGTGGTTCGCCGAGGACAACCGCTGATTTCCGCCCGGCGGTTCCGCCGGAACGACATACCCCGCCATTTTTACCGGACAGCATCCGGTGCGCAAGGGATAGGCGCACGGCAAATACCGAAAGGGAACTATTATTGACGCAACATTGAATATATGAAAAAACTGTTTCTCGTCGACGCCTATGCGTTGATATTCAAGTATTACTATGCCTTTCTGGGTCGTCCCATGCGCAACCGGGCCGGTATGAATACCTCCGTGGTATTCGGCTTCGTAAAGTTCCTGCGCGACATCCAGAAGCGTGAGCGGCCCGACCTGCTGGGCGTGGCGTTCGACCCCAAGGGAGGCAGCTTCCGCCGGGAGATATTTCCCGAGTACAAGGCCAACCGCTCCGAGACGCCCGAGGACATCCTCCTCTCCGTCCCCTATGTCAAACGGGTGCTGGAAGCCATGTGCATCCCGATCCTCGAAGTCGAGGGTTACGAGGCAGACGACGTGATTGGCACGCTGTCGCAAAAAGGCGTCGAGGCGGGTTACGAGGTCTTCATGGTCACGCCCGACAAGGACTACGGCCAGCTGGTACGTGACAATTGCAAGATTTACAAGCAAAAGGGCGCCGAGGGCAGCATCGAGATCGTCGACCGGGAGGCGATCCGCGGGAAATACGGCATCGACGACCCCAGCCTCGTGCGCGACATCCTCGCACTGTGGGGCGATGCTTCGGACAATATCCCGGGTGTGCCGGGGATCGGCGAGAAGAGCGCCTGCAAACTCGTGCAGGAGTGGGGAACGGTGGAAAATATCCTCGACAACGTCTCGAAGATCAAGGGCAAACAGGGCGAGAAGATCGCCGAGTGGGGCGACAAGCTGCGCCTTGCCAAGACCCTGACCACCATCTGCCTCGACGTGCCCATCCCGTTCCGCGAAGAAGACCTCACGGTCTGCGAACCCCATATCGACGAACTCAAGGCCCTCTTTGCCGAATTGGATTTCAAGGCCTTTATGAACGACCTTACGAACCTTGCGCCCCCCGAGGAGCAACCCGAAGGCCCCCGCCAGGAGGCGCAGACCCAGCTTGCGGAGATGGCACGGGCCAAGTCCGCCGCCGCCAAACGCGCGGCGCTGGTCGGACAGGGCAATCTCTTCGGCGACCCGGTGGTCGAGATGCCCGCCGCCGAGGTTCCCGTCGCCGAGCTTCAGGCCGAAGCCGATGCCATGCAGTTCAAGACGGCGCAGACCACGCCCCACGATTACCGCCTTGTGGAGAATGCCTCCCAGTTGCGCGAAGTGGTTGCCGAGGTCGGGAAATACGGCGAATTCTGTTTCGACACCGAGACCACGGGGTTCGATATCTTCAACGACCGCATCGTCGGCATGTCGCTGGCCGTAAAGCCGTTCGAAGCGTGGTACATTCCCTTCAAGGAGGAGAATACGGCGGAATATACGCAGATCGTGCGGCCGCTGTTCGAAGACGAAGGGATTGCCAAGATCGGCCAAAACATCAAGTTCGACCTGATGGTGCTCCGGCGCCTGGGACTCGATATCCGCGGCCGCAAGTACGACACGATGATCCTGCATTACCTGCTCGATCCCGAGTCGCGCCACAACATGAACGCCCTGTCGGAAAAATACCTCAACTACAAGCCTATCGAGATCGAAACGCTGATCGGCAAGGGTTCCAAGCAGCTGACGATGGATCTGGTGAACGTCGAGCGCGTCAAGGAGTACGCCGCCGAAGATGCCGACGTCACCCTGCAACTCAAACACGTGCTCTACCCTCAGGTCGAGAAGATCGGGCTGCAACACCTCTATTTCGAGGTCGAGGAGCCCATGATCGCCGTGCTGGCCGACATCGAGATGGCGGGCGTGCGGATCGACTCCGGGGCGCTGGCCGAATACTCCGTCGAACTGAGCCGCAGGCTGGCCGAACTGGAAGCCGCGATCCGTGCCGAAGCCGGCGAATCGACGCTCAACATCAACTCGGCACGCCAGCTGGGCGAGGTGCTTTTCGCCAAGATGCGCATCGCCGAAAAGCCCAAGATGACCAAGACCAAGCAGTTCTGCACCGACGAGGATTATTTGCAGACCTTCGCCCGCAAACACCGCATCGTCGACCTGATCCTCGAATACCGGGGTGTCAAAAAATTGCTTTCGACCTATGTCGAGGCGCTTCCCCAGCTGGTCAACCGGACGACGGGGCGTATCCATACCTCCTTCAACCAGGCGGTCACGGCTACCGGGCGCCTTTCGTCCACCAATCCCAACTTGCAGAACATCCCCGTGCGCGAAGAGATGGGGCGCCGCATCCGCAGGGCGTTCATTCCCTCCGATTCCGACCACCTGCTGCTCTCGGCCGATTACAGCCAGGTCGAGCTGCGCCTGATGGCGCACCTTTCGGGCGACGAATCGCTGATCGCGGCCTTCGCCCACGGCGAGGATATCCATGCCGCGACGGCCGCCAAGCTTTTCAACAAAACCCTCGACGAAGTGACCTCCGAGGAGCGCCGCCGTGCCAAGACGGCCAATTTCGGCATCATCTACGGCATTTCGGCCTTCGGCCTGAGCCAGCGGCTCGAAATCCCGCGTAAGGAGGCCAAGGACATTATCGACGGTTATTTCGAATCTTACCCCAAGGTCAAGGAGTATATGGACAATGTGGTCGCCAAGGCCAAGGAGGAGGGATTCGTCTCGACGATCTTCGGCCGCCGCCGCTATCTCAACGACATCTCCTCGCACAACGCCGTGGCGCGCGGCCTGGCCGAGCGCAATGCCGTGAACGCCCCGATCCAAGGATCCGCGGCCGACATCATGAAGATCGCCATGATCAATGTCCACCGCCGTTTCGCGGCCGAAGGCATCCGGTCGAAGGTGATCCTTCAGGTACACGACGAATTGGTCGTCGACATGCTCCGTTCCGAACAGGAGCGCGTCGCGGCCATCGTCACCGAATGCATGGAATCCGCCGCCGCCCTCAAGGTGCGCCTGGTGGTCGACTACGGCGTGGGCGACAACTGGCTCGAGGCGCATTGACCGCGTCCTGAGTCCGTTTGCAAGATATAGTAACGGACGGCATCGGATATGCAGACTCCCTGTTAATGCCTTGTATCCGTTATATCCGATGCCACCGCCGCCTCCTTCTTCGGTGCTGCCCCGGCGCTTTTGCGGACGCTTGTCCTGCTCCGGCGTCCCACGGGGAGGCGGCAGGAAAATAGAATGTTCCCGGATTTTTTGTTTTGATACTGAAATAAACTGACAGCTATGATCGAACCTATTTACCAGCCGGCCGCGTCGCGTTACGAAGATGGCATGACCTACCGGCGTGCGGGACGCAGCGGTGTGCTGCTGCCCGCCTTTTCGCTCGGCATGTGGCACAATTTCGGCAGCGGGCAGACCTTCTCCAATGTGCGGCAGATGGCCCATTACGCGTTCGACCGGGGAATCGTCCATTTCGATTTGGCGAACAACTACGGCCCCGCCTACGGTACGGCCGAGGAGAACTTCGGCCGTTTGATGGAGCAGTCGTTCCGACCCTACCGCGACGAACTCTTCATTTCGACCAAGGCGGGTTACGACATGTGGCCGGGGCCCTACGGCAACTGGGGCTCGCGCAAATACCTCATGGCAAGCCTCGACCAGAGCCTGCGGCGCATGAAGCTCGATTATGTGGACATCTTCTACTCGCATCGCTACGATCCCGAGACCCCGCTCGAAGAGACCCTCCAGGCTTTGGTCGACATCGTCCGCGCAGGCAAGGCGCTCTATGTCGGGCTGTCGCGCTACCCGCTGGCCGCGGCACGTTTCGCTTTCCGCTACCTGGCCCAGCGCGACGTACCCTGCCTGCTTTTCCAGGATCGCTACAACCTGTTCGACCGCGAACCCGATACGTCGGGTATCCTGACGCTCAATGCCGAGGCCGGAGCCGGGTTCGTGGCCTTTTCGCCTCTGGCGCAGGGGCTGCTGACCGACCGTTACCTGAACGGGATTCCTGAAGGCTCGCGCATGGCGGCGGAGGGTTCGCTGCGGCGCGACGTGCTGACGGAGAGGATGTCGGAACGGATCCGCGGCCTGCATGAAATCGCCCGGCAGCGCGGCCAGACCCTTGCCGAGATGGCTTTGGCATGGCTGCTGCGCGACAAACGTGTCACGTCGGTCATTATCGGGGCAAGCTCCGTCGCCCAGATCGAAGATAACCTCCGGGCCCTGGAGTACGCCTCCTTCTCCGACGACGAACTGGCGAGAATCGACGCCCTGTCGCGGGAATAGCGCCCTGCACGGATGAAAAGATCCGCAGTCCCCCAGGACTGCGGATCTTCGTGTTTTTAGCTTTCTGTTATTGTCGCAACCGGTAGGTTCCGTCTGAGAAGTCGATTCGGTCGAGTGTCAGCGTGCGCGGATCGTCGTAGATATGCCGCACCGCGGCGACGGAATCCAACTTGCCGCTTTTCTGGCTGTTGATGAAATACCCCCAGACCATGAACCACGTCCAGTCGGGCTGGTTGTGGTAACTCTCCGGATCGGGCAGCTGCCCCACTTCGCCAAGGGCGATCGGTTTTCCGCCGGCCAGGGCTTTCAGGTCGTCGTGGTGCGACTGTTTGTAGTCGCGGTGATAGACGTCTGCCGCCAATATGTCGACATATTCCGAACCGGGATAGTAGTCGGCATAGGGGCCGGCTTCGTCACCCTGCTTGTCCCGCGGGGCATTCGTGTTCCATACCCAGAGCAGGTTGTCGAGCCCGTGCACCCGGGTCAGGTAGTCGTAGGTCATGATCCACAGCTTTTTGAATCCGTTTTCGCCGGGTTTGGCGCACCACCAGAACCAGACGCCGTTCATCTCGTGGTAGGGTCGCCAGAGGATCGGAATCCGGGCGTCGCGCAGTTGCCTGAGATAGGGAATGACCGTGTTCATCTGTGCCTTCCATTGCAGGTTGAGGCGCGTGCCTTCTGTGGTCAGTTCCTCCCATACCAGTTGCGGGGGACGGTTCTTCCATGTCCAAATCGACGAACCGTTGCAGTCGTTGCATTCCGCAGGGAAGCAGCAGTGCCACATCAGGGTGATGATCCTGCCTTCGGCGTGCCGGGCCTTGATCTCTTCGACGAGCCCCTGCCGCAGTTCTTCGGTCGATTTATTGTTCGGAAGGCACTCACCCCAGGGCGAGGTGAGGTTCATCGGGCCGCAGTGGTGGTAGTCGCGGACGTTGTCGCCTTGTGCATTGAAACTGAAATCGCTTCCCCAGACCACGGGGTGTTTGCCCGTCATTGCGAAAACGACACTGTCGTAACGCCCGGGGTCGCTGATGAAATTATGCTGCCCGGCGAGGGTATACCGGCCGCGGATGGAATATAGGAATTCGAGCAGCTGGCGTGCTTCCTGCGACGCGTCGGGGTTGACCGGGGAGATTTTCAGATTGTCCGAAGCGCATCCGCCCAGCAGGGACGCGGCCATAAGGGACATGAGTAATCGCAGCATGGGTCGTTATTTTACGGTTACGCCCTTGGGCATGCGGTACATGTCGGGCAGGTCGTTTTCAAAAATAGTCTGCGCATCGTCAAAGAATAGCTTGAAGTCGGCCGCCGTCGAATCGGAAGGATAAGGCCCGTAGGCGTGGCGGGGATTGTCGTTGCGCCATGCCACGACCATGCAACAGGGACGGTTGCGGAGCGCAGGCAATACATCGTGCGTCCAATAGTCGGCGTTGTGGTCGTTTTCCAGCCCGGTTTCGGTCACACCGACGGGCTTGTGCACGCGCTCCGACACCTCGGCGAGTGCCTTTACGTTCGACTCGAATGCCTTGCGGTTACGGCCGTGGTAGCAGTCGATGCCCACCAAGTCGACCCATTCGTCCCCCGGCCAGCGGAAAAGTATACGCCCCACGGGATCGTCGTATACTTCGTCCATTTGCGGGGAAATGGCGTATATTACGTTGTGGATCCCTTTCGTGTCGCGCAGGTAACTGACGATGAAGCGCCAGAAGGCGATGAATTCGGAGTCGGTCGTGGCCGAGCGGCCCCACCAGTTCCAGGTCTGGGTGTGTTCGTGCAGCGGACGGAAGATCACCGGGATGGGGCGGCCATCGTCGTCGACCATCTTCTTCAATGCTTCGGCGACATCGTCCAGACGGGCTTTGTACTTGACGTTCATCGCCGAGCCTTCGGTGAGTATCTGATCCACGACCTTGGTGTTGTCCCAGGCCGTGCCGTCGGGGTATTTTTTCCCGGGGCCTTCGGTCAGGGGATTGTTCTGGTGCCACACCAGCATACTGATGCCGCCGCGTTTATGGGCTTCGCGGAGGAGTTCGATCTTTCGCTCGTCGACACCTGCCATGTCGAGGCTGTAGACGGCCGGATGCGAGCCTACTATGTCTTTCACGTCCGAGCGATCCGGGTCGCCCCGCCAGCCGATGCCGTAGGAGGGATAATCGTGGTGGCCGAACATTACGCCGCGGAATCCGATGCACCAGAGGTTGGCGTAAAGCGCTTTGGTTTCCGGTGTCGCCTGGGGGTCGACCATTTGCAGAACGGTTTTTTCCGGCGCTTTCAGGCGTTTGCCGCCTGCGAAGGCCGTCCCGCAGAGCGGGAGCAGGAGAAGGCAAATAAGCAGTCGTTTCATTTCAGTGGTTTTAAGTTGTCTTTATTTGAAGATGCGCTGTGCGAAATCATGCAGCTGAAGTCGCCAGAACTGCCATTCGTGGCCCCAGGGGCCTTCGTGGAATTCGTAGTGTACGCCACGGCGGCGAAGGTCGTCCACGGTGTCGAGGTGTCCCTGGTATCGCGGGTCTTTCGTACCGCATGAAATCCACAGCAGTTCCAGTTTACGGTTGATGCGTTGCGGCTCGCCGATTACGCCGGGCACATAGCGTTCGTAATCGAACTGTCCGTCGCTGAGTATGCCGGCACTGAACTGCCCGATGGCGCAAAAGCGGTCGAGGTTGCGCAGCCCGATCACATAGGCCTGGCCGCCGCCCATCGACAGTCCGGCGATAGCGCGGTGCCGTTTGTCGGTATGTACCCGGTAGCGCCTTTCGACCAGGGGAATGACATCTTCCAGCAGCTCTTTTTCCAATGTGGCGATGCCCTCGGGGGTGCTGCCTCCGGCCCATGAACCGTCGGTCAGGCCGTTGGTCATCACGACGTACATCGGGACGGCTTTGTTTTCGGCAATCAGGTTGTCTAGTATCGTTGCGGCCCGTCCGTCCGTAACCCAACTGTTTTCGTTGTCCCCGCCCCCGTGGCGCAGGTAGAGTACCGGGAATTTTTGCCGGGGATGCCTGACGGCAGCTTCGGGGACGTAAACCCGCAATGTCCGCATACGACCCAGAGGGGTTGACCGGTAATTCAGGGTGTGTATTTCCCCTCCGGGGCGGTATGCTTCGTCGAAACGGCGGTTTTCAGCACCGGGGATCTCCACGACGCTGCCGTAGACCGTGGTTCCGGCCTTGACAGCGGGGTTCTCGGGGTCGATGGTTTCGAAGCCGTCGATACGGAATATATATTGGTAGACGCATGGCTCCAGGGGGCCGACCGTGACGCTCCAGACTCCGTTGCCGTTGCGCTGCATGGGGATTTCGGATACCTCCCACTCTCCCAGAAGCAGTGTGACCTCGTGTGCGCGGGGCGCCCGCAACCGGAAGGTAATTGAGGCGTCGTCGTGAACGGCGGGGGAGAAGGGCGGTTCGGCCGGTTTCCACCAGCCTTCGGTCGAGAAAGGGTTTTTTTCCTGCGCCTGGCCCGGAAGGCCGGCCAGCAGCAGCGCCGCTGCTGCGAGCCATTTCGCTATTCGTCCCATACGAAAGTACCGGCTGCTCCCGGTTCGAGTTCGAGTTCCGCGAAACGTCCGTTGTATTGGATACGAATACTGCGCCGCGACCAGGAGTCATTGGCTGCAACGAGCACGATTCGCCCGTCGGGGGTGCGGAACGCCACGTTGGCAGCCACGCCGGCATGCTCGGCGACGTTCGTGCGGAATACATTGGGCCGCTGCTCGTCTTCGCAGATGGAAACGCTCCTGTCGCCGGGAGCGGTCGAGGCGATGCGCACGGAGCCCGGGCGCACGAATTTCGATGCGTGGGCAATGACGTAATAGGCCAGGTTGCGCGATACCGAATCCTTGTCGATGGTCAGCGCGCCCTGGCACATCGAGCAGCCGCCGTTGTCCATGTGCGGGTCATTGAGGGGATCGGCCGCGAGGTTCCACAGCACCACGTTGCGGCTCCAGTTGCGCATGATGCCGACTATGAGCCGCTCGACGGCCGGGGCGATTGCGATTTGCCGTTGTCCGGGACGTTCGGTGGTCATCTGTTCGGTGAAATAAATCTCCTTGTCCGGACGCGCTTCGTGGACGTAGCTCATGGCGCTCAGGTCGCCGCGGTAGTGATGGAAAGCAGCTCCCGTGACATATTTTGCGGCCTCCGGGTCGTTGTAAACAGCCAGTGCGTAGTCCGGCCGGTCGCAGTTGTGGTCGAAGACTACGATGCCGGTAGACAACCCTGCTTCCCGGAATTTGGGGCCCAGATAATTTTTGATGAAATCGGCCTGTTCAAAGGCAAACCAGTACATACTGGGGGTGTTGCGCGAGTTGAGGGGTTCGTTCTGCACGGTAACGGCGTCGATGTCGATCCCGTGATCGCGCATCGCTTCCACATAACGTACGAAATAGTCGGCATAGACTCCGTAACACTCCTTGCGAAGCTGCCCGCCGCGCACGTCGGCATTGGTTTTCATCCATGCCGGCGCCGACCAGGGCGAGGAAAGTATCTGGATGTCGGGGTTGATGGCCAGGATCTCCCGCATGACCGGAACCACGTCGTGGAGGTCTTGTGCCAGTGAGAATTGTTTGAGTTCGAAATCTTCCTTGCCGGCGGGCATGTCGTCGTAGGAAAAGACGAAGCTGTTGAGGTCGGAGGCGCCGAGCGTCAGCCGGATGCAGCTTATGCCGATGCCTTGCTGTGGGTCGAAGAGCTCCTTCAGCAACGACTTGCGGGCCTCGGGCGACATCTTCATCAGGTGTTCGGCACTGCCGCCCGTGAGGGCGTAGCCGAAGCCGTCGATTCGCTGGTAGCTCTGCCGGGGGTCGATTATGATGTAGTTTCTGTTTTCCTGCCGTTGGGTCGAAAATTCGGCGGCATGCTTCTGCTGGGCGAAAAGTTCCGACCGGTCAGGGCATGTGATGTAAGAGCGGATGGTCTGTGCCGCGGCCGGGACGGCAAGTCCGGCGGCGAGGGACAGGGCCAGGAGTTTTTTTAGCATGATACGCATGGTTTTAGTCGTTGAAGGTGTTGCGAGCTGAGCGGTCGGGGTCTTCGGCTGCCCTGCATTTCGAGTCGAGGATTATCAATTCACCCCGTTGGGGCGTGTAGCGCGGCCAGCGGGGCAGGGCGCGGCAGTTGGGGTTACCCGTGCGCATGAATTGCAGCAGGGCGTCGGCCATTTTGCGGGAGAGCTTGCGGGGGGCGCTGCCGCCGCCCGTATGTGTGACCATGCGGTCGGTGTTGAGCAGCCAGAACCCGATGTCTATGCAATGGAAAGCCCGGTGGCGTCCGTTGAAAAGCGGCGATTCCCAGCCGAACCACGCCATGTAGACCGGCGACTGCTGATTGCATTTGGCGTTGGCCGTCTGTATTATTCCCTGCCGGTTCGAGGCAATCATCGCCCAGATTTCGATGGGACGGCAGGCCAGGAATGCTTCGGCATATGCACGGACGATTCTGGCGGTACGCGCTCCGTATTGGGGCGTGAGCCGCTCTATGACCCCTTCGAAAGAGATGCTTTCCAGTTCCGGGTTGTCCCGGTCGGGGTTCCATTCGTGGAACGTCGAGCAGAGCAGCAGCGGGACGTCCGAGCCCGTCGTGCGGTTTTCCCCCTCGAAGAAGATACCCTTCGGGATGTCTATGCCGTCGGCCACGGGAGCGAATCCGCTTCGGGAGCCCGGGTCTTCGGCCGCCATCCGCTGCCGCGCCCGGTTCGCCAGTTCCAGGTATTGTTCCCAGGGAACCGACTGGAGCGAGTCGACCTGCGAGGTATCCAGCCCGGCTTCGTGCAGGATGGCATTGCCCAGCCGTTCGGCATAGTCGGCATTGTTGGCTTTTACGGTATTGCCGCTTAAGGCTACTGCTTTGTGGAACAGTCCTTTGGCTGCGGGCATTGCGCACAACAGGCAGACCTTCGAACCGCCGCCGGACTGGCCCATGACGGTGACGTTCGAAGGGTCGCCGCCGAAGTTCGCGATATTGGCCTGTATCCATTTCAAAGCCGCCACGATGTCCAGCATCCCGGCGTTGCCCGAGTGGCGGTACTTTTCACCGCCGGCGCCGGCCAGGTCGGAAAAACCCAACGCTCCGAGGCGATGATTTACCGAGCAGAACACAATGTCGCCGTAGCGGGCGATATTCTCCCCGTCGTAGCTGTCCTGTTCGATGCCGTTACCCTGCGTGAAACCCCCGCCGTGGAGCCATACTAGTACCGGACGGCGTTTGCCGTCGGCAAGGCCCGGCGTCCAGATGTTGAGCCGCAGGCAGTCTTCGCCCATCAGGTCGTAGTTCCAATGGTCGACAAACATCGAGTAGGATTCGGGCCGCCGGTCGTAGAAGGGTTGAGGTGATGAGGCCCCGAAAGCTACCGCAGGCCGGATTTCCTGCCATGCGTGCGGCGGTTGCGGCGGCATGAAGCGGTTTTTGCCGCCGGTGTCGTCTCCGTAGGGAATGCCACGGAAGGAGTAGATGTTGCGCAGGAGGAATCCCCGGACGGGGCCGTATTCGGTGTCGGCTTCGGCGATTCCTTCGCCGATGAAGAGCTGCTGCTCCGATGCGGCGGGGGGTCTGTTTTTGGCTTGCGCATAAGCTGCTGCAAGCAGGCAGATGGCCGTGACGAGAACCTGGGTTCTCCGGGAAATGGAAGAGGAAGGGTTCATTTTTGGTTAAAATAATATAAGTGGGTCGGCAGAAAAACACAAACGGATCGGCCGGTTTTCAAAATTACATATTAAGAATACTATTTTCTTGTACTATTTTAATTGAATATAATCTTATTTTGCGGTTTCTGGATTGCCGGACGGCTTGCGTCGTTAAAAAAGAGAGTTGCATTAGATTATGAATTAATGAATTATGAATTCATGACCGGTTTTATATATAATATATAGGTGTTGGTAAATTTAGTGTTTTTTTGCGAATTGTGAGAATTATTTAATTTTGTAACCGGAACCCTCTTAAAAGTCCGACATATGGAAATACTGCGCGAGAGCACACCGCTCACCGACAACGACTGTTTCATGATTTTTTCGCGGAAGAAGAGCTGCTTCGACTTCCCCCTCCACACGCACAAGGAGATGGAACTCAATCTGGTAATCAATGCCGCGGGAGCTTCGCGCGTAATCGGCAACCATGTGGGGACGATCGGGGATATGGAACTGGTGCTGGTGAGCGGCGATACGCCCCATGCCTGGTTTACGGATCGCTGCAAATCGGAGGAAATCCATGAAATAACGCTCCAGTTCAGTCCTGATTTGCTCGATGACAAGTTCCTGAACCGCAATCCGATGGGAGCGCTCAAACAGCTTTTCGATGAGGCCCGCCGGGGCGTGCTTTTTTCCCGCGAGACGACCGAGTTGCTCGCTCCCCGCATCCGTGAATTGTACGAACAGGGGTCGTCGGGCGGCATGAAGCCCGTGCTGGACATGCTGATGATTCTCAACAGCCTCTCCCTTTGCCAGGAGCGCCGCCTGCTTTCGGACACGACCTTTATCCAGAAGAAAATGAAGTCCCACTCAGCACGCCTGGAGACGGTTTTCGCCTATATGAACCAGAATTTCAACCGGCAGATCTCCCTCTCCGAAGTCGCGTCCGTGGTCAGCATGTCCGACGTGGCATTCAGCCGTTTCATCAAGAAAGTCACCGGGCAGAGCTTCGTCGATACGCTGACCGAGATCCGCCTGGGGCACGTGGCGCGCATGCTGATAGACACCGATATGACCATCGCCGAGATCGCTTACTGCTGCGGATTCAACAACATGGCTAACTTCAACCGCATTTTCAAACGCAAGAAAGGCATGCCGCCTCATAAGTTCCGTATCTTGTTCATTCCGAAAAAGATTTACGTCTGATACCGTCGGGCCCGGAAATGTTCCGTTAAGGTGCTATATGCATCGGATTTGGTTAAAAACGTATTAAACGGGCGTGTGGGTTTTGTATAAATTTGCATTAGTGAATGGTGCGACCTTTTTCCGGCGGAATCCGACTGCCGGAGCGGTTCGCGGCCGGACATGGCAAACTAACCTAACAACCAAAATCCCATGCAAAAATCTATCCTTCTTTTCCTGTGTGCCGTGTCGGGGACTCTTCTTGCCGGATGCTACGAAAACGATTCGTCCGGCCCCGATATGGTCGATCCCTGGTTACGCGAACGTACGCCGTTGGGCTTTCGCGTGGAGAGCCAGGTCGGGGAAGCGGTCATTACCGACGACTGGCGCCACGACGAAACCGGTACGATCCGTTTCCAACTGGTCACGGGCGGAATAGCCGACATGACTAAAGTCAAAGTCGAAGAAATCACCTTGCAATACAATGCGAAGGCCTCGGTTCAGGCCGGCTCGACGATCGATTTGAGCTCGGGTTCCTGCGACATCGTGGTGACGGCCGAAACGGGTGAAACCCGAACCTATACGGTCTCCTACGACCCCTTCGTGGAGCCCTTCGAAGGGGTTTACGACATGGACTACGACGTCAATAACCATGACGAATCGCAGTATGAGAACGGCAACGCCTTCGCCCTGTGGTTTTTCGGCGGCAGCAACGACGGATGCTACTGCCAGTCGCTGATGTGGAAACACTGGAACTGGAACGGCGGTTACAAGCCGATGGTCGAGGATGACAACGTGTTGACCATCACGCTTACGGGCGTCGATTCGCAGACGGGCGACACCTACGGCACCTGTTACAACGATGCCGGCCCCGATGGCAAATATGCCGATTTCAAATGGAATTCGAACGGGGGCCATGACCTGAAAAAATTCTACCGCTGCATTCCCGAAGGGGAGAGCACGTGGCGGAAAGACGGAAAGACGGGGCTGGTTACCTTCACGGCCTCCGACGGCACGGCCCATACGGCGACTTTCTACAGCGAGCCCACGACATTGACCTACGAGCAGAGCGGAAAGTCCTTCTCTTGTCAGATCATGAACCAGGGCCTGGAGTTTCCCGTTGCCGGAACCCCCATGCCGGGTTGGTCGGACTATTCGGATTTCGACAAGTATGTGCAGAATCCGCAGCGGTTCATCGTAAAGATGAAAAAGCGCCAGCAGTAACCCGGGGATCGCCATGAACCGCTTATTCCTGTTGTTTGCAAAGGCATTCTGCTGCATTGCCTTGTGCTGTATTGTTCCCGTCTCGTGCGGCGGCGGAGACGTCGAAATTCCGCCCCCTCCCTCCACGGCTCCGGGCGGGGGCGATGATAATCCCGATGACGATGAACCGAAGCCCGATCCCAATCCCAATCCCGATCCGGACGAACCGACCCGGCTGAAAATCGTCGACCCGCAGGCGACGGATCAGACCAAAGCACTCTATTCGAACCTGTGGGCGGTCGCTTCCAGGGGATTCATGTTCGGACACCACGACGATCTGTGGTACGGCCGTTACTGGTACGATGTGCCGGGCGGTTCGGATACCAGGGCTGTTTGCGGGGACTATCCTGCTGTCTTCAGCGTCGACCTGGCGCCTATCATGGACAATCGCTCCGACTATGAGAGCGACCGGAAGGAGAATGCCATCCGCCGGCGTGTCATGCTCGAAGCCTACGGCCGCGGCGAGGTAATCGTTGCCTGCTGCCACCTGAACAATCCGCTCACGGGCGGGGATTCGTGGGACAACGGCAACACGGGTGTCGTTCGGGCGATTCTCGATCCGCAAAGCCCTCAGCATGCCCTTTACCGGCAATGGCTCGACCGGCTGGCAGACTTTGCGCTCAATCTCAAAGGTGCCGACGGGAATTTGGTTCCCTTTATTTTCCGCCCTTATCACGAACACACCCAGGAGTGGCCCTGGTGGGGTTCGAAATGCACGACCGAGCAGGAGTTCATTGATTTCTGGCGGATGACCGTGCGATACCTCCGCGATACCAGGGGGGTGCACAATCTCATCTATGCGATCTCACCCCAGATGGACTCGGAATATTCCGATGCGCGGGGACGTCTGTCGTTCCGCTGGCCGGGCGACGAATGGGTTGACTTCATCGGTATGGATTGCTACCACGGGCTCAACACGGCGGCCTTTACTTCGAACCTGAAGGCGTTGACGCAATTTTCCCGTGAAAAGTTGAAGCCCTGCGGCGTCACCGAAACGGGTCAGGAATCCTTCACTAAGGCCGATTACTGGACACAATGTATCCTTGCCCCGCTGACTACCCAACGTGTTTCGATGGTGGTCATGTGGCGTAACAAGTATGTCTCCGACGAATCCGATAAACATTATTACTCGGTCTATCCGGGGCATGTATCGGAGGCGGATTTCAAGATTATGTACGACCGTCCTCGATCCTTGTTCAGCTCCGATCTCCCTGCGATGTACCGGCAGGCCGAGGGGGTCGTCGTCGAATGATATCAAACTGCAAAACCTAAAACAACTTTAATCTTATGGTAAAATTCTTCAAAACGTCCCTGCTGTACGGTTTGCTGATTGTCCTGAGCAGTGCCCTTCCGCAATGGGCGGCGGCGCAGTCCCGGGTTGTCTCCGGAACCGTAAAAGATGAGAAGGGAACCGGTTTGCCGGGAGTTACGATCATCGTGAAGGGTACCGCGGGCGGTACTACGTCGATGGCCGACGGCCAGTATTCGGTCAAGGTGTCGACCGGGGATGAGCTCGAATTTTCATTTATCGGCTACGCATCCCAAACGGTCAGAATCGGCGCGCAAAGCGTGGTGGACATTACCTTGCAGGAGCAGTCGCTTCTTGCGGAAGAGGTGGTGGTTACGGCTTATGCTGTCCAGAAAAAGGTGAATGTCACGGGTTCGATTTCCCAGGTGAAGGGTACGGATTTGGTGGCCACGCCCGTGGCGAACATCTCCAATGCGCTGATCGGCAACACGCCCGGTGTAAGCGGGCTGCAGACTTCGGGCGAACCGGGGCATAACGCTGCGAACATCCGCATCCGGGGTATCTCGACCTACGGATCGGCCAGCCCGCTCATCGTCATCGACGGCGTGGAGCAACCTTCCGAGCAGGCCATGTCCGAGCTCAATGCGATGGACGCCAATGAAATCCAGGGTATCAGTGTCCTCAAGGATGCGTCTTCGACTGCCGTTTACGGTATCCGCGGTGCCAACGGTGTGATTATCGTCACTACGCGACGCGGCAACACGGGAGCCCCGACAGTGAATTTTTCGATGAACTACGGCTTTACGCGGGCTTCGAATTTCCAGAAGGGCACCTCTTCCTATGAGTATGCCCTGCTGCGCAACGAAGCCATCCGCAACGAGCAGCGCAGCTTCGCAGGAACGGAGAGCCTTTCAACCTACATTTTCGACGATTACGATCTCTGGAAGTTCAAGAACAACCGCGATTATACGCCCGTAGAGGTCGATGCCAAGACAAACCTTTCGGCCGAAAAACGGGAGCTGCTCAAGAAGCAACCCGCACTTTACTATGCCAACCGCGACCTGTATAAGGAGATGTTCGACCGCAATGCCCCTCAGATGCAGGTCAACCTCAACGTGGCGGGCGGCACACAACGCGTAAAGTATTTCGTATCGTTCGGCTATTTCTCGCAGGCCGGCATCACGCGGGACGTGCACTACCATGACGCCAATACGGGTTCGAAGTTCAACCGCTATAATTTCCGGTCGAATTTCGACATCTCGGTGGCCAAGAACTGGAAGATCTCGATCAATACGGCGGGGCAGTTCGGTGAAACGCAGGGACTGGGCAGCGGAAGCGACCCCTATGACCTGTCGTCGCGTTACAAAAGCATCATGCAGTATATTTACGAGGGCAACCCCTTCATCTCTCCGGGTATGATCGACGGCCGCCTGGTAAACGGGTTTGCCGGCACGGCGGGTTCCGAACAGAATCCCCTGGCCGTGAAGACGGGCAGCCAGCTCGGTTCGCAGAACGCTATCGTAAGCCTGCTGACGGCTGGGACGAACAGTATTTTCAACTCGTTGCTCGACAATACCATCAAGTTGGAACATACGATGGACTACCTGCTGGATGGCCTGCGTATCTACGGCACGGTCAATTACCAGGACAACTACAACCGTATCGTCAAATATAAACCCTCGATCCCGACCTACTCGGTGCAGCGCAATCCCAATGACCCGACCGTGCTCGATTTCTTCGGCGGCGGCATGGGTGCCGGTTCCTTCGAGTCGTGGGGATACAGCAACTGGAACAAGCTTTACCTCGATGCGGGCATCGACTGGCATGGCAGTTTCAACGGGCATAATGTTTCCGGGCTGGTGCTCGCCAAGGCTTCCCGCTATACCATGCCGGGCGATTCGTACAATGTGGCTTCGGGCGTCATGGGCTTCGTGGGTCGTGTGACCTACAACTATAAGGATCGTTACATGGCCGAGGTCAACGTAGGTTATAACGGAACCGAACAGTTTGCCAGGGGACGCCGTTTCGGCTGGTTCCCGGCCTATTCGATCGGTTGGGTTCCCACTTCGGAAAAATTCTTCCCCGAGAACGACATTCTGACGTTCCTCAAAATCCGCGCGTCGTATGGCGAGGTCGGTAACGACCAGTTGGGAGGCAATCGGCGGTTCTACTACCTGCCGAATACTTATAACCTCAATCAGGGCGGCTACTGGCTGGGCAACTCCGACGGTTCGTCGCAGAATCCCTATTGGGTCGGCGCTACGGAAGGGGTGATCGGCAATCCCGACATTACCTGGGAGCGGGCCAAGAAATACGACGTGGGTATCGAGGCGCGGTTCTTCCGCAATCGCCTCTCGCTGGTGGCTGACTGGTTCCGCGAAGACCGCCGCAACATCCTCACCACGCTGGGAACCATTCCGATCATCTACGGCGTAAGTTCCGACAAGGTTCCCCCGGTAAATGTCGGTATTACCAAAAACCAAGGCTATGAACTCCTCCTTTCGTGGGAAGACCAGATCGGCAACTGGCGTTATTCGCTCAGCGGCGACGTGAGCTATTCGCGCAACAAGATCGTCTACAAGGCCGAAGCCGAGAATCCCTATCCCTGGATGAACCAGACCGGATTCTCGATCGGACAACGCTTCGGACTGGTCAGCGACGGCTTTTTCAATACCAACGAGGAGCTTGCCAATCGTCCCTACAATACCTATACGGCCAACCGGGCTACGCTGGGAGACATCCGTTACGTAGACCTCAACGGCGACGGCCTGATCGACAATAAGGACATCGCGCCGATCGGTTATCCCAACTATCCCGAGTACCATTTCAACGTCAAAGCGTCGGTCGGGTGGAAAGGCTTCGACCTGCGCGTGCTCTTCATCGGTACGGCCAACGGCTCCTATTACCTGAACAGCGGCTACACGATGCCGTTCTTCAAGCGGGCGGGCAACGCCTGGAAATGGATGTACGACGGCCGTTGGACTGCCGAGCGTTATGCTGCCGGCAAGAAGATCACCTTCCCGCGGATGACGTTCGATACGACGAGCAGCGACAACAATTACCTGACGAGCGATTTCTGGATGAAGTCGAGCAATTTCTTCAAGATCAAGAATATCGAATTGGGCTATACGTTCGATATGACGCGCGGCCGGCTGGCTCGCAGCCGTATCCGTGCCTTGCGCGTCTACTTCAATGCCAACAATGTCTATACATTCAAGAACGAACTGACGGATATTGGCATCGACCCCGAAACTACCGACGGAAGCACCTATATCTATCCGCTGACGAGCGTTTTCAGCTTCGGTATAAACCTGAAATTCTAATCCGCACCGAACTATGAAAAAGATAATCGTTACTTTACTGATATCGGCATCGCTGGGCCTTTCCGCCTGCCAGGATACCTTCCTGCAGATGCCGGACACGACCGGAACGGTCGACCTGAACGAGGTTTACGGGTCGGCTAAAAATGCCAAGAGTGCCCTGATGACCTGTTACCGCGAAGCCCTGATCCACGGTCTTCCCGGCGGTTGGGGCGTCGGTCACGGCACCTTGGGAGCCATCAGCGGCGAGATTTCGCGCGGCTATTCGTGGCACGGAACCTATACGATCTCCCAGTCGGGGCTCGACGTGAACGGGACGGACGGCTCGGATGCCGGCTCCGACCACTTCGGTAACAACTGGGCGTATATCCGCCACTGCTTCACCGTGCGGGAGAATATCGACCGGGTTCCCGACATGAGTGACCAGGAGAAGAATTACGTCAAGGCCGAAGCTACGGCGCTGGTGGCCTACCGTTACATGGGCATGTTTTACCGCTACGGGGGCCTTCCCATCGTCCGCGGGTCGTTTTCCAATCCTGCCGACCCGGGGGTTTTCGCCGGCCGGGCATCGCTCCAAGAGACGCTGGAGTATATTCTCGAACTATGCCAGCAGGCCTACGACGGGCTTCCCGAAGGCGACTGGGGTGCTGCCGACCAGGGGCGGATGACGCGCGGCGCCGTGCTGGCCATCAAGGCCCGTACGCTGCTGTTCGCAGCCCGGCCGCTTTTCAACTCGGCGACTCCCTACCTGAGCGGAGGACATGACGACCTGGTGTGTTTCGGCTCAAAGTCGGACGACCGTTGGCAGGATGCCATCGAGGCCAACGAGGCCGTGCTGACCTGGGCTGCCGCCAATAACTACGCCCTGCTCAATACCGGCGGTGCCGGTGAGGGCAACCCTAACCCCAAGGCCTTCGAAGACTATGCTACGGCAACTTCGACGCCTGCCAACCGGGAGGTGCTGCTGGCCTACAAATGCGACGAGACCGGTCAGTGGACGTGGCCCGGAAGCGCCATCTTCTACTACAATAACTACTCTCCGGTTTGGACGAACAACCGTTGGGATACCGATGTGAGCGGTGTATTGACCAACTTTCTGAAGCTCTATTACAAAGCCGACGGATCGGAATTCACGAACTGGCCTGGTGTGAACGAAGCCGCTCCGCGGGATGCTTCGGAGTGGATTCAGAATATCGGGGACATCGAGCCGCGCGCCAAGGCCGATAATATGTTCGTAGGCTTCGACGCCTTCAATAACCCGGGCCATTCGAGCTGGTCGGCCAACAACTGGGGCCGTCAGGTGTCGAATGCCGGCAAGAAGACCAATTTCCCGGCCGCCATCGAGGCCGGGAAGGGGTGCGCCGCGCCGGTCAAATTTTACTATAAGGCCGGAACGCGCGTCTGGTTCGAGTTCCCGCTCTTCCGCCTGGCAGAAACTTACCTCAACCTTGCCGAAGCCTATAATGAGAAGGGCATTGCCGCCAAGGCGCTCGAGAATCTGAACAAGGTGCATAACCGGGCGGGCCTGCCGAAGGTCACCGAGACCGACCAGGATGCCCTGCGCAAGATTATCCGCCGGGAGCGTGCCATCGAGCTGTACCGCGAGAACAACCGGTATTATGATGTCAAGCACTGGAAGGACGAGAATATCGGTAACGGTATCATCGGTGGCAACATGCACGAGTTGCAGTTCAAGATCAAGGAGAGCCATTCGGGCAGCTTCAACCTCGCTTCTGGCCTCGAATCATACTGGGATGCAGTGGTTTACACCTCGTACTGGAATCCGAAAATGTATCTCGAACCCATTCCGCAGTCGGAGATCAATAAAGGCACGCTGGTGCAGAACCCCGGCTACTAATTTCCGCAGGTTTTTCCGCTAAAAACAAATACGATTATGAATAAATTCATCATTATACCATTGCTTCTTACGGGAGTCGTTTCGCTGACCGCCGCAACGGCCGCCGGGACGATCCAGGAGCCGGCGCCTGCCGATTCGGCTTACGCGGCGGAGCCTGCGGTTCCGGGGGCATTCTTCGGGACATCCCAGGCTCGCACAACGGGGGCCGTTTCGACCGTCGACGGGGTTTCCCTCGGCAAGACGACCGCACCCAACCTGACCAACAGTTTTGCCGGGCAGTTTTCGGGTCTGACACTTTTTCAGGGGTCGGGCGAGCCGGGTAACGATACGGCCAGCTGGCTGATCCGCGGTATCGGGTCGTATGGTAATGCCGGTTACAATACGGCTAAAATCTTTGTCGACGGCTTCGAAGTGAATGCCAGCTATATTGCCTACCTCTCGCCGGCGGAGGTCGAACGCGTGTCGATCCTCAAGGACGGTGCTGCGTTGTCCGTTTTCGGCGAACGGGGTGCCAACGGCGTGATTTGGATTGAAACCAAACGCGGCAGGATTGCCCCGGCAACCGTCAGCGCCTCGGTGCGTTTCGGGCTTCAGCAGGCCACGACCCTCGCCAAGCCGCTCGATTCGTACGGTTATGCGTCGCTTTACAACCAGGCCGTCAGCAACGACCAGGGGCGTTGGTCGCCTGCCTATAACGACGAGCAACTGGAGGCTTACCGGAATGGGACGGGTACCGATGTCGATTGGTACGACGAGGCATTGCGCAATGCCGGTTATACCATCGACGGCGATGTCTCCTTTCGCGGCGGTACCGAGGTCGCCCGCTACAACGTGATGTTGGATTACCTCAATCAGCAGGGTCTTTACGATGTGAAGAACAGCGATTCCCGGTCGAACCGTACCTACGAGCGCTACAATCTGCGTGCGAACCTCGACTTTACGATCTTCAAGTTCATCGAGGCGCGTGTCGACCTGGGCGGGCGGATCGAGCGTGGCAAGCGGCCCAATATCGCGACCGACGACCTGTTCTATAACATGGCACGCTATCCCTCGAACATTTACGAGATATGGGACGATGCCGAGCGGACGCACTATTCCGGAACTTCGGTCTACAACAGCAATCCCGTGGCGTCGCTCAATGCCCTGGGGTGGCGCCAGACCCAGTCGCGCGTATTGCAGGGCAATTTCCAACTGGTCGAGAAACTCGATTTCATCACCGAGGGGCTCTACCTGCGCGAAGCCTTCTCGTTTAACACCTATACCAAGAGCGGCTATTCGAAGACCCGTAACTACGCCCGCTATCACAACGGCGAGCGTACTACCACCGACGAAGATACATCGCTGCAGGCCAGCGGCTACGGCTCGGACGGCATGGAGGACTGGAAGCAGGGCCAGATTTCGCTGGGCTACAACCGTACGTTCGGCCGCCACGCCCTCGACGGTGCCGTGAATTTCCACATATCGGGCTATAACGGCGACGGCTATTTTTCCTATAAGTACCACTATGCGAATCTCAACGGCCGCATCAATTACAGCTATGACGACCGCTATGTCGCCGAGTTCGGGTTCTCCTATTTTGGTAACGATGCCTATGCCAAAGGCAACCAGTGGGCGTTCTACCCTTCTGTTTCCGCAGCCTGGGTGCTTTCCAACGAGGCTTTCCTGAAGGATTCCAAGGTCGTCGACCTGCTTAAGCTGCGTCTTTCGTACGGCCGTAGCGGCTTCGCCGATTCGGGTGCTACCGGCGTATTGTCGAACTACTCTTCCAATGGACGCTATCTGTTCAAGGACTATTACACCAATTCCTATGTCGGCTCCTTTTACATGGGCTCCGGCGAAGGAGTCTGGCAGAGTTCGCTGGTGCACATGTTCCTTGCGAACGCCGGCGTGCATGCCGAAAAAAGCAGCAAGTACAACGTCGGTATCGACGCCGAACTTTTCGGGAAACTGCATCTGTCGGCCGATGCCTTCATCGATAAACGCACTGACATCCTTACCCTCGATAATTCGATGATGGGCTATTACGGCAAAAATTATTATTTCGACAACATCGGCAAGATGACCAACAAAGGGGTCGAGCTCTCCGCCGTGTGGAACGACCAGCGCGCCAACTGGGGATACAGCATCAACGGGTCGGTGTCGTTTAACCGCAACAAAATCGATTACATGGCCGAGGTGGCTCCGGCGTACAGCTACAACGCCCAGACGGGTCGTCCGTACGGGACGCTGATCGGGTTGGTCGCCGACGGTTTTTACGATGTGGACGATTTCAATGCCGACGGTTCGCTCAAGGCCGACCTGCCGCAGCCGATGTTCGGCGCGGTGCAGCCGGGTGACATCAAGTACCGCGACCTGGATCGGAGCGGTTTTGTCGACCAGAACGACGTGACCAAGGTCGGCAAATCGCCCTATCCGGAGTGGACGTACTCGCTCGGTGCCGCCTTCAACTACCGGGGTTTCGATTTCAGCTTCCTGTTGCAGGGTATCGCCGGCGCATCGTTCAATCTGCTCGACAATGCGGTACAAACCCGGGCCTTCGTTGACAACGGCAATGTTTACCCCATCGCCCGCGGTGCCTGGGCCTACTATCCCGAACAAGGGATAGATACCCGGGCCACGGCGACCTATCCGCGCCTGACTACCCAAAGCAACGAAAACAACTACCAGCTGAGTTCGTTTTGGGTGAAGAGCCGTAACTTCATGCGCGTGCGCAATATCGAGGTGGGTTATAACTTCAGGCACCACGCCAAATTCCGCGCGGCGGGTATCTCCAACTTCCGGATCTACCTGAATGTAACCAACCCGTTTACCGTCAGCAAACTGATGTCGGATTACGACCTGGATCCCGAGTTGCTCTCCTACCGTTATCCGGTGCTTAAGTCCTATAACATCGGTGTAAGCCTTACTTTCTAATTAAACTATCGAAGCCATTATGAAATTCAGACTCATATCCAAGACGTTCCTGCTGTCGGCTGCTGTCGCGGCCGGTGCCGGATGCAGCGATTTCCTCGACACCAGTCTCGACCAGAACGAAACGGGGGAGTCGATCGAGACGACACTCGGTACGTTGTGGAAATTCGGCAATGCTTTCTACACCCCGATTGCTTCCGGTTATACTACGCTCGACTCCAATCTTTTCGCAGCGGCGACCGACGAGGCACAGCAAACCAAAGTGCAGTGCAATGCCAGCTATTTCAACAAGGGGGTCATCAACGCCAACCTCAACCCGATTTCGAATCTTTATACCGACTGCTACGAAGGGATCCGTGCCGCCAATTTTTTCCTTGACTACACAGCCAACGGCAAAGGCGAGTACATGGTGGGCATGAACCGCGATACGATCAACGACCGCCCCAACTATGAACGGGACTTGGCCTCGCTGCACTGGTACCAGGCCGAAGCGCACATCGCACGGGCTTATTACTATGCCGAACTGATCAAGCAGTACGGCGGCGTTCCCATCGTCGAGAGCCAGTATGCCGCGAACAAGTTCATCCCGCGTTCCTCCTACGACCAGATAGTCGAGTACATTGTCAAGGAGATCGATGACCATAAGGGAAAACTGGCTGTCGACTGGGCGAGTTTCTCCGAGCGCAACGGCCGCTTTACGCTGGGCGCCGCGCTGGCCATCAAGGCGCGTGTGCTGCTCTATGCCGCCTCGCCGCTCCACAATCCCGACAACGATGTCGAGAAGTGGAAAAAAGCCGCCGCGGCTGCCTACGATATTATCAGCAACCCGGATTTGAACTACTCCCTCGACAGCGATTACGGGGCTTATTTCCAAGGTAACCGCAGCCTTTCCAGCCCGGAAACCATCTATGTCGTACGCCGCGAACAGTCCAATGCGATGGAGAGCAACAACTATCCGATCGCTACGCCGGGCGGTGCGTCGGGCGTGACGCCGACGCAGAACTTGGTCGAGGCCTATGAGTGGGTCGGCGATCCCGTTGCCGGGGATCCCTATGCCAACCGCGACCCGCGTCTGGCGGCAAGCGTCGTGACCAACGGCAGCACCTGGAACGGTCATGTGATCGACCAGTCACCGGGCGGTAGGCACGACATGTCCGCCCCGAATGCAAGCAAGACGGGATATTACCTTAAAAAGTTCCTGACCGACAACCTCGACCTGACGCAGGGCGCCAAGGTGCAGCATAACTGGGTGTCCTACCGCTATGCCGAGGTGCTGCTCAACTATGCCGAAGCGATGAATGAGGCCTATGGCCCCGACCAGGCTCCCGGCGACTATGCGCTCACGGCGCTCGATGCCCTGCAACTGGTGCGCGACCGTGCCAGTCTGCAGCTTCCGATTGTCACGGCGGCGACCCGCGACGAATTCCGCGAGGCCGTTAAGCACGAACGCCGCATCGAACTGGCCTTCGAGGATCATCGTTACTGGGATCTGCTGCGGTGGAAGGATGCGATGGAGGTACTCAACAAACCCGTCCGCGGTGTGAAGGTAACGAAAACAGGAGAAGGCAAGTGGTCGTATACGCAGACCGAAGTGGCTACGCGCACTTTCCTCGAACGCAACTATTATATGCCTTTCACCCGTTCCGAGGTTGAAAATTCGAATCATACGCTCGAACAGAACCCCGGTTATTAGTTCCGGGATGCAAAAGAACAATGAATTATGAAAAACAAGTTGATCCTGCTCATCGCATTTCTTTGCACATGTGCCTTTGCAGCCTGCGAGGGCGACGGCGACGCCGATTACGGATTCGGTAAAGTATATATGCCCCAGGCCGTTTCGACCGGCGGCCTGAACAACTCCTATGCCGTACCTTCGGGCGGTGGTGACTATACCTACAATTTCCGTGTTGAAAACGGTACGGTTCGAATAATCCTGGGTGTCATACGCTCGGGAAAGCTCTCCGATAAGAAAGGGTATACCGTCGATGTCTACACTTCTGCGGAGGACACGGCGGCCGCCGTGTCCGCATTCGGCGGCGAAGCCATGCCCGAGGGACTTTATTCGCTGCCTTCGACGGTCGTGGTGCCAGACGGGAAAACCGGTGGGACATTCTACCTCGATATTCCCGTGCTGGCGATTTCGAGGAGCGAATACGCCGGCAAGAAACTGGTGCTTTCCGTCGGAATCCGGAATCCGTCGGCATACGAACTTTCCGATGCGGCGACCAAAACCGCCGTTATCGTGAATGTCGATGCCCTGAAGGCCTTGCTCTAAACATCTTAACCTGTGAGAACGATATGCCTCTTGTCGGAGAGGCATATCGTTTCTCAAAATCATGACGACCTATGAAAAAAGCCATTCTGATCCTCTTTGTACTCCTCTCCGCGGCCGGGATACGGGCGCAGATCCGTTCCGTGGAATGCACTGCGCCCAGGCCCGGCCTTTACGAGCGTACCGATTTCACGATCCGCTTGACGGCCCGTTACGACAATGCCTATCTGCAGGAGCAGGTTGCTCTCGACATGCTGATTACCACGCCTTCGGGCGCCGAACGTATGCTGCCTTGTTACTGGGTCGAGGGGGCGTCGGGTGCCGAGTCGCGCTGGGAAGCCCGTTTCACGCCTCAGGAAGAGGGACGCTATGCCTGCCGCTTCCGCCTGAGCGAACAGGGCCGTGAAACCTCCCGCTCGAAAACCGTACACCTCGATGTCGGCCCTGCCGCGGATTCCCGGGGTATTCTGCATGTGCGCGATTACTGGACGTTGATTTACGACGACGGAACGCCGTTCCGGGGTGTTGCTGAAAACATCTGCTGGGAATCGCGTGCCAACGACGATTCGCGCTTTTTCAAGGCCCTGCACGAACAGCACGACAAATATAACTACGACTACATGCTGCCGCTCTTCGCCCGCAACGGTGGTAATTTTATTCGCGTTTGGATGTGCGGATTCAATTTCCCGATCGACCAGCAAGACCATTTCAACAACATACGCTACGAGGCATCCGATGCATACTATAATCCCAGCGCCATCGCCCGTCTCGACCATTTCGTCGGGCTTTGCGAACGGCTGGGGATACACGCGATGCTCTGCATGGGACAGGGTGCCGTGCATGCCGACCGGGCGTTTTTCACCGGGGAGCCGCAGGCCCGCCGCTACATGAACCGCCTGCGCTATATCGTCGCACGCTGGGGTTACAGTCCGGCGATCGGTATGTGGGAGTTCTTCAACGAGATCGACAACATCCAGTTCCGCGATGCGAAGAACCCGATCCCGGCCGAAGAGATAGTCGCCTGGCATGCCCGCATGGCCAGGTACCTGAAAAGTATCGACCCTTACGGACACCCCGTCACCACGTCGATTTCCCACCGGGATCTCGAAGGGCTCAATTCGGTGCCTGGGATCGACGTCAACCAGAAGCATATCTATTGCAATACGGGCATTATTCCGGCCGAGATACTCCGCTATGAAAACCGTTTCGGCAAACCCTACGTTATCGGCGAGTTCGGCTATGAGTGGGACTGGTCGAAGAACTTCGATGATTTTGGCGCGGATATGGATCGCGATTTCCGCCGGGGACTTTGGTACGGCATTTTCTCGCCCACGCCTCTGACGCCGATGAGCTGGTGGTGGGAGTATTTCGAGAACCGCGGTATGATGGCCTATTTCAGGGGAGTGCGGCAAATATCCGACCGGATGCTCGCCGACGGCAAGGGCTCTTTCGAACAGATGACCGTAGCGTGCAACCCGGCAGAAGCAATGGGCATCCGGTGTGGCGACGTGGTCTATGTTTACCTTTATAACAATTCTGCCGAGCACATCAGGGAGGCGGGACTCACCGTCAATCTGGGTTGTAATGGCAGCTATGCGGTCGAAGCGTTCGATCCCGCGACGTGCATTAGCACGGCGCAGGGCAACCTTCCGACCCCAGGGCGTTTTGTACTCGAAAAAATCACGCTCGCGCCATATGCCGAGCGGATCTACATCTTTACTCCCGAATCCGTTAAATGACCGGTTTATGCGTCTTAAAACAATTGCCATGATGCTGACGCTGGGCATCGCTGCGGGCGGGGAGGCCCCGGCCCAGCAGGCTGCGCCCCTCAATCCTACCAATTTCGGGCTCGTGAGCCCGCAGCCGCAGTCCGAATTGCCGCACTCCGCGACACCGCCCCAACAGGCCGTGCGTAAACCGAAGCGACCTGCCCAAGCCCGTCTGGTGCCGTCCGGCGCGGATTCGTGGGTGCTCTCCGACGGCTGGGAACTGGCCCAAACGGATCGGTTGGTCGGAAGCGACGGTTCGCTTTTCGATTCCGCCTACGATACTTCGGCCTGGTACAATGCCGTCGTTCCCGGAACGGTGCTGACTTCGCTGGTCGAAGCGGGCGTTTACCCCGACCCCTATTACGGGCTCAACAACCTCTCCATCCCCGATAGCCTCTGCCGCACGGAGTGGTGGTACCGGATACGTTTCCCACAGCCGCGGGACGTCGCGGGACACCGTGTCTGGCTGCGTTTCGATGGAATCAACTACCGCGCCGACGTGTGGCTGAACGGCCGGAAGGCAGGTACGGTCGACGGGGCGTTTACCCGGGGCGTGTTCGATGTGACCGGGTTTTTCTCGGCCGAAAACGTCCTTGCCGTGAAGATCCGCCCGCCGCACAACCCGGGGATTCCCCACGAGCAGTCGAAAGCCGCGGGGCGGGGCCCCAACGGAGGACAGTTGTGCCTCGACGGGCCGACTTTCATCAGTTCCGAAGGCTGGGACTGGATTCCCGGCATCCGCGACCGTAATATCGGCATCTGGCAGGATGTGACGCTCGAATTTACAGGCGATGTGACGCTTGCCGACCCGCAGGTAATCACCGACCTGCCGTTGCCCGATACGTCGTATGCCGACCTGACGATCCGTGCAGAGGTTACGAACCACGCTGACGAACCATGCCGGGCGGTGCTGCGCGGCACTTTGGACGGCGGTATCGGTTTCTCGCTGCCGGTCGATCTCGCTGCCGGGGAGACCCGCACGGTGAACTGCACGCCGGCCGAGTGCCCGGCCCTGCGGATTGAGGAGCCCCGCCTGTGGTGGCCCAACGGCTACGGGCCGCAGGAACTCTATACGTTGCAGTTGGCGGTCGAGCAGGACGGAGTCCGTTCCGATGCGGAGCAGGTTCGTTTCGGCATCCGGGAACTTACCTATGAGTTGAGCGTGGATACGCCTTCCGGGGAGGAGTTGCGCATCGACTTCGCCCCGACGAACGACCTGTGCGGTGGTGAAATGCCTTTCGACAGCTTCCATCGCCGTTCGGCGGGTGACGGGGTCGTTGTCCCGGCCCTGAAGGCGGGGGTCGATGTTTCGCGCTTGCGCCGCATCGAAAAAGACGGTGCCGCGCCGTTTCTGGTACTTCGGTGCAACGGGGTGCGGATCTTCTGCCGCGGCGGTAACTGGGGCATGGACGACGGGATGAAACGGGTTTCGCGCGAACGGCTTGAACCCGCTTTCCGCCTCCACCGCGAGGAGGGTTTCAACATGGTGCGCAACTGGACGGGCGAATCGACCGAGGAGCTTTTCTATACGCTTTGCGACGAATACGGTTTGCTGGTGTGGAACGACTTTTGGCTCTCGACCGAGGGATATAACCAGAATGTCAACGATGAGGAGTTATTCATGGCCAATGCCCGTGAGACGGTGCGTCGTTTCCGCAACCATCCGTCGCTGGCCGTGTGGTGTCCGCGCAACGAAGGCTATGCTACCCCGACGCTCGAACCGCGGTTGGCCGCGCTGATAGCCCGGGAGGACGGCACACGCTTTTACAGTCCCAATTCCCGCTATATGAACCTGCGCACGAGCGGCCCGTGGCATTACCTGGCCGATGAGTCGGAATATTTCCTCCGCCATGCCTTCGGGTTCTCCACCGAGTTGGGAACTCCGTCGGTGCCGACCGCCGAGTCGATGCGCAAGTTCATTCCCGAGGCGGACAGGTGGCCTATCAGCGATACGTGGTACTACCATGACCTGCATTTCGGGCTGCCGGAGTACTGCGGGGCTGTCGATGCACTCTACGGGAAGGCCGAATCGCTCGATGATTTCTGCCGCAAGGTGCAGCTGATCAACTATGATAGCCACCGGGCCATGCTCGAAGCGTGGAACAGCCGTATGTGGAACTCCACTTCGGGCGTGCTGCTGTGGATGAGCCATCCTGCATGGCCCAGCCTCGAATGGCAGACCTATTCGTGGGATTTCGAGACCCACGGCTCCTTCTACGGCTGCCGCAAGGCCTGCGAATCGCTGCACGTGCAGATGAACCCTCATGACGGACAGGTGTTGGTTGTCAATACGACCCGCGACGCCCTTACGCACGGCCGGGTGATTGCGACATACTACACACCGGCCGGAAAACGCCTCGGCCGGCAGCGTGTTGTGCTGGAGGAAATTGCCGCCAATGCCGTGACGCCGGCCATGTCGGCCGCCCTACCCGAGAACCGGGACTGCTACATGGTGCGGCTCGAACTGTATGTCGGTGGCAGGCGGGTTAGCGTGAACGATTACCTGCGCAGTCCCGGCCGGGATTTCACGGCGTTGAACCGGTTGGCACAGGTTCGGCTCCGGGCGCGCCGCGTAGCGCGGCAGGACGACGGACGTGCCACGACGGTGCGATTTGAAGTGTCGAATCCCTCGGCCACAACCGCCCTTGCGGTGAAATTCAACGTCCGCGACGGGCGGACGGGCGAAGCGATCCTCCCGGCCTATATTTCCGAAGGGTATATCCATTTGCTTCCGGGTGAAAAACGGACGGTCGAAGCCGAATACGTTTCATGCGGCGGAGCCGTTCTTTCGGCCGAGGGTTATAATCTGGAACGGCATACATTGTTGGAACTCTGAATACCGCAAATGCGAAAGGAGCCGTGAAACTGATGTTTCACGGCTCCTTTTTTGTGCCTGCCTGTCGCTCCGAACCGAAGGTCGGGGATGCTTGCGGAGCAGCCGGCGTGCCGTAAGGCGGAGAAGTCCGGTCGTGCCCCCGGCTACATGAGAAAACTCCCTCGGGCACTGCAAAGCCCTGTTTTTATCGTGCGGAAGAGGTTTCGTTGTCCGGAATATGCGCGGCGATCTCCATGCACATGCGGCCGTTGTGATAGGGGCATTTCCAGAATCCGGCCTTGTCGTCCGTTCGGTTGACGCTGCCGTCGGGGAGAATGCTCCACCACCATTCGCCTCCCGTGCGGTCGATGAGGTGTGTCTTGATGTAATCCCATGTTTTCAGGGCGGGCTCCAGGGCCTCCTTGCGGCCGTGGAGCCGGTAGAGATAGAAAAGCCCGATGACGCACTCCGCCTGCACCCACCAATGACGTTCGAGATTCCGGGTGCCGTCGGGGTGCCGTTCGTAAATCATGCTCCAGTCACCCATATAGCCTTCGAGGGCCGCATTGGCGATGGCGTAGCAGCTGGTGCGGGTGCGCTCGTACAATGCTTCGTCGCCGAGCGTCGCTGCGGTTTCGAGCAGCAGCCACGAAGCCTCGATGTCGTGGCCGTAGGAGAAGCAACCGGCGCTTTTCAACTGCCATCGGTCGTCGAAAAATAGTCCCAAGTGGCCGTTTTGCGGCTGCACGATCCGCGAGAGGAAGATTTCCAGCAGGTTGCGGGTCTGCCTGCGCAGCCCCTCGTCGGGCCAGATGCGGAGCAGGTTGGTATAGGCCTCCAGGATGTGGAGGTGGGTATTCATCGTCTTTTTCTCGTTGGCGTCCTTGTCGCTCAGGCGCACGTCGTCGATCGGTGACCAGTCGCGGGCCGCCGCCTCTTCATAGCCGTTGTTAACGGCGTCGTAGGAGTGCTCTTCGATAGCCCGGAAGAGTCCGATTGCCTCCCGAAGCGCCCGCTCGTCGCCTGTCGCCCGGGCGTATTCGCTCAGTCCGTAGATGGCGAACCCGAGGGCGTAAAATTGTTTTTTCGTGTCTGCAGGGTTGCCCGCAGCGTCCACCGACCAGTAGACGCCGCCGTAGGTTTTGTCGAGGAATTTGTCGAGCAGGTAGTCCCGTGCGGCTGTGGCTGTTGCCAGGTATTGCTCGCAACCCGATGTCCGGTAGGCTGCCGAGAAAGTCCACAGGATGCGGCCGCAAAGGATTGCACTCCGCCCGGCGTTGGCTATCAGTTCGCCCGTTCCGGTCATGCGGCCGAAAAATCCTCCTCCCGGGTCAACCATTTGCCGCGCCCAGAACGGGAGGATATTATTGCGGAGCTCTTCGGTGAGCTCGCGCTTGAATTGTTGTTCGCGGTTCATGTTCATTTGTTTGCGGCCCTGCGCAGGGCCAGTTTTTCTCCGATTTCGCTTATGCGGGTTTCGTTGAGCGGATAGATTGCAACCAGCAGCACGGCCAGCGCGCACCCTGCCGCCGGCAGCCAGCTCATCAGCATCCGCAGTCCGAAGATTGCCTCGCCGTTCTGCACCGCGGCGCCCGAGGTGTCGTATCCGTAGGAAGCCAGCAGCCAGAGGATCAGTGCACTGCCGAATGCGCCGCCGAATTTCTGGGCCATCGATGACGACGAGAATATCAGCCCCGTCGAACCGTGGCCGTGCTTCAGCTCCGAATAGTCCGCCACGTCGGCATACATGCTCCAGAGTAACGGGAAGGTGATGCCGGCTGCGGCTGAAATCACGATTTGCAGTACGACCATCGCCCAGCATCCGGCAACGGTGGTCGGCATGAAAAAGAAGACGATGCTCAACAGGCCCGATACGGCCATGGCCCAGATGTAGGTCATCCGCTTACCGATACGCAGCGAGATGGGTACGGCCAGTACGACCCCGAGCATGTTGGCGATTTCGCCGATGGCGAGGAACGCTCCGCAGGAGAGTATCATACTGCCGCCCAACAGGTTGTCCTCCCCGATGAAATCCTTGAAGTAATAAGCTGCCGCCCCGCCGCGGATCGAGTTGAAGAGCAGCGCGGCCACCGCCACGCCCAGCAGTATCCACCACGGCCCGTTGCCGGCGAGCGATTTCATGTCGGACAGAATCGACTGTCCGCCCGCAGACGGGCTTTCGACCGGGGCGACGCGTTCGCGCGTCAGGCGGAAGCAGAGCAGGAAAAGCAGCGCGCAGATTGTCCCGACGACGATCATGGCCGCCTGCCATCCGTCGGCCTGCGCGGCGACGGCCCGCGCGGCGTCCATGTCCCCGGTGTCGGGGGTGAAGAGGTCGCACAGGGGTTCGAAAATCGCCAGTGCCAGGAAGCTGCCCCCGTAGGCGAAAAACATCCGGTAGGAGGAGAATACCGTCCGTTCGCGCGAATCGTCGGTCACCACGCCCAGCATCGCCCCATAGGGGACGTTGATGGCGGTGTAGACGGTCATCATCAGCAAGTAGGTGGCGTAGGCCCATATCAGTTTGGCCGAATAGCTCCACGTGGGTGTCGTAAAGGTGAGGATGCCGGCCACGGCGAAAGGAACGGCGACCCAGAGCAGGTAAGGTCGGTAACGTCCCCAGCGGGAGGTCGTACGGTCGGCGATCAGGCCCATGACGGGATCGGATACCGCGTCCCAGAGTTTGGTGACGAGCAACAGTACGGCGGCATGTTCCAGGCTCAACCCGAAAATGTTGGAGTAGAAAAACGGAAGATAATAGGAGAATATTTTCCAGAACATGCTCGACGACATGTCGCCCAGCCCGTACCCGATTTTTTCCGACCGTGCAGCTGCCATTTTAGCGTTTGAGGTTTTTGTCGATGAGTTTTTTGAGCGTTTCGACGCTGTGCCCGGTCGTAAATCCGTCGGCAGGCGTGTGCAGGCAGTAGTCGACCAGCTGCCCGACGGTCGAGGTCGCTACATGCATGCGGGTATCGCACGAGGCGTAATAGATGCAGACCCGTCCGTCGGGATCGGCGATCCAGCCGTTCGAGAAAAGCACGTTCGACACATCGCCCGTGCGTTCTTCGCCGAGGGGGCCGAGCAGCATGCCCGCGGGCTCGGCCAGGGGTATCCAGGGGCGTTCGAGCTCGGTCATGTAGAGGTAGAGCACATAGCGCAGCCCCGCGGCGCAGGTTCGTACGCCGTGTGCCAGGTGCAGCCATCCCCGGGGTGTTTTGATCGGATGGGGGCCTTCGCCGTTTTTCGTCTCTTTGATCGTATGGTAGTAACGCCGGTTGATGATCGACTCGCCCGTGACTTGGGCGTGCGTGATGTCGTCGATGAGCGCCCAGCCGATGCCGCCGCCGTTGCCCGTGTCGATAAACCCGTCCTGCGGCCGGGTGTAGAGGGCATATTTCCCGTCCACGAATTCCGGGTGTAGAACCACGTTGCGCTGCTGGCTGGAGCTTTTCAGGTCGGGGAGCCGCTCCCAGTCCACCAGATTTTTCGTGCGTGCGATGCCAGCCGCTGCAACGGCGGACGACAGGTCGCCCGGAGCCGCTGCCGGGTCTTTCCGTTCGACGCAGAAAATCCCGTAGATCCAGCCGTCCTCGTGTGCCGTCAGACGCATGTCGTAAATGTTGGTTGCCGGTTCCCCGTATTCGGGCATGGTGACGGGATAGTCCCGGAAACGGAAATTGTCGATGCCGTTAGGCGACTCCGCCACGGCGAAAAACGATTTGCGGTCGGCACCTTCCACGCGAACCACCAGGAGGTATTTGCCGCCGAATTTGATGGCTCCCGAGTTCATCACGGCATTTATCCCTATCCGTTCCATGCAGTAGGGATTGGTCGCAGGGTCGAGGTCGTAGCGCCAGAAAAGCGGCGTGTGCGCTGCCGTGAGTATCGGATGGCGGTATCGGGTGAAGATACCGTTGTAGGCATCGGTTGGCATATTTTTGCGTGTCAGGAGCTGCTCGTGCTGCAACTGCAACCGATGCATCGTTTCCTCAAAGTTGGTCATTGTCGAAAATTGAGTCTATATTGTTTGTTATTGAAAGGCGTTGGCTGCATCGGCCGCGAATAACGTCCGTGGCGAAGCATAGAACCGGTTGAAGTTGGCCTGCGAGACCTGTCCGGGATAGGGTGCGTAAAAATGCCCGGGTTTTAGCGTCTGTAAGGCATTCCTCCATACCAGTACGTATGCGGGACGCTGCTCCCCGATGCCCTGCATCAGTACCCCCGTCCACCAGTCGGCACGCGGAATACCCTCCATGCCGGTTTCCGATACGGCATAGGGTTTCCGGTGGTCTCGGGCGATCTGATCCATGATCCCGAGCGATGCCCCGAGCCGCGTGACGAATGCCCCGGCATCGCTGCTGTGGTAGGCATCCAGCCCCAGTATGTCGACCCATGCATCCCCCGGATAACGCTCGAGGTATTCCAGTCCTGTGACGCACGGGTTGGGCGAATAGACGGTGAGCATACGTACGCCCCTGTCGCGCATGCGTTCGACGGTCATTTTCCAAAGTGCTTCGTATTCGGCGGTCGAACAGAGCCGTTGTCCCCACCAGAACCAGCTCCCGGTGTGCTCGTGCCAGGGACGAAACAACACCGGAACGGTCGTGCCGTCGTTCGTGGACAGGGAGTTGAGAAAATCGGCCGCAAGATCCACCCATCCGAGGAATTTCGCATGGTTTCTGCCGCCCGGCAGTACCGAACGTACGGTGCCGGGGTCGCTCACATCCCATGCGTCGCCGCCTGTTAACGGGTTGCGGGGATGCCAGCTGACGGTCGTCAGCCCGCCGCGTTCGTATTGCCGGACAATTTCGCGGCGCATCGTGTCGAAGGGTACGCCGTCGAGATTATGCCCCGTCCCGAGCTCGATTTCCCCGAGGTCGCAGCCCAGCACGGCCGGATAATCCCCACAGCATGCCTTCACGTCGCAACAGCCGGGCCGGTAGGCCCAGTCGCAGCCGTAAAAGGGGAAGTCCTGCTGCCCGAACAACAGCCGGTTCCGGGCGGATGTTTCCCGCAGGAGCCGGAGCAGGGCCGCCGGGGTTCCGTTGCCGGGTGTCGCCGTAAGCGCTTGTGCATGGAGGCCCAGCGTGCGATTTGCCGCCGTGATCTCCCGCAAGGTAGTATGGTCGTTGTCGAAGACCGAATTAAGCCCCTGCTCTTCCTGTGCCGGGTCGCCGCAGTAATCGTCGCCGGCTTGCCAGCTGAGGTGTACGGGGCGTGCCGCGCCGCCCCAGCCCCAGAAATTGCATCCTGCCACGATGTCGCCGGCCGCTGCACTGCGTATGACCTGCTCGAAGATATGGCGGTAGTAGGCGTCGCGGGCCGTCGTAGGCGAGCCGGGCTCGAAGGCGAAGCTGTCGCGCGGGTAGCCGAACTCCTCGATGACGAGCGGTTTGCCCAGCTCCCGTGCGATTTCCGCATGGCGGCGGATGTATTCGGTCGTTTTTTCGCAGGCCGCCGTGAGGTCTCCCCCGACATTTTCCTGGCTGATCCACCGCCAGTTGTAGGGCCAGATGTGTATGTTGGCGTAGTCGATCTCCGGCAGGGCGTGGATGCGCCGCCATAGCCCGATGTCCCCTTCGCATCCCATTTCCCCTTCGCTGCCGGTCGAAACCATGTGGTTGGGGTCGAGTTGCTTGATGAGTTTCGCCGTGCGGGCGACCCAGGCGAAGAAGCGTTCCTTGTTGTCATCCGAGAAGGCCCGCGGCTCGTTGGCGATCTGCCAGGAGAAGATGGCCGGGTCTTCCCGGTAGGGGCGTCCCGTATAACGGTTCGTACGGGTGACGATGTGGCGTATGTGTTTTTCCAACAGTATTTTACAACTGTCGGTGGCCTCTGCTTCGTGGAACTGCCGCACGTAAGCCATGAAGGTGTCCCATCCGGCCAGTCCCGGAACGGGATAGGTGCCCCGGCCGCTCCATTCGAGGTACTGGCTGTATCCGCCGCTCCATTCCCAGGCATTGGTGAGGTAGAGCACTGCCTGCATGTCCCGCTTTCCCAGTTCGGACATCAGGAAATCCAGCCCGTCGAGTGCGCGGTCGTCGTAAACTCCGGGTGCGGTTTGCAGGATCGGTTCGACTTTCGATATGACTCCCGTGTTGCCTTCCGACCCGACCAGGACACGCAGGTTGCCGATACCCGATGCCTTCAGCCTGTCGAGTTCGCGGCACAGGCGGTCACGGTCGCGCCCCGGCCCTTCGGTGGCCAGCAGAGCCCCGTACCAAAAGTTGGCTCCGACGAAATAGCCTGAATTGGCGCTTCCGCCGACGAAACGTCCGTTTTCCACACGGATGAACTGGGGCTGGGGCTTGTCCTGACATCCGGACAAGCTTAGCGTAAGGGCTCCGAGCAGCGGCGTAAGCAGGTGTTTCATGGATTCGGGTTTAGTCGGTTTTCAGTTATGCAAATATACGAACGGAGGCGACTGTGAAAAGAGTAGTATTTTAACAGATATTTATACTTTTTTGTTTTTTATGTAACTTCCGGGGTTGCTTCCCGGTAGTGCTTGTGCCGATTGTCGGCAAACGATCTGTTTCGGTTAAAAAAGTATTACATGCGAAAGCTTTGGGCGGCTTATCTTTATCTTCGTAACCGAAAATATCCGGACGATGGAAAAAAGAATTGTGCGATATGCTTTATTTGCAGTTGTTTGTGCGGCTGGAACCGCATGGGCCTGTGCGCGGGGCAACGCTTCCCCGCCGGAGGGGACGTCGCCTGCTCGGGGCGTGCTGACATTGAGCGGCAGGGTGATCGACGACGCCTATATCGGCAACGGCGTCCAGTGGGATCCTTACGAGGTGCATGACGTCGACGGCCGGTTTTCTGCGGCCGACCGAAAACGCCTTACCGACAGGCTGGAGTACATGCAGCCCCGTTTCATCCGCGTGATGGGCGGTATCCGGTCGTATCTCACGGACGGGCGGTTCGACCCGTCGCGGAACATGGAGGATTTGCACATGATTCTCGGGTTCTGCAATACGCATGGCGTGACGGTATTGCTCGGCGACTGGGGCGGAAGCTTGGTCGATCGGCAGGCGCAGACCGTCGACCAGGCGCTGATCGACAGCAGCGGAGAGATGGTGCGCTACTTGGTCGAAGAGTGCGGTTACGATTGCATCCGTTACTACAATATCGTCAACGAACCTAACGGCTCGTGGGCTTCGACCCGGGGCGACTATGCCCTCTGGCTCCGCGCCGCACGCGCCATGGATGCTTCCCTGCGGCGGCACGGCATGGCCGGCCGGGTGAAGCTGGTCGCTCCCGACGCGGCGGTATGGACGACCCTCGAAACACACTGGGTAAGTAATTCCGTCCGGGATCTCGGCGACGCCGTGGGGCTTTACGACATCCATACGTATCCTTCCAAGGCCCAGGTCAATACGGGGGAGTATTCGGCGATGATTTCGGCTTACCGTGCTGCGGCTCCTGCGGGGACGAAGATGATCCTCGGCGAGCTGGGGTTGAAATTCATCGACGAACGCGATGCCGCCTATGCCGCCGAGAACGAGCGGCGGATTGCTGCCGACCCCGATGCATCGCCCGGCGATTCGCAGATGTTCGTCTTCGACCACATGTACGGTATCGACGTTGCCGATGCCGTCATGCAAACGGCCGCATGCGGCTATTCGGGCTGCGTGGTCTGGATGCTCGACGATGCGATGCACATGAACGAACCCGGGAAACTGAAAATATGGGGGTTTTGGAACATCCTCGGCGAAGAGCGCTACGGCGCCGGCAAGGAACGGATCCGCCCCTGGTACTATGCCATGTCGCTGCTGTGCCGCTATTTTCCGCAAGGTGCGCAGATTCTCGCCTCCGGAGTGTCGGGCGTCGGCGGAGTCCGTTCGATGTTCGGACGCACCGAGAAGGGCGTGACGTTGGCTGTGGTCAATACGGATTCGGAGCGGACGGTGGAGTTGACGCTGGAAAATCCTCAGCCCGGACTTTCCGATCTCGCGCTTTATGTCTACGCCCCGGGGCGGCTCAGGCTCGGGGGCGAACGGTTGCTTCCCGTGGAGCGCGGGGTGGCGCTTGCGCCCGGAAGCCGGATCAGCCTGGCCCCCGAGACGATGCTCGTCTACACCTCGATGGAATGACCGGGTATTTTCCCCGAACCGGAAAAACGAATCCCGCTTCCCCGAAGGAAGCGGGATTCTGCCTTTCAGGACGAGGGATTACTCTTCCGGTTTTTGGCCGATGTAGAAGACGTAACCGTAGTACGCTTTGTATTTTTCGTAATGGGCGATCTCGTTTTTCTGCATTTCGGCCAGCAGGAGTGCTTTTTCACTGTGCCCGTATTGCTTGAGGAATCCCGGGATGCGTGCGCTTGCATGGGCGAAGTAGTTTTCCGTCCAGCAATGCTCGGGCAGCGCGAAATGCGCCAGCGGTGCATATCCCGCCTCTTCGAGGATCCGCACTTTCCCCGACGGGCTGTCGATGTCGGGGAAATAGTCCGAGATGAATTTCGACGCCAGGCGTGCGCCCGAGAGCCACGAGCACTCGGTCACGGCGATTATGCCGCCCGGTTTGAGGTACTGCCGCCACTCCCTCAGCCCGCGTTCGAATCCGATGTTGTAGATCGAGCCTTCGGCCCAGATCACGTCGAATTCCCCGGGGCTGAAGGGCAGTGCGTCCATCGAGCCCTGTATGGCCGTGACGCGGTTTTCCAGCCCGGCCTTTTTTATCCGGGCGCGGAATTCTTCCAACAGCTCCGGCAGCAGGTCGACGGCCGTTATCGTACAATCCCTGTTCCGGGCGATCGTGACGGTCTGTCCGCCGGTGCCGCATCCGATGTCGGCGATCCGCATCCCCGGCCTGTCGGGTACGAATTCCAGGGCGCGGAGCGTCTGCTCCACGCCGCCGGGCCCCTGCCTGTCGAGTTCCCTGAAGAAATCGGCGATCATTTTTAAATCGAAATCGAAGATCTGTTTATTTTCCTGTTCCATGGTTGTTTGTAGTTGAGGCCGCGCGCGGGATGGATTGGGAAATCCCGTGCATGGCGAATTTAAAAAAATAAGGCAAAATGAATATCCGCCCGGGCAGAATGCCCCCCGGGAGGGAAGAATGGGACGGAATCCGTGGTGAGGTACGGATTCCTACAATGCCGAATCCAAATTAAACATCCAATGGTTTTAGTCGTTGTAAAGGTAGGTACAATTTCCCGAACCAGCAAATCCGTCTGGGAAAGAGCTCCCGGGAAAAGGGAACCCCGATCCCTTTTCAGGAACCGGGGCACTCCACAAGAGGCGCTTTCCCACTCTGCATCAGAATGATATACCGACGCGTATGCCGAAATTATTGAGATTGTTGACCGAGTAAGTCAGGACATCGCCGCTGTTGGTGGCATAGCTGTAATAGAGTGCCACATGGAACCCGAAACGGTAGTCGGGGCGCGGGAAGATGCTCACGCCGATTTCGGGCGAGAGGAAGAATCCCCACGTGTCGTTGTACTGCTTGACGACGTAGTAATAGGACGAAAGTTCGGCGTAGTTGGCACCCAGCTTCAGGCCCGCATAAGGCTGGAATACGCTGTCCGTAAGCCAGGTGTAACGGCTGGTGACGCCGAACGGCAACTGGAATACGGAGTGCTTCTGGTTGACCGTGAGGGCCGAACCGTTGCCCAGGTCGAGTGTCTGGCGCGGGATCGTTTCGAGGTTGGTCTGGTAAGAGATGAACGGGCCCACGGCGATGGCCGGCGTGATGAAATAGCCGCCTTCGAAGTTCATGCCCCAGCCCGAGGCTTTGTCGGCCAGGCTGCTGCCCAGGGGCACGCCTACCTGCCAGTCGACGTTGATGTAGCTGTTCGGGAAGACCTGTGCTTTGCCCGTGCGCGCGGCGGCGAGCAGGACGACACAGAGTGCGATGGTTTTTAGAACCTGGTATTTCGATGTTTTCATAATCGGACGTGTTTTTACGGTTAAATTATTTTTTCAGATAAGGCGACTGGTCGAACGCCTGTTCTACGGCGTCCACCGTGCGCTGCTGGTTGAGGCTTTCCGACGAGGTGAGCAGGCCGCCGATGTAGCTGTCCCAGATGACGGGAAGTTTCTTGCCGCTCTGCTGGTCGGCTTCCAGATCCAGCATCTCGATCAGCAGCGAACCGGCCGTATAACCGTAATATACGCGGTAGGGATAGTGCCATCCCAGCCAGTCACCCCAGTATCCGGGCGTCCAGTAGTAGGGGTAATACCACCACCAGTAGGGATAGTCGTAACCCACGAAATAGGTCACTTTCTGCACGTAGCTCAATTGCAGTCCGACATTGGCCGCCTCCTTGTCATCGGTGCGGGTGTAGCCGGCGGCGTTCATGCGGCCGGCGACCGTGTTGACGATCTCCAGCGCATTGTCGTCTTTCCAGTATTCCGTCTTGTCTGCTGCGCCGATCAGCAGGATGCTGTCGGGGAGGTAGTAGGTGTCCAGCGCACCGAAGTCGGCTTCGGTGTCGTAAGCGGTGTAGACCAGATAGTCTTTGTGGAGGCCCGATGTCGAGGGCTCTTTCTGGCACGCGCAAAACGCAACTGCAACGAGTGCGTATGCGAGGTAACGTAATTTTTTGACGGTCATGATTTTGATTTTTTAGTTTGCTGTCTCGGAGCATGTTCAAAATTCGTTCCTTCCACACCCTTTTCGCGCATGGAAACCCGATCGGGGTATAAAAAAGCGGTTTTGCGATACGGGAGGGTGCCGGCGGAGTGTTTTATGGTCGGGCACAGGAATTTACTCCTGTGTGAAACGGCCCTTAAAGGATCTCTCGATACATCCTCGGGCTGAAAGAGCGTCTTTGCGGGCTTTTCCTGCGCCATTTTTGAAAGGTAATCGCGCCGCATTGCGGCCTGAAGTCATCCTTCCGAACGGGATTGTTGCCGTGCCGGTCGTAATCGTTTGGGGTGCGGCGCCGATTTCGGTCGGAAAATGGTTCGTCATTCGGAAAATATATTACTTTTGTAACTATCTATGCATAATGATCACAAGGTATGAGCCGATACGATAACTGTTCCCGTGAGGAGCTTCTCCGCAGGATCGAAGAGCTCGAAGCACAACTCGATACGCCGAAGGGTTCCGGGAGCCGGTTCCGGGAGCGTTATGCCTGTAAGATTCTCGATTCGATACCCGACATGCTGACCGTGCTCGATCGCGACGGGACGCTGGTCGAACTGGTTTCCGCGGATGAGACCAACCATGTCGGGGTTCCGGGCGGAGAGCTCGCCGGGCAGAACATCCGCACGATGCTTTCGCCTGCGGCCTGCCGCAATGTGAAGAACAACCTCGACAATGTTTTTGCGACGGGGTGCGGCTCTTCGTCCCACCACGACATTACGCTCGACGGCCGAACCCGCAACTACGAAAACCGGATTTTCCCGCTCGACGGGGAGCATGCCCTCTGCATCTGCCGTGACATCACCGAGGCCGAAGCTGCCAAGCATGAACTGGAGATGGTCAAATATGCACTGAACAATGTCGACGAGGAGATCTACGCCTGCAGCCTGGACGGTACGATGGAATATGCCAACGAGCAGTTCAGGGTGCGGCACGATGTCGAAGGCGACCTTTCGCAACACAAGGTTTACGATTTCTGGTCGTACGAAGGTTCCCGTTTGCAGTGGGAAGCCCGGCTGGCGAAAATACGCCGCGATAACGGCTCGCATAAATACACCGTCCGCTTCAAGAACGAGCAGGGACGTATCGTGGCGTGGGACATCGTGGCCTACATCATCTACGACTATTTTCAGGAGCGCGAGATCGTCTGGTTCTTCGGCCGGGACGTGACGCAGCGCATCGAACACGAGAACAAGGTCAAGGAGATGAACTCCATCCTGGAGTGCATCCTCAACAACATTCCGGTCTATCTGTTTGTGAAAGACCCGGGCAACGAGTTCCGCTACCTCTACTGGAACCGGGCGTTCGAGGAATATTCGCGGATTCCGGCCTCCAGGGCGCTCGGGCATACCGATTACGAGATTTTCCCCAGCCCGAAGGATGCGGAGCATTTCCGGCAGGACGACCTGACGCTGCTGCGTACGGGCGAACGCCAGACCTTCATCGAGGAGTACGTCTCGGCCACGGGCGAGACCCGTATCGTCAATACTTCCAAGTCGCTGGTGCCGGTCGAAAACCGCCTTCCGCTCATCATCGGCGTCTCGTGGGACATCACCGACATGAAGAATGCCGAACTGGAGATCGTCGAGGCGCGTATCCGCGCCGAGGAGTCCGACCGTCTCAAATCTGCTTTCCTGGCCAACATGAGCCACGAGATTCGCACGCCGCTCAATGCCATCGTGGGTTTTGCCAAGCTCATCGGCGAGGTGGAAACCGAGGAGGAGAAACAACAGTTCATCGATATCATCGACGTCAATTCCGAGCTGCTGCTGCAACTGATAAACGATATCCTCGACATTTCGAAGATCGAAGCCGGGACGCTCGAATTCCGCTTCAGGCCGATGAACCTTAACGACCTCTGCCGCTCGGAGCTGGAAGTCCACAAACCCCGCGTCAAGCCGGGCGTGGAACTGGTCTTCGAAGAACGGGTCGCGAACGTGGAGATCGTCTGCGACCAGAACCGCCTGGCACAGGTTATTTCCAACCTGCTGAACAACGCCGGCAAGTTTACCGAAGAGGGGGAGATCCGCTTCGGGTTCGACCTGAAGGACGGGTGTGTGGAGTTCTTCGTCCAGGATACGGGCATGGGCATACCGCCCGAGAAGGCGCGCAATATCTTCGACCGGTTCGTCAAACTCAACGATTTCGTGTCCGGCACGGGACTCGGGCTGGCCATTTCGAAGATGATCGTCGAAAAACTCGACGGAACGATCGGCGTGGATTCCGAACCCGGGAAGGGCACGCGGTTCCATTTCTCGATCCCCGTCGTCCACCGGGACGGCAGCAAAAACGACGAGCAGCTTTGCGCCGCCCCGGGCCGGGACGACGGCAAGTCGTGGGTGCTGCTGGTCGCCGAGGATTCGGACACCAATTTCAGACTCATCGAAGCCGTCCTCAGCCGCCGCTTCAGCCTCGTGCGTGCCCATACGGGAGCCGAGGCTGTGGACATGTTCGGGACGGTACAGCCCGATGCCGTGCTGATGGACATCCGCATGCCCGTGATGGACGGCCTTGAGGCTACGCGGCGTATCCGCAGCGTTTCGGCGGACGTCCCCATCATTGCCATGTCGGCCTATTCATCCGGCAGCGAGATCGAGAGCGCCCGCAATGCGGGGTGCAACGAATTTCTCGTCAAACCACTCTCGCAGTATTCGCTCCACCGGGCGCTGAATGCCGCTCTGGTGGAGTTCAAGGGTAAGGGCAAATCATAACCGGGTCGCCCCCGGAAACGGAACGTCCCGCAAGCCGTGCGCTGCGGGACGTTCCGTTTTATCGTGCGGCGGGTCTACCGGTACCGGTGCGAGATCAGGGTCATGAACTCTTCGCGCGTGCGGTGGTCGGAGAGGAAAATCCCGGTGAAGGCCGAGGTCGTCGTCGCCGACTGTTGCTTTTCGATGCCGCGCATCTGCATGCACATGTGGCTCGCTTCGATCACGACGGCCACGCCCATGGGGTTCAGCGCCTCCTGGATGCAGTCGCGGATCTGCACCGTCAGCCTCTCCTGTACCTGCAGGCGGCGGGCGAAGCACTCCACCACACGGGCTATTTTGGAAAGCCCCGTGATATGGCCGTTGGGGATGTAGGCGACATGCGCCTTGCCGTAGAACGGTAGCATATGATGCTCGCAGAGCGAATAAAGTTCGATGTCCTTCACCAGCACCATCTGCTTGTACTCTTCGCGGAACGTCGCCGAGCGAATGATCTCCAACGGGTTTTCGTCATAGCCTTTCGTCAGGAACGACATTGCCTTGGCCACCCGTTCGGGGGTCTTTTGCAACCCTTCGCGTGCGGGATCCTCGCCCAGCAACCGCAGTATTTCGGTGTAGTGGTGCTTCAGCCCTTCGATGGCCTTGGCGTCGAAACGCTCCTCCTTGTTGTAATTTCTCTCTTCCATAGGAACGGCAAAGATAGTGCAAGCCGAGGGCAAAAGCAAGTTTACTTGCAATTTGCCGAGGCGCCGCCTGTCTAAAACAGGGTTAAAGACGATGCAAGCCGGGCGCAATGCCGAATTTATTCGGACATTGCCGGGGCGCCGCCTGTTTTTCGTAAAGACGCTTATTTCTCGACGGAATGCAAGTACGCGGCGAGTTTGCGTACGGCACGAGCACGGTGCGACACTTCGTTTTTCTCCCCGGTGGTCATCTGCGCGAAGGTTCGGTCGTATCCGTCGGGGATGAACAGCGGGTCGAACCCGAATCCCTCGTGCCCCGTTTCCCGGTCGATGATGCGCCCCTCGACGATCCCTTCGAAAAGGTGCTCTTCGCCGTCCAGGAGCAGCGATATCACCGTGCGGAACCGTGCCCGGCGGTTGGCCTGCCCTTTGAGGTTTTTCAGCAGCAGCCGGTTGTTGGCCGCGAAGTCGTGCCCGTCGGTGGCGTAGCGTGCCGAGTGTACGCCCGGGGCCCCGCCCAGCGCTTCGACTTCGAGCCCCGTGTCGTCGGCGAAGCAATCCATTCCGGTGCGTTCGTGCAGGTAATGCGCCTTCTGCGAGGCGTTGCCTTCGAGGGTATCCTGTTCCTCGGGGATCTCCTCCGTCACGCCGCAGTCGCGGGGTGTCAGCAACTTGTATCCGGGCCCCAGTACGGCCTGTACCTCGGTGAGCTTGTGTGCGTTGTTGGTTGCGAAAATAATGTCCATATTCTCTTTTTCCGATGCTTGAATCTTTCGTCGGGATGCCCGGCTTTCCTCGCTGCCCGTCTCCGGGGGCGTCCCGGGCATATCCGCTTCCCGTCCCGCTGGCCGGGTTATTTCACGACTTCGAGTTTTTCGAGCCTGTCGTCCAGGTCGATCTTGTCGATGATGGTTTTGACCAGGATGTCCATGTCCGAGCCTTCGGAGTAGTCGGCCGGGCAGACGTGGCTTACGCGGTTGTCGTGGATCAGCGAGGCCATCTCCTTGCGGGCACCCTTCTGGTCGGGGTTGTAGACCGCGATCGAATGTCCGCCGGAATTTTTCACCAGCCGCATGCAGGGGATGTCGGTCGTCCCGTCGCCCACGTAGATCATGTGCTTGAACGGCACGGGACGTTCGTTTTCGGGGATGTAACGATTCACCATCTTGCTGTCGAACACCGATTCGACGCCTTTGTTGATCTTGAAGATGAACTGCGTCTTGTTGGTGTAGTTGACCGCCACGGCGGGCCAGTAGGCGATGCCGTCGACGTCGTAGAGAAACGAGCAGGCATAGATCTTCCGGAACTCGTGTGCGATCTGAGTTCCTTCGATGATCTCCTTCATCCCTGACGAGTTGATGTAGTGCAGGATTCTTATCCCGTGTGCGGCGCCGTAGGCGTTGATCCGCGCAAACCACTCCTTCACGCCCTTGTAAAGCGTCACGCGGCGTCCCGAATCCTGAAATGCCTCGCGCCGCAGCGACAGCCCTTTCGACTTGGCTTCCTGTAACATGCGTGCCATATAGGTCAGTACCATGTCGGCATCCTGTTCTTCGGCCAGCGTGTTGGCCTCCGTCCAGAATTCCTTGTTGCTTTTGCCCACGGCGGGTATGAAGTCGTACTCCTGCATGTTGCCGGGGGCGAGCGTGCCGTCGAAATCGTAGATAAGGGCTATGGTGAATCTGAATTCCATCGTTTTCAAAGTTTTGAAGATCAAATATGTATAAATGAATAGGTCAAAAGATATCTATGGAGTTTGGATTGGTGTAGACAGCGTACTGCATTCCGAATTCATGTATCTGTCCGGTTTTGGTTACTACTTTCACCCTGTATGAGAAAAAAGGATTGTTTTCGAATGTCGTATAATCGAAAAAGTAGAGCTTATGATAAGAGTGATGGTACCGATTAATACTTCCATTGTCTACGAAATGATATAAACATTGATGGAAGTTTCTTTTGATCCCCTTCTTCCTTGCTAATTTAAGCAACAGACTTTGTATCTCTTTATTATTGCAATAATCTGCGTAATCCGACGTATTGTCGAGTGGAATCCCGTTCAACAGTATCTTTCCTTTGAAAAATTTTGCCGGAACATCGGCCGGATCCGGATCGTCATAGTCGTATTCCTTTTCTTTAGGCAGGTAATCCCAATGCAGATTGAACTCCATTACTTCTTTTTCGGGGGAGACTAAAGCTGTAAAGCCTATCGTGTCCCAGAAATAGCGGTTGTATCCTGTATTGTAATCTTTTCCGTAAAGGATTCTCTCGCAAGGTCCGAATATCTCGATAAGCGAGTCAATGGGTATGTTTATCGAGAATGTCCGGCCATTGTAAGTAGCACGCTCCTCCGTAAATACGAACAGATGCTGGGTATTGACTCCCTTTGCGTCTAATTCCTCCTTTGTATAGCCGGAACCCATGTATCCTTCGTCGGCAACTTCGCCTGCTCCGCTGCATGCGACGGTGAAAATACCTAATAGAAACGAGAGGATTATATTTTTTATTTTCATCATTTTAAGTAATAGGTATTTCTGTGCTTCCCGGTTGGGAGTGCTGTATGGAATGTATGGCTGATTTTGTTGCATTCCTTTGCCTGGATGCGGTGAACGTTTGGTTCGGTAAATAATAGTTCGGTATATCGGATTGCGAATCCTGCTGAAATATTATCAATTTAACAAAGATAGTTTTTTTTCACTATTTTTGCAAAAGAGAGGCCGAAAACACAAAATATAAAAACAGATGGAATTCAAAGAGTTGATCGAAAAACGCCGCAGCATCCGCAAATTCTCGGAGCGTGCGGTGCCGCGTGAGGTCGTAGACCGCATCCTGCACGAGACTCTGTCGGCGCCATCGGCGCGCAATACCCGTACGACGCACCTGGTGGTGGTCGACGACCCTGCCCTGGTGGCCCGCATGGCCGACATGCGCGATTACGGTTCGGCGTTCATGAAGGGTGCCCCGCTGGCGATCGTCGTGCTGGGCGATACCACGAAAAGCGACCTGTGGCGGGAGAACGCCGCGATCTCGGCGACCATCCTGCAACTGGCGTGTGTCGACGAAGGACTGGCTTCGTGCTGGGTGCACATCAACGGCCGCCCGCGCCGCAAGGACGAGCCCGGCGGGGAGACTGCCGCTGGCTACCTGCGCAGCTTCCTGCCCATCCCGGCGGACTGCCAACCCCTCTGCGCCGTTGCGGCGGGGTATTCCGACTTCACCCCCGCCCCGCTGCCCGGGTCGGACGACGATGCGCGGATCATCCGCCTGGAGTAAGAACGGATACGGGCACCGATGAAAAAGGAAGCTCCCGACGGGGCTTCCTTTTCCATTTAAATCAGCGTCATGCGCTTGCGAAGCATGTCGAGTACCTGTGTTTTGAGTTGCCGGGCGTTGATCGGCTTGGGCATGTAGCCGTCGAATCCGCTCGAGAGTACCTTCTGTTCGTCGGATGCGAAGGCGAAAGCCGTCACGGCGATGATTGGCACGTCGGCCGACTGTTTGCGGATCTGAGCCGTGGCTTCGTAGCCGTCCATCTCGGGCATGTTGATGTCCATGAGCACCAGGTGCGGGGTGTACCGGTTGAATAAATCGACCGCTTCGCGGCCGTTCCAGGCGTGCAGGAGTTTGTATTCGTGCCGCAGGATCGACTCGAAAAGACGGTAATTGCTTTCGTTGTCCTCGGCGATGAGGATTACCAGTTTGTCCTTCTCGACCGTCGGGACGGTCTGCAGCATCTGTGCCGGGATCTTCGCCGGTTCCTGTTTGCCGGGGACGTACGGAAGCGTGAACCAGAAGGTCGAACCTTTGCCCTCTTCCGATTCAACACCGATATTTCCTTCCAAATGCTCTACGATCGTCCGGCAGATGGAAAGCCCGAGCCCTGTGCCCTGCTTGAACGAGTTGAGTTTGACGAAGCGCTCGAAGACCGCGTCCTTCCGTTCGGCGGGGATACCGCAGCCGGTGTCCGCAACCCAGAAATAGAGTTGTCCGGCACGGAGTTCGTAGCCGAAGCGGATCGATCCCCGGTGCGTGAATTTCGCGGCGTTCGTCAGCAGGTTTATCATCAGCTGCGAAAGGCGGTTGCGGTCGGTGCGGACGTGGCAGGTTTCATACCGCTGTTCGAATACCAGCTCCACGTTCTGGTCGGTTTTCAGCCTCATGACGTTCTCTTTCTCGCGCATCAGCTCGTTCAGTTCGAAATCCGTATGGACGAATTCGAGCGTCCCGGCCTCGATCTTCGAAAGGTCGAGGATATCGCTGATGAGTTGCAGCAGCAACGTATTGTTGCTTTCGATGATCGACATGTATTCCTGCTTTTCCTGCTCTTCGTCCGTCGAGGCAAGGATGCCCGAAAACCCGACGATGGCATTGAGCGGCGTGCGTATCTCGTGGCTCATGTTGGCCAGGAATGCCGATTTCAGGCGGTTCGACTCTTCGGCACGGTCGCGTGCGGTGAGCAGCTCCTGCTCCATCTGTTTGCGTTCGGAGATCACGAGCGATGTCCCCACCAGCGACAGCGGCCTGCCATCGCAGTCGCGGGTTTCGACCGTGGCCTGTGCCTCGACCCACTCCATGTGCCAGTGCCCGCTCTCGTTGGATACGACGCGGAACTCTTCGCAGACCTTCTCCGTATGCCCTTCGATCAGGTTCCTGTAAGCTGCGCGGACGTGTTCCCGGTCTTCCTTGTGGACTTTCGAGAAGTAGCACTCCTCGTCCACCGCAAGCGAGGCGTTGTTTGCCAGCGACATTCCGGCGGCCATCTTGGCCGCCTTGTTGAGGTCGCACAGGATAGTGTGGTTCGTAAGATCCCACTTCCAGGGGATGATGTTGGCCACGTTGAGCGCCAATGCGAGTTTCCGGTTCACCGAATCCACCTTTTTCTGGGCGTTGTGCAGGGCCGTGCTGTCGATGCAGAAAATGTCGACCGTGTCCTTTCGGTACGAAGGGCAGATGACGACTTCGTAGAAGATATCCACCGGTTTATGGTAATACGGGAAGGTGATGCTCCGCTTTTCCTTCAGGACGATGTCGATGATCGGCATGAACTGGGACTGCGACTCGGGAAAAACCGTCGCCCCGGATTTGCCGATCACTTCGTCCCGGCGGTAGAAAGAACGTTCAAAATAGGCATTCACATCGACGTAAACAGTGTCTATGGCCGTTCCCTGTGCGTCGAACACGGCCCGTTCCTGCATATACAGGATCGGCATGTTGTTGAACAGGTGCGAATATGTGGCCTGGGTTTCCCGCTCCTTCTGGTGGGCTGCGTCGACTTTGCGCAGGACGGCGATCCTCCATTGCTGGAAGATGAGGAATAACAGGAAAATACCGCCGCAGACGCCGATCCATGTTTTATACCGCTCCATGAACGAGGCAGGTTTGTCGAAAAACAGAGTGTTCGTCGGGCAGGTGTTCGGGGAGATGTTGTGCCGGAGCAGTACCGGATAGTTGAAGACGGGTTGTACCCGGACGGGGGTGTAAAAGGGAATGTCGCGCGGCTGCTTGCCCTCCAGCACTGCGTTTACGGTAGCTATCAGCCTGTCGGAATATTCGTTTTCGTCGTATACGTAACCTCCGATCATGCCGCTGCTCTTGAGTCCCGTCGGACGCAGCGAGAACAACGGTACGGACGAACTGGCGATGATCTTGAACGGGTTGGTCATGATTTCGTTGCGCCCGGACATGTTCTTCAGGTAATGCCACGAGGAGAAGAGCACGCCGGTGCGTTTTACGTCGACCGTACTCAGCGAATCGAGCAGTTGGTCTATCCCGATCTCATCGGCCGAATAAACCGTGTATTTTATGCCGCCGTACTTCGAGTCGAGCAGTTCCGCGAGGTCGTGTTCCGTTTGCCGGTTGACGTAGCGTGCGTCGTCTATGAATATGAGCCGATCCATGCCGGGCAGTATGCGCTTCATCAGGTCGATACTCTGGTCGAGATAGGCCGGCGAATAAAGCAGGGTCAGATTGTCCCGGTCTGCCAGTGTCCGCAGAGGTACCTGTTCCGAGGCCGGAATGGGAAGCCTTTTCTGGTAATATTTATCCGGCCCGACAAAATCCTGTTCTGCGCATACGATGGTCGGAATGCCTTTCCATATGCTGTTAATGAAATTGCGCAGCAGCGCCGTAGGGGTTCCGATCAGCACCAGGGCCCGGGGTGGTTTTTTGCCGTATTCTCGCAGGAGGTTCGTCTCGAAGGTCTCGATTTCCCGAGGGGAATCTACCAACAGCAGGTTTATATGCTCGGTGTAGAGTTCCAGGTTTTCGATCTGCTCGACGCGCGCCGTGATGTCGGTAATAATGCCTCTGCTCCACGGGGTCGATTCCGCATAGGTGTTGATGACCAGTATATAATCGCGCTTGTCGCCGGAAGGGCTGCTGACGGCCGGTGCGAGGGGGTATGCTAAAATGCAGCCTAAAAGTAAGACCCATATGAAGGGCCGGGGCCGGAGGCCGAGCCGGGTGGTCGGGATGTTCATGGGAAAAAGGGACGCAAGGGAGTAGTGCATGACGCAAAAATAGCGGGAGGGGGCTGCCGGAAGACAGCCCCCTCCCTTCTTATGTAAAGTTATCGGTTCATGACCGGTTTGATGTCCTTGATGCGGAGTTGGGTGGTTACCGTCCCCCGGTAGTGGTTCTCTACGATCTGGTAGCATACGTCGATCGGGCGTCCCGAGCGCACCCATTCGTAATGCGTGGGTTGCTGGAAGGCGATCGACTGGATCTTCGTGTTGGGTTTCTGCCGCTGGATCAAATCCATGCGCAGGTGCTCGCACTCCATGCCGACCAGTTTGGCGTCGCCGTGGTTGCTTACGCCGTAGGTCGCGAAGACCGGGGCGGTGTTGCCGGGGCCGAAAGGCTGGAAGCGGTTGAGGTCTTTGCGGAACGCGGGGGTGATGTCCGAGAAGAGCAGTTCGCTGTCGATATCCACCTGCGGCATGAGCATCTGCGGGTCGATGTTCTCCTCGACATAGGCGTTGAACCTGCGCGTGAATTCCTCGACGTTCTCGGGTCGCATCGTCAGCCCGGCGGCATACATATGCCCGCCGAAGTTCTCCAGCAGATCCGAGCACGACTCCACGGCCTGGTAAAGGTCGAAGCCCGGTACCGAGCGTGCCGACCCCGTCACGAAGCCGTTGCTCATCGTCAGCACCACCGTCGGCCGGTAGTAGGTCTCGATCAGGCGCGAGGCGACGATTCCCACGATGCCCTTCATCCACTTGGGATTGTAGATCACCGTGCTCTTCAGCTCTTTCATTGCGGGGTTGCGCTCGATAAAATCGTGCGCTTCCTGCGTCACCGAACGGTCGATCGACTTGCGATCCTGGTTGTAGGCGTCGATGACGTTCCCGAACTCCGCGGCGATGCTTTCGTTGCCTTCGATCAGCAACTCGACAGCCGCATGCCCGCCCGAGGGCGAGGCGTTTTCGTCGTTCTCGTCCATCCGCATACGTCCGGCGGCGTTGATACGCGGCCCGATCTTGAAGACGATGTCGTCGATGGTGATGTTGTGCTTGTCCAGGCCGCAGATCTTGATGATCGACAGCAATCCTTTCGACGGTTCGCGGTTGAGGTCTTTCAACCCGAAATGGGCAAGGATACGGTTTTCGCCCACCAGGGGTACGATATCCGAAGCGATGCTCACGACCAGCAGGTCTAACAGCGGGCTGATCTGTTCGAACGGGATCCGGTTTTTCTGCGCATAGGCCTGCACGAGCTTGAAGCCTACGCCGCAGCCCGACAATTCGTCGAACGGATAGGAACAATCGACCCGCTTGGGATCCAGGACAGCTACGGCACGGGGAATTTCCTCGGCCGGGAGGTGATGGTCGCAGATGATGAAATCCACGCCCTTCGTCTTTGCATAGACTACCTTTTCCGTGGCTTTGATACCGCAGTCCAAGGCGATGATAAGACCCACGCCCTTGCGGGCTGCCAGGTCGATACCCTTGACCGAGATACCGTAACCTTCGGTATAGCGGTCGGGGATGTAGAACATCAGGTTTTTATGCCCGATCTGGCGCAGGAACTTGTACACCAGTGCAACGGCCGTACAGCCGTCCACGTCGTAGTCGCCGTAAACCATGATTTTCTCATTGTTACGAACGGCCTGCTCGACCCGCTCGACCGCCTTGTCCATGTCCTTCATCAGGAACGGGTCGTGGAGGTCGGCGAGACTGGGTTTAAAGAACTTGTCCGCCTTTTCTACGGTGTCTATGCCTCTCTGTACGAGCAGGTTCGCCAGCACGGGAGAAATCCTGAGCACGGCAGCGAGCTTCGCCACCGCCTCGGAATCGCCCTGCGGTTTCACTACCCATCGTTTTTCTATAGGCATACGATTTACTATTTATATATTCTAACATTTAATATCTCACTTAAAAATTTGACAACGAGCGACTTTACTTCGCCCATCGGGGCCTTGCGACCCGTTTCCCGTTCGATCGAGGTCACTCCCCGGTCGGTAAACCCGCAGGGGTTGATGCGCGTGAACCACCCGAGGTCGGTCGTGACATTCAGCGCGAACCCGTGCATGGTGATATAACGTGACGACCGGACGCCTATTGCGCAAATCTTGCGCGGCACCTTTCCGAATGCGCGGTCACCGACGCCGATTTCGCTATCGCAGATTCTGCCGCTATCGCAGATTCTGCCGCTATCGCAGGTTCCTGCCTCGTTGCGGTTTTCGCCGCTGTCGCCGCTTTTGCCGCCGACGCTTTTGTTGCCGCAGTTACCGCCGATGTTGCAGTTGCCGCCGCCGTTATCTCCGCGGCAGGCGGTTGTCCGGCTCCCTGTTTCCCCGCCGATTCCGGGGCCGATCCAGACCCCCGAGGCGCCTGCCATGCGGCCGGCGGTGATGCCGTATACCGCCACGGTACGGATGACGGCCTCTTCCAGTGCCCCGATGTAGTCCCTCAGCCCGATGCCCAGACATTCGAGGTCGAGGATCGGATAGCAGACCAGCTGCCCCGGGCCGTGGAAAGTGATGTCGCCCCCTCTGTCGATGTGAAAGAACTGTGCGCCCATCGCTTCGAGCGCTTCGCGGCCTATCAGCAGGTTTTCGGCATGGCCGCTTTTGCCGAGTGTGTATACCGGCGGGTGTTCCACCAAAAGGATAGTGCCTGCGCTGGCGGAGCCATCTCCGGTGACGCCTGACGGTTCGACGCCCTCTGCTGCGGATACGCTGCCCGTTGGGGATTCCGGCCCTTTGCCGGGTTGCGTTCCCGCCTTGCTGGGCATTGCCTCTGCCGATCGCTGTGCCGGCTCCCACGCGGATGCCTTACTTGCTTCCGCAGTGCCGGCGTTTGCCGCCAGGGGTGCCGCCGCCTGTTTCGTTGCGCCTTTGCAGGCTGCCTTGCGGGCTACCAGGGCGTCGAACAAGCCCTGCTGCAATTCCCAGCAGGTTTTGTAGTCCATCAGTCCGAGATCCCGGCAGGAGGCTTCCATCGCTACAAACTTTTGACGCTCTTCAGGGCCTCTTCCGCCATGTACGACGAGCGGACTAACGGTGCGCTCGCGCAGTAGCTGAAGCCCATTTCCAGCGCTTTCAGTCTGTACCATTCGAATTTTTCAGGAGTGATATACGCCGCAACGGGGTAGTGCTCCAGAGTGGGACGAAGGTACTGACCGAGTGTTACGATCCCCACGCCTGCGTCGCGCAGGTCGTGCAGGGTTTGTAATACTTCATCATCGCTCTCGCCAAGTCCGACCATCAGTCCGCTTTTCGTTGCGACACCCTGTGCGCTCAGGTAGCGCAGGGTTTCCAGGCTCGTACGGTACTTTGCCTTGGAACGCACCACCGGGGTCAGCCGCTCGACGGTTTCGATGTTGTGCCCGATTATATCGGGCTTCGATGCGACGACCACGTCCAGCGGGGCGGGCTGTGCGTCGAGATCGGGAATAAGGAGCTCAATTACGGCGTCGGGATTCTGTGTGCGGATGGCGCGGACGGTTTGGGCCCAGTGTGCGGCACCGCCGTCCGGCAGGTCGTCACGCGTCACAGAAGTAACGACGACATACCTCAGTTTCATCAGTGCGACGCTTTCGGCGACCCGTCGGGGTTCCTCGGCGTCGGGGGCAAGGGGGTGTCCTGTTTTCGTTGCACAGAAGCGACAGCCTCGGGTGCAGATGTCTCCCAGGATCATGAAGGTTGCGGTTCTGCGGCTCCAGCATTCGGCCTTGTTCGGACACATGCCGCTGCTGCAAATCGTATGCAACGCATGTTTGTCGACTATTTGCTGTACCTCGGCATATTCCGGGGTGCGGTGGAGCCGGATCTTCAACCATCCTGGTTTTTTCAGTACATCTACCTTGTCATAAAACTTCGGCATTTAAGTTCATTATTTTCCAATTGATGCAAAAATACGAAAAAATAATTGATAATTCCTATGAATGCCCTATTTTCTTTCGGCATCTCGTTCCTGATACGCCTCTTCGCGGGTTTGCCTGCTCCGGGCCTTTCCCCGGGCTGTTTTCGGGTTTCGCCGGCGGCGGTATTCGCAGTATGCAATTAAAAAAATAAAAAATGCGGCCTCGAAAATCGCAATTATTCAATATCGGATACTGCCGGAGGACTTTTTTGCACAGAGAAAGGGGTTTGCTGCCTGGCAGTAGCAAACCCCTCTGGTTAGGTTAGTTAGGTTAATGAGAGTGGGAGAATCCCACGTTTTGTTATACAAAGATAAATGGAAAATCACAATCTTCCAAATCTTTTGTAACATTTTTTTAACCTAACCGAAAAAAATCTTTTAAATTATAATTAAAAATTTTAAAATACTAACGGTTTTGTAAGTTGCGAACTATAACGCCTCGCGGATTTCCTCGGTTTCCTTAGCGGCGGGCTGCGCCTCGGGAGCGAGCGAAGTGATGTGGCGGTTCCGGTAAGCGGCCGGCGTCATCTGGTACTCCTTTTTGAAAAGTTTAATAAAGTGCGACGTATTGGGGAATGTACAGGCATTGCCGATTTCCGAAATCGACTTCGAAGTCGAAATCAACAGCAGACGCGAATGCATCAGGCGCTGGCGGATGTACCATTTGTGGGGCGGCATCATGAAATGGCGCCGGAATTCCTTTTTGAACGAGGTGAGCGAACGGTTCGTCAGCTTCGAAAGTTCTTCGATCGAAATATCCTTGAAGATGTGGTCGTAGACGATCTGTTCGAAATTCTCCTTGGCCGCGTCGACGTTGCTCAGCAGTTTGCTCTTCAGGCAGCAGTCTTCGTGCGAGGCGATGAGGTAGATCAATTCGGTCATTTTGATGTTCTCGGCCGTCTCGTCGCGGTGGAAATCCTCGTCGCGCAGGTAGTTGTTGGTGTTGATGAAAAAGTTGCGGATCGAATTCCAGGCAGGCATAGAGACGTGCGAACGGTTGCGGCAGTTTTCGCACGAATGTTCGTTCGAAATGTTCAGTCCGTAGGTGATGTTCAGGTGCAGCAGTATCCGCTGGAGGTCAGCCGGCGTATAATAAAAGAGCACTTGCTCGAAGGGTTGTCCGTTTTCCGGGAAGTTCTCGATATAGTGATGCCCGATGCCGAGGTAGAATACGTCTCCGCGCGTAAGGGTCTGGCGCTTATCCCCGTCGTAAATATACTTCGTGCCTCGGAGGATGTAACCGATTGCGTAACGTGAAAGCGCCTGAGACTGGATTCCGTTGTGAAGGGCTTCTACGTACTTCACAATCATCGGCTGCTGGGCCGACGAATTTAATGAATTCTTCATACCAAATCGTATTTTAAGTTTTTTTGAACAATGAGTTGCGTCACCGATTGCTCATTTCAAAAATACAATTTAATATTTGTTTTATAAAATAATGAATAGTCTAAAAAGGCACAAACAGGCAAATAAGACTAAAGATACCATAATAATGACTAAATATAATATTGTAAAAATATTCCAGCGAAGGCTGCCGCCAGAAAAATCAGGTATACGGGCAATGCTATTCCCCTGTGTATGCGGACAAAAAATACCGGGATCAGTATGGCCGACGGGACAGCGAGCAGGGCGAGTGCCTCGGGTGTTGCGGCGGGGCTGCATAGCACAGCCAGAGTCAATATCAGTATACCTATATTATAAAAGAGGATGAAGCGGGGTTTGGTGCCTGCGGCATAGATGTCGGCCAGGAAAAAGAAAAGCGCTGTCAGGTCGAGCAGCACGATCCCGCCTGCCATGACGAGTGCGGGGAGGGAAATATCCAGAAAGAGATGCAGCGGCATACCTTCGATGGCGGATTGCCCCAATTTGATCAGGGGAGCCGTGAATTCCGCCCCGGTGCCCCAGCTGACATAGCAGGCCGTGAAGACCGGCAGCAGCAGTCCGGCCGTTGCTACCGCGACTTCCCGCAAGGTACGCCGGAAAAGCAGTACGGCCAGCGGCAGGAGCAGCAGCATCGGCAAGCCGGGGGCATATACCAGCGGCATCAGTCCCAGGTAGAGTGAGGCACGGAAGATGGCGTCGAACCCGTACCCGTTGCAGAAGGCACGGCAGTAATTTTTCGTTGCCAGTGCAAGCAGCATCGACGCTGCGAACCCTGCGAGATAATTCCCGCCTGTTGCGATCCCGCAGGCGACGATGGCATAGAGGGGAATCGGGAGGCAGGTGCCCACCGTATAGAGGTTGTAGCGGATCGAAATCCGTCCCGTACACATTCCGGCGAAGAGCAGCATGAACCCGGCGGCAAACTTCGACCATACCGGATATGCCGCCTGAAACCGGGCGAGTTGGCCGCCCAGAAGCGGGAGCGCATCGCGCACCGCTCCACTGGTATCGGACACGGGGATTCCAGCACACATGGCCGCGACGGCGAGTGCGAAGAGGGTCATGAAGGCCGGTACGAGCGGCTGCCGGGCGATGTCGATTTTCATGTCGGAAGGCTTTTTTCCTCGGGCAAAATTAGCGAAAAAAGCCGGAATAATGCGTAACTTTGTGGTACGATGTTAGAAAACCAGTACCAATACGAGTTTCGGGAGGCCGGTTGCGACGAGGCCGGCCGGGGGTGTTTGGCCGGGCCGGTATTCGCCGCTGCGGTGATCCTTCCGCCCGATTTTCACGACCCGTTGCTCAACGATTCGAAGCAGATGACCGAGCGGAACCGGGACAGGCTCCGCCTGATCATCGAGCGTGAAGCCGTGGCCTGGGCCGTCGAGGCCGTTTCCGCAGCCCGGATCGACGAGATCAACATCCTGAACGCTTCGTTCGAGGGAATGTCGCTGGCTGTCGCCCGCCTCGATCCGCCGCCCGGATTCCTTGCGATCGACGGCAACCGTTTCCGGACACGTCTTGAATTACCCTACCGTTGCATCGTCAAGGGCGACGGCAAATATGCCGACATCGCCGCAGCCTCGGTGCTGGCCAAGACCCATCGGGACGAGTACATGTTGCGCCTCGCGGAGGAATACCCGCAGTATGGCTGGAAAAAGAACAAGGGGTACCCGACCCGCGAGCATCGGCTCGCAATCCGTGAATACGGACTTACGCCCCACCACCGCCTGTCGTTCAGCCACGGGATCGGTCAGTTGGAGTTGCAATTCTGAGCGGGGATTGTCTTTCCGCGTGTTGCCGGGAAATCCCGTGGTGATCGGATACGATCATCTCCCGCGCTTAAATCCCCGGCCCGAATTTACCCTGCCGTCTTGCAGTGGCGGGCATCCGTTTGAAGATGCTGGAGGCCGTATAACTATCGGTATGGCACATAAAAAAAGGGCTGAAGTCCGACTTCAGCCCTTTTTCGATATGACTCGGGATTTAGTATCCCAGCGACTTGGAAGCGGCGTAGGAGACTTTCAGTGCATTGGCACGACGAAGTTCCTGCTTCACGTCGGTTACGATACCCATCTTGGTTGTCTGGTCGGCCTTGAGGCAGATCGTCATCGAGGCACGGTCGGCCTCGCTGAGCTTATCGCGCTCTGCGGCTACGAAATCCAAAATATCCTTGGTCGTTTTGTATGAGTCGTTCAGCTGGATACGGGGTGCAGTACCGAATTTGGCCTGCATCACCAGCGAAGGCTGTCCGATGTGGATGTAGCTTACGAGCGATTTCTTCTCGAGCTTTTGCACTTCGGTTGCCTCGGGGAGTTTGTACCTCACGAGCAGTTCCTGGTCGCGCATGGTGGTCGACACCATGAAGAAGAAGAGGATCATGAAGATCACGTCAGGAAGCGATGCTGTCGAGATAGGGGGCAAACCTTTATTGCCCTTCTTTTTCATTACTGCCATAACTTACTTCTTTATATTACGCGGTTCGGCCTCCGAAATCTTCAGAGGTACTGCTTTGGATACTGCATTGCGCTGATCCTCGGAAAGCTCCGAGAATTTTGCTCCGAATTTCTTCATGGCGACTTCGTCACGTACCTCGTTGAAAGCGCGTGTGAGTTCGTTCTGCACCATGATGTAGGACTGATAGCCCGTATCACGGGTGGTCTGTAACGAAACAACGCCCTGGCTTTCAGGATATACCCACTTGCTGCCGTCGGCCAACTCGATTTCCTTTTCGGTTTTCTCCGGGAGGTTCTCGTCGTCCATCGGGTTGAGGATGAATTCCTTCGTCTTGTCCTTGAGTTGTCTCAGGTCGATGATCTCCTGTTTGCCCGAGGGCCCGGCCATGATGTTGCCGCTGCCCGAGATGAGCACCAGGAAGAGGTTGCGCTCCTTGACCTTGATGTCCTCCTGCTTTTGGTTTTCGGGGGGCATCGGCGGAAGCATACGCACCAGACCGGTGTCGACATTCATCGTTGTGGCCACAAGGAAGAAAATCAGCAGCAGGAAGGCGATGTCGGCCATTGAGCCGGCGTTGATCTCCTGTATTTGTCTTTTATTTCCTGCCATTGTTCGTTGTTATTTGAAAGCGCCGTAAATTTCGGTTGCGATAGCCGTCACGAACGCAGCGACCAGGGCAACGTACGTTACCAGGATGCTGGTGTCGGTCAGGACGGTTTCACCTTGGGAGAAAAACCCGCCGTTGGCGAGGTCGGGGATCTGGATGTCATGTCCCGAAGCCACGAAGTAAGCCACGCCCACGATCACGATGATCAGCGCGAGCGAAATAATCGTGCCCTTGATTCCCGCTGGGTTCTGGATCATGCCGAAGACCGCGCAGAAGATAGCTGTGAACACCGCAAGAGCCAGCAGGAAATAGCACCAGATGAGGTTCAGGCTGATAGCCGCCTCGGAGCCACCCGTAGCAATTGCGTATATTCCCAGTACCGCCATCACGGCCAGCAGAATACCCAATATGATATTTAAAATCTTTTTCATAATTGCCTTTAACTCTTTTTAAATCGTTGGGATTATTTCTTGCTGTAAGCCGTCAGGATATCCATCAGCGTGATGGACGAATCCTCCATATCGTTTACCAGCGAGTCGATCTTCGAAACGATATAGTTGTAGAACAGCTGAAGAATAACCGCAGCGATAAGACCCATGAGGGTCGTCAGAAGGGCGACCTTGATACCGCCTGCAACGAGGGTCGGGCTGATATCGCCGGCAGCCTGGATGGCGTCGAACGCCGCGATCATGCCGACAACGGTACCCATGAAGCCCAACATAGGCGAAAGGGCGATGAACAGGCCGATCCACGTCAGGCCCGACTCCATCTGGCCGGTCTGAACCGAACCGTAGGAAACGACAGCCTTCTCGACCGAATCCAGACCCTGATCGTAACGGTCGAGACCCTGGTAGTAGATCGAAGCGATCGGGCCGCGCGTGTTGCGGCAAACTTCCTTGGCAGCTTCGATGCCGCCGTTCTTCAGGGCTTCTTCAACCTTGGTGATGAGTTTCTTCGAGTTGATCGTCGACAGCGAGAGATAGAGGATACGCTCGATGGCAACGGCCAGACCGATAATCAGGAAGATAAGGATCGGGAGCATCCATGCCCAACCACCCTCGAGGAACTTCTGCATCATCACGTGGTGCAGGCTATCGCCGGCGAGTTGGGTTTCGGCAGCTGCAGCAGCCTCCTGCGCGAAAGCGTTAACAGTACCCAATGCGAACAGGGCCACTGACAGAATCAAAAAAAGTTTTTTCATAGTTGTGATTAGATAAAATTAAATTTGTTTAGTTGTTTTTTATTGTTGTGTTTTTAGGTATTTCACAATACGTTCTTCCGCTTTCCATCGTATTTCGTCAATTCTCCCGGGATTAAAAAAATCCTAAAAAAATATTTTTTTTATCCTTTCCGTATCCTTGCGGCATCTTTTTACCCCGATCCATGGCTTTCCCCTGCCGGCTTTGCAAGTACAGGCAAATTCCGGAAATTTCACTCCGAATTGACCCAAACATTTGTTTGCCAGCGAGTTATGCCTCTATTCCTCTTCGTGTTGCCCCTCTTTGGCGACCCGATAAGGTACGTTAGCAGTGCGAAATATAGAAAAAAAAATCGTTCCGTGCAACGTCTTAGGCTGTAAATTCGCCTCGCAGAGGGCGCCGCAACAATGCGCGGGTCTGTTCGTCGGAAAGCCCCAGTCCGAGCACGTACATCAGCTTCGTGACGGCCGCCTCGGTGGTCATGTCGTGGCCGCACAGGACGCCGATCTTCTGCAGCCTCAGCCCGGTTTCGTAAAGTTCCATCGAAACCTTGCCCCCGCCGCACTGCGTGATGTTGAGGATGATGACCCCGCGGTCGATCGCCTCTTTCAGTACGCGGATGAACCATTCGTTGGTCGGGGCGTTGCCCGCGCCGAATGTCTCCAGCACCACGGCCCGCAGCCCCGGAGCCGAGAGCATCGCCCGCAGGATATTTTCGCCCAGCCCCGGGAAAAGCTTGATGACTTCGATTCCGTCGGCCAGGCGGGTGGCGATGCGCAGTTCCGGCGAGATTTCCGTCGGGTGGAGGATCGCCGCGAGGTTATAGGCGATGTTGACTCCCACCTCGGCAAGGGGCGGGTAGTTGTAGGAACGGAAGGCGCTCAGCGCCTCGGCGCTGCGCTTGGTGGTACGGTTGGCGCGGAACAGCCGGTTCTGGAAATAGAGCGACACTTCGGGTACCTCGGGGCGTCCGCCGATGTGCGCCCCCGCGATCTCGATGGCCGTGATGAGGTTTTCGCGGCCGTCCGTGCGCAGCACGCCGATCGGGATCTGGCTGCCGGTGAAAACCACGGGCTTGGCCAGGTTTTCGAGCATGAAACTCAATGCCGATGCGGTGTAGGACATGGTGTCCGTGCCGTGCAGTACGACGAACCCGTCGTAGCGGGTGTAGTTGTCGCGGATCAGCTCGGCCAGCGCCGCCCAGTTTGCCGGGGTGACGTTCGACGAGTCGATCACGGGATCCATCGTCAGCACGTCGATGTCCACGTTGAGCCGCTTGAGCGAAGGGAATTCATCGTAGATGCCGCTGAAGTCGAAAGGCACCAGGGCGCCGGTTTCGGCATCGTTCTTCATGCCGATGGTACCGCCCGTATAGATGATCAGGATCGAAGATTTCATCGTATGGTCTTATGGTGTTATATTCCGAAAATACGTTTGGCGTTCGCCGTCGTTGCGGCCGCCACTTCGCCGGGGGGCAGCCCTTTCAGTTCCGCGACTTTCTCGCACACGAACCGTACGTAGGCCGACTCGTTGCGCTCGCCGCGGTGGGGTGCGGGTGTCAGGTACGGGCAGTCGGTTTCGAGTACGATGTCGTCCAGTTCCATTTCGCGCACCGTATCGGCCAGCTTGCTCTTCCTGAAAGTCACCACGCCGCCGATTCCGAAGGCGAAATCGCCGCAGGCTTTCAGTTTCCGGTAGGTGACGGCATCCTCCGAAAAGGCGTGGAACACGCCCCGCAGCCGTAGCCCCGCCTCCGCCGCGGCCTTCGCCTCCTCCCCGACGATCCGGCACATGTCGTCCCATGCCGCACGGGTGTGGATCGCCACCGGAAGGCCGAGCCGTGCGGCCAGGCGGCATTGCGAAACGAAAGCCTCGACCTGTTCGGCGACGAACTCGCCGCTCCAGTAGTAGTCCAGCCCGATCTCGCCCACGGCGCAGAAACGTGCGATGCCCTCGGGCGGGGCCGTGAGGTAACGTTCGGCGAGTGCCAGCTCCTCGCGCCAATGCGGGTTGTCGTTCACCGAGGTGGGGTGCAGTCCCATCATCGGGACGCATTGCCCTGGGTGGCGGCGGCAGAGGTCGAACAGCGCCCCGTGGCTTTCGGAGTCTATGCCCGGGAGCAGCAGGTGTTCCACGCCCGCCGCCGCGGCGCGGGCCAGTGCCTCTTCGCGGTCGTCGTCGAACGCCGTATCGTACAGGTGTGAATGTGTATCCGTCAGTTTCATCGTGTTTTCATATATCGGTTGCCGGGCAGTTGCCGTACGGCTCCCGCCAGTTCCAGCCCTACGAGCAGGGCAGCCAGTTCACCCGGATCCAGTCCGCTCAGTTCCGCGAGGGTTTCCACCGCCAGCGGGTCGTCCGTGCGGAAACAGCCCAGCAACCCAGCTTCGTCGGGCGTAAGCTCCGGCGTGGACGGTTTTTCCCGGAATGCTGCCGGTTCCGGGCCGAGATCCCACATCAGTTCGCGGACAATATCGTCGGCGGTCATTACGAGTTGCGCCTTGCGGTTGCGGATCAGGTGGTTCGTCCCCGACGACATGCCGTCCGTGGCGCGTCCCGGTACGGCCATTACCGAACGGTCGTAGCCGTCGGCGCAATGCGCCGTGGCGAGCGACCCGCCGCTGTCGGGCGACTCTACGACCACGCAGCCGGCACCCAACCCTGCGATGATCCGGTTGCGGGCCAGGTATGCCGTGCCGTTCTGCCGCGTCTGCGAGTGGAGCTCCGTGACCAGTGCCCCGCCGTGGTCGAGGATGTCGCGCGCCACGGCCGTGTGTTGTGCCGGCATGACGCCGGGGAGCGGGTTCGCCAGTACCGCGACGGTTCGTACCCCTGCGGCCAGGGCTGCCCGGTGTGCCGCGACGTCGATGCCGAAGGCCAGCCCGCTCACGATGCAGAGCTCCGGAACCTGTGCCGCGAGCCCCTCCACCAGCCTGTTGCACATCGTCTGCCCGTAGGGTGTTGCCCGGCGGGTGCCGACCATCGCGACGCAGCGTGCCGAGAGGGCGGCGGCGTTGCCTTTCAGGTATAGTACATGGGGATAATCGGGTATTTCCCGCAGCAATACCGGGAATTCGGGGTCGGTCGAAGCGATCGCGGCGATCGAATTGCGGCGGCAGTAGCCGAGTTCCTTTTCTGCGGCGGCGAAGCCTTTGCGGTGGACGATATTCCGGATAATGTCTTCCCGCAAAACGGCTTTCATAGCCAGCTCCTCCGGTGCCGCCGCGAAAATGCCCCGTGCGTCGCCGAATATTCCGAGCAGGTGCACGGCGCCTTTCACGCCGATGCCCGGGGTCATCTGCAAGGCGATATCCTCGATGGTCATAACCGCAAAATGTCGTTTATTATCTTGTAAAGGTAAATATTTTTGGGAAATAGCGCAAAGTTGGGTCGAAGTTTTGCAGATTTTAGAAATGTTTGTATATTTGCACTCCCGATGCGCTTGAAAATAAACCGGATGTTTCCGGCGCGGCATGCAATCCGGAAGCAACGGACTTGTAGTTACGGAATGAAAGCCGAACAGGAACCTGTCGGGGAACAATGGTCTGATGGCCGAGTGGCTAGGCAAAGGTCTGCAAAACCTTGTACAGCGGTTCGAATCCGCTTCAGACCTCACCAAAACACCGTTGCAAGCAATTGCAACGGTGTTTTTATTTTAAGTTGTCATACATTTGTTATGCAAATTCGATCAATTATATAGCGATACCTGTTGATTGCTTTTCATATTCGACTATTATAAAGCGTTCAAGATTAAAGCCATATTATCTGTTGCCTGTGCGAATAAGCGAGAGTTTATATGTTAATCAATCTATTGTCTGTATGTCCTACCCGTATTTTAAATCGTCTTAATTTATTTGGATAATTGCTTTTGGCGTAATAATTTACAGGAATATTAAAAAGGTTGACACATTTTTTTACTGTTTCAACAATGTCCTCCCTTCGCATTTTGGAAGCGTCTATTTCATTAATGAGGTGGTAAAAACAAGGCCAAAATAGCGCAGATTTATCAAATCTCAAATTAATCGGTACTCCCAATAAGGAATATGCATTGTTTTTTGACACTAATCTCGCCGCTAAATCTCTATTTGCGGCCTTACAAGCGGATAAAAATATTCGTCTATTTTTCAAAACGTCTTTTGAAATAGACTCGAATTCACTATTAGTGATTTCATCTCCATTAATCTCAAGGCTGGTTTCGTTGGCATGACATGAAATGTGTAAATACCTGAACTTACTCTTCTTAAATTCTTGTAACAATTCGGCTAAATGTATTTTATTGTTGGCCCATTTGTAAATTACGTCAATGTTGGACAGTTCTAATATTTGACTTAATATTTCTCCATCCGCACAATCATCTGCACGTAAAAATTCAATAATAAATACACCGTATTTGGAATTATCATTCATAAAGTATTGTTTTTCTTCCTGTAAAGATAATAATATATGACTAATATAAGAGTATGGTCTAAAAATAAATTCCTACCTTTGCCCCTGCGAACAATATGTTATAAAATTCTTTTACGTGGTAGCCAGCAAAGCAACCATATTAAAGGTATGCGCAGAGCCGTTGGGGTTTAGCGACCCGCGAACGGCACTTTGCTGAGCTTGTAAAAGAGTGATGTATTGTTCGCAGCTGCGCATATTTTTATCTTTATGCGAACAATGCATCATGTCCGTACTCCGGTACAGGCACGCCGCAAGGCCAGCCGCAGGCGGTTCCCGCCATGCAACCTCTCGATTTGTTTCCATTTCCACCCGCCGGATTAGCAAGTAACTGCTAACTAAACCGTTATTCTCTTTGTTGTGCCCAGCGCACGATAAGGACAGCCCCACTATTGTCAAATCCGTAATACTAAACAACATGGAAACGAATCAAAACCCCGTGCAGGAAAACCCGGCACAACGCATAACCTCCGAAAACACCCAAGCCGAACAACAGCCCGTACCCTCTCCGGAACAGCCGACCGGGCAACTTGCTCCAAAGCCAGAACCGCAACCCGAACAACCAACGGAAAAACTCTACAATCCTGCCGAAGCCGCCCGGATCGTCCAAAGCCTGACGGAAGATTATTTCAACCCCGAATATATTCTGCTTTTCGGGAAATTGGTCGGCGGCACACGCCATAGCGACGCCATGACCTATGACTTGCTGATGGTCGTGCGGGAAACGCCCGAATACAATTGGATTCAGGCAAAACGCATCCTGCGTTACAAAGTGCCGTACAGCAGGCGCGAGATCACCTATATCAACCTCTACATTATGCCTTTGAGCTATGTCGAGTCGAATAAAACACCATTCCTCTATTTTGCACACTCCGAGGGCGAATTGCTCTATTGCAGCGACCACTGCCATTTCCGCCGCCCGAAACACCCGATCAACTTTGCCGCAGCCTATGCGGACGCCAAATTTCATTTCGATACGTTCCGGATGCTGGGCAACGAATTGATCGAACAGGCGCAGGACGCCTTCAGCGAGAGCCGCAATATGCGTCTGGCGGCTTTGTTCATGGCGCAGGCTGCGGTCTCTTTTATCATACGCTCTATTATGTTTATCACGGGCTGGAGTTCGATATTCACGATCCGGTCGTGATGCACGAACGGATGCGGACGCTCTCGACGCAGCTGATGCTGGTTTTAGACGATAACCATATCGAAAATATCTTCACGCTGCCGCGTCTGAAGAGTTTTCTGGTAAAGGCACGCTACGACATTGGTTTCGATGTTGCGCCGCAGGAATTGGAAATGCACCTGCAACGCGTCGAAAAAATGGGCCATATCATCGAAAACTACTGCGGCTTGCGGCTGGAGCTTTATAAAGAGTTGAGCGAACGGCAATAAGCGGCCAATCATCCGAACGAACAAGGGTTTGCGGGATCACTGACAATCCCGCAAGCCCCTGTTTCGTTTACGAAAACACAACCTTGCCGTTAGGCACACGGTAAATCCTGCGTTCTGCTTTCAGGCACATGCAGCTACCGTTTGGAAAGTTTGGTCGGAACAGTTCGTGCGGCGGATTTCCTTCGGCTGTCAGACATCCGTAAAGAGGTTGAGCTGGTGCAGCATCGTGAAGGCGAAGGAGGCGCCGATGATGATGCACAATACCACCAGCAGTGCGTTCAGTACCCGGGGCGAAGGCTTTGTCGGCCGGCCCTCGTTACTGAGGATATATTCGCGGAAGAAGATGTAGAGTGCCGGCACGATGCTGCATGCCAGGAGGTAGTCCTCGGGGATGCCGAAGAAGTAGACCTTCGAGAGCCCGATCAGCGCCCAGTGGCAGAGGAACATGGCCAGCACGATGTTGATCCGCTCCGAAAAGGCCAGCATCAGCCCGATGGTGAATACGGCGACCGAACACGGCATCACGGGCGTGGTGATCATCGGGAACGTACGCCCCAGCGCCAGCGAAAAGAGCGGGTAGACGAGCGGCATGGCGAACAGCAGCAGCGCGAAGCCTGTATGGTTGTGCGTGCGTTGGAGCGAAGCGTGTTTCACGACCAGGTCGTATACCCAGATGCACCCCATGATCGCCCAGAAGAGCGCCAGCATGTCGTTGTGCTCGCGTTGTTCGCCGTATAAGAGGTAATAGACACCAGCGATCCAGAAATTGAGCAGCGCCATAAAGGTCTTCATGGCGATACGTACCCCGGGCGTCGGGCGCAGGTAGAGCAGCAGCGTCAGTGTGGCCGCAACCAGCGTCAGTAGGATCTGTACGGGCCATGTCGCGGCGTTATAGGAGGCGATGGTGTTCCAGAAGATTTCCATGGATCGTTATTTGTCGGTATGCTTGCGGCGCCGCGTGAGCGAGAATGCCTGGTGGTTGAATACGAAGATGGGCAGCGTAGCCCCCGCTGCCAGCAGTGCGATCACGCTCAGCGATACGGTTGCGTTGAGGAAGAATTGCTGCATGTATTGCAACCCCTCCCCCGGGTCGTTGAGCGATTGCAGGAACATGATGAGCGAAAAGACGGTCTTGTAGGCATAGATGCCGGGAACCATCGGCAGCAGGGCGGGGATGTAGAGGGCCGTCATCGGGCAGCGGATGCCGCGCCCCAGCCACAGGCTGCCGAACCCGATGCTGATCGAGGCGAACAGCGAGGCCGTGGCGATGTCGACCGAAAAGTAGTGCATCAGGCAGAACCGCAGGGCGTGCCCCATGGCCGCCAGCAGGGCGATACGGGGAAAAGCCCGCATCGGCGGGTCGGAAACGGCGCCGAAACCGATGGCCGCGATGGCCGCAAAGAGCCCGTCGAGAAGGATGTCCGCAGCGATCATAGCAAACCGTCCTTAACCATTAACAATGTCGCCGACAGGCCGATGGCGATGCAGATGATAAGCAGCAGGGCGTTGATCAGGCGGCTGCACCCGATCAGGATGTGCCCCTCGACGATGTCGATCACGCCATTGATGAGCGGTACTCCCGGTACGAGGAACAGGACGCTCGTCGCGAGCGCCGTTTCCGCCGAACAGTCGAACCTCAGGGCTGCCGAGGCGCACAGCGACGCCATGAACGCCGAGATGATGAAGATCAGGAAGTGGTTCACGCCGTGTGCCTGCATACGCTGTTTGGCGGCGAAACCCACGAGCGTCGAGGTGAAGACGATGCTCATGGCGATCCAGTCGCCCCCGAACAGCCGGCAGAACGAGGCGTTGGCCAGCCCCACGGTCAGCAGGACGAAGATTGGGTCTATGCGCGGTTTTGCAGTCAGCTCGTCGTAGCGACGCCGGATTTCGGAGAGTGGAAGCCTTTCGTCCAGCGCATCCCAGCTCAGGGCGCTCAGGTCGGAGTTGCGCTCGAAGCTGATCGGCAGCGCCGGGATCTTCACTACGCGGGTGATGGCCTCGCCGCTCTCTTCGTCGTGGGCGGTGATGATCGTGCTTTTCTGGAAGCTCGACAACTGGAGGTCGACCCCCTGCGAGGCTCCGATACGCTGCGAGTTGCGGATCACGCGCGAGGTGTGCACGCCCGATCCGAGCAGGTAAGTCGCATATTCCGCAATGAAGTCGAGGATTTCCGTCAGCTCTTGTCTGGTCTTCATAACGAGGGCAAAAATAGTCCATTTCGGGCAAACCGCCATTGTTGGGGCCGAAAAAATTACACCGTGATGCCCGTACGGTCGCCGTGCCGGGTTTCCCGGGTGTCGGGCAGCCTGCCCGGAGCGCCCTTGAAATACCTACGGCCTGCGCTGAAACAGCTCCGTGATGTCTTGCATGGTGCCGTCCGCTCCGACCCTGTAAAGGCGCTGGTTGGTCGTCGGCGACGTCAGCGGCCCCAGCTCCTCGACCCAGCCTCCCAGCTTGATGTAGTCGAACGACTGCGGCCGCACTCCCTCCGGCAGCCGGGCGCGTCCCGAATACCAGCCTGTGTGCAGCATCGGGAATTTCCGCCGCACGACGTCGGCCAGCGCGGCGATCTCGTGCGGTGCGGCGTCCCCGCCCATGAAACAGACGCAGGTCACCGAGCGCCCGTAGCGGGCGAGTATCCCGCACAGCTCCGCCTCGTCGAGCACCCGCCCCATGTCGGCCTGCAAGTGCGGGCTGTGGCACCCGCGGCAGCGGTTGGGGCAGTTGGTGATGTTGATCGCCAGCGTCGTTTCGCAGGGTATTTCCGCGAATACGATGTCGAAATTATGGTATCTGACCATCGTCCGTTTACTCCGCTTTGGCGTAATAGCGGTGTGCGGCCTCCTTCTGGCGCGCGGCCGAGAAGTTCGACACCCGTTTCATGTAGCCGATCACGCGGGTCAGGTAGTCCAGGTTGTCGCCGTGGCACTCGGGGCACTCCTTCAGGTAGCGCTTGTCGATGTGCCCGCACTCGTTGCATACCGTGTTGGGGATGTTGAACGTGAAATAGTTGCATCCCTCGGCAGCCGCTACGCGCAGCAGGTGGCGGTACTGCTCCTTCGAAAGGTGATCTTCGAGGTTCATGTGTAGTGCCGAACCGCCCGTGAGGTGGGCGATGTAACGGCGGCCGTGGAGTCGGAACTTGTCGATCACGTTCAGCGATTCGTCCTCGACGACATAGAAATAGGAGTTGTAACAGTCGCGCGGTACGACGTAGCCGTCCTCGCGATCCCATTTGGCGTGTTTCACGCCCACGTTCTCGGCCGGGATCATCTCGCAGTTGAACATGAGCTCCTTCGAACGGTACTTCTTGTTGTAGCGCTCGATCAGCCCCAGTACACCCTGTACGAAATCGACGTAGTCGTCGTTGTCGTTGATCGGGATGCCCAGGAACTCGGCCGCCTCGACCAGCCCGTTAACACCGATCGTGAGGTACTGGCGCGCGAGGTTGATATAGCCTGCGTCGAACAGGGGCAGCATCCCCTTGGCCTGCAAATCCTTGAGGTTCTCGTTGTAGGCCGTCTGCACTTTGTGCACCAGGTCGACGATCTCTTCGAGGTAGGTCTGGTAGTGCATGCCGTTCTTCACGGCATACTGGATGCAGCGGTTGAGGTTGATCGTCAGCACGCTCTTCGAACCGGTCGATACGCCGCCGGCGCCGAGCGTGTAGCTGAACCCGTTGTCCTGTATCTCGTTGCGCAGGCGGCAGCACGACGACAGCGAGTCGGCGTTGTCGCTGATATAGGTGAAGAACGAGTGCCCCTCGGAGTACATCTGCGCCGTGATGTCGCCCCACTCCTTGTCCATCACGTCACCGTCCCTGGTCAGCAGGGCCATCGTCTCGACCGGGAAGGTCAGCACGGTCTTCGTGCGCTCGCGGTTGAACCACGTCATGAAACGCTTTTGCAGCCACGACAGCGATTCCCAGTGCGGCTTCGTCCCGTCGGGGAATACGAATTCGCCGAACAAGCTTTCGAAATAGTAGCGGTCGTAATAGGCCACGTTCCAGAACACGGCCTGGAAGTTACGCGCCCCCGTGGGCTGGTTGATCGAGTAGACGATCTGTTCGAAACAGTCCGTAATCATCTTGTCGATCGTCCTGTGCTTTTTCGAGAGGTCGACCACCTCGTCCGCCCGCTTGTAGTAATCTTCTCCGTACTCCTGTTCGATGAAATAGTTCATATACATCAGGAATTCCGGCGTGGCGCAGGCGCCCGAGAGCATCGACGACACGATGAAGACCATGTTGACGAAGCCGCCGCAGAACGACTTGAGGTTGGTCGGGCGCGTCGAGTTGCCGCCCACCGAGAGCGTGCCGTTCAGCAGCCACGGGTACATCGTGATCGAAGCGCAGTAGTTGGCCATCGACGTTTCGTCGTTCTTGTAGATGAAGTGGTCTTTCAGCAGGCGGAGGTATTTGTCCGAGAGTTCCTTGCCGTACATCTCCTTGATGCGGTCGGTCAGCAGCCGGCGGTTGAGCCGGATGAAGTTCTGTTTGGGCAGTTCGCCGATCAGCGTGGCGATGTTCTTGTTCTCGACGTTGGCGTTGGCATCGTATTTCGAACCCGTCGCGGGGTTCGAGGCATCGCAGTAGTTGATCAGGAATTCGAGTTTTTCGCGGTCTTCGCGATCCTCTGTGTGCTTCTGGCGGTAGAGCATGTAGCTCTTGGCCACGGCGAAATAGCGTTCGGCCATGAGCGCCACTTCGACCTGGTTCTGTATCTCCTCGACATTCATGCCGTCGGAGATATGTACGCGGCTGAGTACCGACGTGAGGTCGTCGTCGGTGGCGTATCCGCCTACCGAAAGGAATGCCTTGCTGATCGCGCGTTTGATCTTCTCGAGCGAAAAGGGGGCGCGCTTGCCGTCGCGCTTGACGATGTAAATTTCCGAAATGCCCATAATGTATCTGTATTTGTTTGTAAGTCTTGCCGTACGGAGGCGGCATCCCCGCCTGCGCAGTACGCAGGACAGCCATGTCCTTACCCCTGAATTGTCCGGTGTAAAATCTGTTCCGGGCACCGCCCTAAATCCCGAAGGCGGATGTCGCAGCTCGCAAGGCAGGTCTTCTGGCTCGCCCCATCCGCACGCCTTCCCGTCCCGGGGGACAGTGGCTCAAGAGAGTGCGGAACGCAATCAAGGCTTACAGCTACGGGAATAGCCCCTGATTCTCACAGGAGTTCCCTTTTGATCCCGTGCCGGCAGCCGCCGGCGGGGAACCTTGCTCCGGAACAAATGTAGACATACTTTCCCGGATCGCAAATATGCGTGCGGGCAATTAATGAACAAATTGTAAACAAAAAATGCAGGGCCATTCCGGCCCTGCATTTCCTTTTCCGGGACGCCCGTCCGCAACCCGGTGAGCATCAAACCTCCTGCCTGTCCGCGCCCGTTCGCTCCCCGCTTTATTTGCGCATCGAGAGCGAAATCCGCCCGCGGGCGGTGTCGATCCCGGTGACCCGCACCTCGACCTGCTGTCCCAGGTGCACGACCTCCGCCGGCGAGGCGACGTAGCGGTCGGCCATCTGCGAAATGTGCACCAGCCCGTCCTGCTTGATCCCGATGTCGACGAAAGCTCCGAAGGCCGTGATGTTGGTGACGATGCCCGGCAGCGTCATCCCTTCGCGCAGGTCGCCGATCGTGTGCACGCCGGGGTCGAACGAGAAGGCCTGCAACTGTTCGCGCGGGTCGAGGCCGCGCTTGTCCAGCGCTTCGACGATGTCCGTCACGGTCGGAAGCCCCACCTGTCCGTCCACGTATCTTTCGGGTTTTATCGCCTTGCGCAGCTCCTTGTCGGCCAGCAGCCTGTCGACCGTCGTGCCCGCGTCGGCGGCCATCCGCTCGACGATATGATACGATTCGGGGTGCACGGCGCTGTTGTCCAGTGGGTTATTCCCGCCTACTACCCGCAGGAATCCCGCCGCCTGTTCGTAGGCCTTGGCGCCCAGCCTCGGCACCCTGAGCAATTCTTTACGGCTCTTGAAATCGCCGTTCGCGGCGCGGTACGCCACGATGTTCTCCGCCAGCGCCGGCCCCAGCCCGGAAATATAGGTGAGGATGTGCTTCGAGGCGGTGTTGATGTTCACCCCGACCCTGTTCACGCAGCTTTCGACCACCGTGTTGAGCCTGGCCTTGAGTTTCCCCTGGTCGACGCTGTGCTGGTATTGCCCGACGCCGATCGACTTGGGGTCGATTTTCACCAGCTCCGAGAGCGGGTCGATCAGCCTTCGGCCGATGCTCACCGAGCCGCGCACCGTCACGTCGTAATCGGGAAACTCCTCGCGCGCCGCGGCCGACGCCGAGTAGACCGATGCGCCGTCCTCGCTGACCATGAATATCTCCACGGCTCCGTCCAGTCCCAGGCCGCGCACCAGCTGCTCGGTTTCGCGCCCCGCCGTACCGTCGCCGATTGCGAAGGCCTCGGCCCTGTATTTCCCCGCCAGCGCCCGCAGCGTTTCCGCCGCTTCGGCATAGCGGCCCTGCGGCGGGTGCGGGTAGATGGTCGTATTGTGCACGAGGTTGCCCTGCGAGTCCAGGACGACGACTTTGCAGCCCGTGCGGAATCCGGGGTCGATGGCAATCACGCGCTTCTGCCCCAGCGGCGCCGAAAGGAGCAGCTGCCGCAGGTTTTCGGCGAATACCCCGATCGCCTCGTCGTCGGCCTTCTCCTTGGCGGCCGCGAGCAGCTCGGTCTCTATCGACGGTCGGATGAGCCGCTTGAGCGAGTCGGCCACGGCGGCCTCCATATATGTGCGCGTAGCCGATCCGGGACGTATGAACCGGCGGCAGAGCGCTTCGGTGATGCGCTCCGTGTCGGCGTCGACCGAGATGCGCAGGATCCCCTCGTCTTCGCCGCGACGCATGGCCAGGAACCGGTGCGACGAGATGCTGCGCAGCGGCGACGCGGCGTCGAAGTAGTCCGAATACTTCGCCCCCTCCGCCTCCTTGCCCTTCACGAGCTTCGAGTGCACCGCCCCTTCGCGTCCCATCGTGCGCCGCACGGTGTTGCGGGCCTGTTCGTCCTCGGATATCCTCTCGGCGACGATGTCGCAGGCTCCTGCAATAGCCTCTTCGGGGGTCGCTACCCCGGCCGTGACGAAGCGTTGCGCCTGACGCAGAAGGTCGTGTGCCCGTTGTGCCATGACGATGTCGGCCAGCGGTTCCAGCCCCCGTTCGCGGGCCGCCGTGGCGCGTGTGCGGCGCTTGGGTTTGTAGGGCAGGTAGATGTCCTCCAGCTCCACTGCGTCCCAGCACTCTTCGATCCGTTTGCGGAGCTCCCCGGTCAGTTTGCCCTGCCCCTCGATGGTCGTCAGGACGGTCTGCCTGCGGGCTTCCAGCTCGGTGAGCCTGTCCAGTTGTTCCTTGATCGCTCCGACCTGCAATTCGTCGAGCGAGCCGGTCGCTTCCTTGCGGTAGCGGCTGATGAAGGGGATCGTGGCGCCTTCGCGCAGTAGGCGTACCGTGCCCTGCACCTGCGGGAGGCCGATCCCGAGTCTTTGTGCTATGATTCGTTCCGTCATTCTAATATCCGAATTTCGCCGCCGCCAGCCGCATGTGGCCGATGATGTCGACGCCGAACGGGCAGTTCCGTTCGCAGCGGCCGCAGGCGATGCACTCCGAGGCGTGGTGCGGCAGGAGCCTGTAATGTTCGCGCACCGTCTCCGGTATCTCGTGCTGTGCCAGGGTCAGGTTGTAGTATTTGTTCACACCGGCGATGTCGATCCCCACCGAACACGGGGCGCAGTGCCCGCAGTACATGCAGTGCCCTTCCCACGAGAATTTGTCCAGCCCGGCCAGCGCCCCCGTGTAGTCGCGTTCCGCGGCCGTGGCCGAACACCAGGCCAGTGCCGCTTCGATCTCGGCGCGGCTGCGGCAGCCGGCCATTACGGCCGCTACGCCGGGGCGCGTCAGGGCATATTCGAGGCATTGTACCGGGGTCATCGGGCGTCCGAAGGGCGAGTTGGCGTCGCTCAGCAGGTCGCCTCCGCCGTAGGCCTTCATCACGTCGATGGCGATCCCTTCGCGTTCGCAGAATTCGTAGAGCCGTTGCCGTTCGGGGTCGATGTTGTGCAGCTCCCGCGCGTAACTCTCGTCCGCCCAGAGCGTATCCACGTCGTCGCTCGGCGGCAGCAGGTCGTAACAGGGGTTCACCGAGAACATCAGCACGTCGATGAGCCCCGTCCGGGCCGCCATGTGCGCGACCACGGGGTTGTGGCTGCTCAGGCCGATGTGGCGGATGCGCCCTTCCGACCTGAGCCGTTGCGCCAGGCGCATGATCGGGCCGTCGAGCACCTCGCGCAGGTCGGCCTCGGCGTCCACGTAGTGGATCATCCCGATCTCCACATAGTCCGTTCCCAGCCGTGCGAGCAGGTCTTCGAACGCCGCCAGCGATTTCTCCGGATCGCGCGTGCGCAGGTACTGCCCCTCTTCCCATACCGAGCAGAGGTGCCCCTGTATGACGAACTTCTCGCGCCTGCCCGCCAGCGCTGCGCCGATGTTGCTGCGCAGCTCGGGGTTCGAGGCGTAAAGGTCGAGGAAGTTGATGCCGTTGCGGATGGCGAAATCGAAATCGGCGCGCACCTCTTCGGCCGTCTTGTCCGCGAACCCCTCGCAACCCAGTGCGATGGCGCCGACTTTCAGTCCGGTGCGCCCCAGTATGCGGTACTCCATCCTATTCCAGTTCCACGAGTTCGTATTGCTGCGAGCCCAGCCCGATCGCTTCGCCGTGTTCCAGCGTGTGGATGCCGTGGCGCGACTCCATGCGTTCGATCAGGTGCACCTTGCCCGGGTCGGGCGATGCGTAAACCAGGTCGACGCACGCCTTGTCCAGCGCCACCGGGTCGGTCGAGGCCAGGATGCCGATGTCGCCCATCTTCGGGTCTTCGGGGTGCGCGTCGCAGTCGCAGTCCACCGACAGGTTGTTCATCACGTTGATGTAGAGTATCTTTTCCCCGCAATGGTCTGCCACCGACTTGGCTGCCTCGGCCATCGACTCCAGAAAATCGTCCTGCGCGGGCAGGTTGCCCCACATCTGGGCGGCATTCTTGGTCTTCCCGGCCGAATGTATCCACGCCTTGCCCGCCGACGAGGCGATGCCGATCGAGATGTTCTTCACCGCACCGCCGAAGCCGCCCATGGCGTGCCCCTTGAAGTGCGAGAGCACCACCGTGAAATCATAGGCGGGGTAGTGCGACCCCACGAAGTTCTCCCTGAGGTGCCTGCCGCCCTTCACGGGCAAGCTTACCTCGCCTTCGGCATCCATGATGTCCACCGGGGCGATGGCCGTGAAGCCGTGGTCGGCGGCGGCCTTCAGGTGGTTTTCCGTGCTGGCGCGTCCGCCGCCGTAGGCGGTATTGCATTCGACGATCGTGCCGTCCACCTTCTGCACCAGATCCTTGATAAGCTCCGGCTTGAGGAAGTTGTGCCCGCCGGGTTCCCCTGTCGAGAGTTTCACGGCCACCTTGCCCGTCGCCGGACGCTCCAGCGCCTCGTACAGGCGCACCATATTCTCCGGCGTGATGTCCCGCACGAAATAGACCTTGGGTGCCTCGGGCGCTTCTCCGCCGCCCTGTGCTGATCCGCAGGCCGGGGCCGTGAAAGGCAGGATCGACAATAACGAAACCATATACATTTTTGTCATGTCTCGGGATTGTTAATTACGTAATAGGTACCTGAGCACCGCGTATCCTGCAAATACCTGTGCCAGCATACCGGGGAGCCCGATGCGGATGTCCTGCAGGGCGGCTTTCGCCGAGCCCGTCCAGGCCCATTCGCCCAGCGAGCCGAACAGCTGGTAAAAGAGGACGACGCCCGCCAGCAGGGGCAGCGTCACGCGCCCCGCCCGCCGTGCTGCGAGGCTTGCGGCGACGGCCAGCAGTACCGATTTGAGCAGGATCACGGGCAGCATCGCCGCTGCGGGCATGCCGAACAGCGCCGAGTTCACCGCCGGCGAGAGCAGGGCGGTCAGCAGGCCCACCCGCCAGCCGTATTTGTAGGCGCCGACCAGCGTGAAGAAATAGATCGGCAGCCACCGCAGGCCGCCCTGCGGCACGAGGTGGCAGATTTGGGGCAGGACGATGTTGCCTGCCACGAAGAGCGCCGCCGCGAGGTAGGTCTTCGCCTCGCGGTAGCCCGTCGAATAGAGTTTTACAGCCGTTGTTTCCATATTGTCGTTATTGATTGTGTCAAAAATAGTGTTTTCCGCCCGTATTTAAAAATCCAGGCGTATGCCGCCGATGAAGGTCGCCCGCGGCATGGGGTATCCGGCGTTTATCTCGTAGCGCTGCGCCAGCAGGTTTTCGCCCCGGGCGAACAGCGTGAGGCAGCGGCTCACGCGCAGCGACGCCCGCAGGTTCCACAGCACGAAATCCTCGGTGTTCTCCGTGCCCCGGCCGTTGGCCTTTACCGAAGTGTAGAGCCCCGCGACGTACTGTACGCCCGTAGTCACCGACCAGCGGCCCCGGGCAAACCCGGCCTCGGTGTAGAGCTTGTGCTCCGGTGCGGCGATCACGGGGTTCTCCATGTGCAGGTAACTGTAATTGGCGGCGACCGACCAGGCCTCCGAAATGCGGTAGGCGGCCTGTGCCTCGACGCCGGCGTTGTCGATCTTCCCGGTGTTCATATTCAGCGGCGTCGTCCCCTCGCGCGGCACGGCGACGATCAGGTTTTCGCCGTCTATGTAGAAGAGGTTGATGCCGTAGGTGAGCCGCCCGCCGAGCAGCCGCTGCGAATAGGCCACCTCGTAGTTCCACATCCGCTCGGGTTTCAGGTCGGGGTTCTGCGGCGGGAACATATACATCTCGCGGATGGTGGGGTAGCGGAAACCCTTCGAGGCCGAAGCTTTCAGCTCGATGGTGTGCGGCAGGTGGAACGAAAGCCCCGCCTGCGGGATCCACTCCGTCCCGATGTGCGAATGGTGGTCGACGCGCAGCCCGGCGTCGAAGGTCAGCCAGCCCCCGATGTCCTGCCGGAAATCGACGTAGCCGGCCACCTCGTCCTGCGACTTGTCGGCGATGTCGGAGCGCTCGCCCTTGCGGTCTCCCCCGACGTATCTGTTCCACGCCTCGCCTCCGAAGCGGTAGTAGTCCGCGCCGACGGTCAGCCGGTTGCCCCTGAAAAGCCGGGCGCTCTGGTACCACGATACGCCCATCATGTCGTCCCGTGAGTTGAAACGGTAATCTTTCGGATTGTTCGTGTCGTTGGGATCGACCGTGTAGCCGTCGTTGATCCGGTGGCGGCCCCAGTTGTAGAAGAGGCTCAGGGCCCCGGAAGTCCGGCCGTAGTTGTTCTCCACGGAGAGCGAAGTCATGCCGCGTGTGATGCGTTGGTCGGCATCGGCCATCGGGTTGGTCACCGTCCCGGGCTGCGAGGCGTTGAAGTGCGTCACATTGACGTCGGCCCGCACGTTCCACGCCTGCGAAATCTCATAGCCCAGCTTGGCATAACCGCCGTACTGCTCGAATCCCATGTCGGCGCGGTGTCCGTCGGTGCGGTTGTACGAGCCGCTGACCACCGACGTGAAACGTCCCTTGCGGATGCGGTTCGTCGCCTCCGTCTGCAACGTGTTATAGGAGCCGTAGCCGATGTCGGCATAAGTCTTCACGCCCTGCTCGCGCATCCCGCGGGTGACGATGTTCACCACGCCGCCCATCGCATTCGAACCGTAGAGCACCGATGCCGGGCCGCGCAGCACTTCGACCCGTTCGGCCATCAGCGACTGGTAGGCATCGGCGATCGGGTGCCCCATCAGCCCCATGTACTGCGGGTGCCCGTCGATGAGCACCATCAGCCGCCCCGAGCCTCCGCTCAGCCCGCGCAGGGAGATGCCTCCCGCGGCGCCGTCCGACACGCCGTAGCCCATGATCCCGCGTGCGGTGGTGAACAGCCCCGGAACCTGCTCGGTCAGGGTCGGCAGCAGCGAAGGCTGCAAGCTTTGTTCGATCTTCTCCCGGCCGACCACCGACACGGTCATCGGCAGGTGGCGGATGTCCGACGCATAGCGCGCCCCCGTCACGACGACCGAGTCGATCTTCACGTTTTGCTCCGCCGGGGCTTCCGCCTGCGGCGTCACGGCGTGTACCGCGAATGACAGCCCCGTGCAGAGCGCCAGCAAACCCAATTTTTTCATTAGCCTATCCATGTCGTTCCTTCATTTTCTGCATGAACCCTTCGATCAGCGGCAGGCACTCGGCGGCCGACGCCGCCCCGGCGCAAAGCTGTTCCACGGGGCAGGTGCCCGTCCCGGCGCGGTTCACGATGTTGGGCACTACGACCGTGTATTCCACCGCGATGCCGGCTCCGGCGAGCAGCTCCAATGCCGGGCGGCTCACCACGTCGGCGAAAAGCCCCTCCACGCCGCCCAGCACCATCAGCGCCGCGGCGCCTTTGCCGACGACCTTGTCTGCGATGAAAGCGCCCCGCAGCAGTTGCGGCTCTTCGCGCAGCAGCCGGAAGAGGTCGGCCACGCCCCGTTCGCGGAATATCCGCATCGAATCCCCGTTGCGGATTACGCACGAGCAATTTTCTGCGAATAACAATTCGATAGCCTGTGTTTTTTGTTCTTTTGTCATGTTCGTTCGTGTCGCAAGTCCCTTCGCTCCCCGCCTTTCGGGGAAACGGCCGTTTCCACGATGCAAAGATAATATGTCCTGACCTACTATCTGTTACCCCGATTACGGTTCATGCTACCATTTTTACCGTGCGCCCGCCGCGTCCGGTTCCGGCCTGCTTTTGTGTCCCGGTTATCCCCGCTTCCTTGTTTTATTCTCCCCTTGTCCGGTGGCCGTCGCCGGATTCCCGGCTGCCGGATCGGCGGATGTATCGTTTTGTTTCGATTTGTTTCGATGCGAAATCCGAAAAAAAGACGGAAACTGCGGAATCCGTGCTTCGATCCGGCCTGAAACCGGTGCTGAATCGCCTCGTTTATGCCGGTTTCGGCCTTCCCGAATCTATATAACATTCTGTATGGTGTATTTATAAAATAATTATTATCAATAAGATAAGAAATTTTAATTTCTATATTATCGGTCGTTGCTCTTTACCTGCCCCTTTAAAATGGATACTTTTGTTGCTGCGCAGTGTTCCCGACTTGCGATTTGTAATTTTTTTTAAAAATCCTAATCCATAATATCACAAACTAAACCTGCTAATCTATGAAGAAAACATTTTTACACTTGTTGCTTCTGATGGGTTGTGCCTGTTGTTTTCCGTCCTGTGTCGAGGACAAAGCGGAAGATGCGGCAGCCAGACTCACCGTAAGTAAAGTCAGCGTAGAGGTTATCCGAACCGGTACGCTGAGTACGGGGTCGAAAGCGACGCTGGATGTGCTGGCCAACCGGGGGTATGCCATTACCTCCGATGCGGATTGGCTTTCGGTCGACAAACCTACCGGGAAAGGCCGTGTGTCGGTCGTCCTTGATGTCAAGCCCAACGAGACGGAAGCTATCCGTGTGGGGCACCTCGCCGTCGTGAGCGGCGGGCTTTCCGAAACCGTAACCGTGACCCAGACGCTTGCCCCCGATACCGACGACGGGCTGGAAATCGACCATGTTTATCTCGACGACGACCTTTCGTGGTGCGAGCAGTTCGGCGGCCAGGATCAGGTGCAGTTCCCCGACCAGGGCTCCACGCAGGCCGTGCGCAACCATGCTGCGGCCAAGCTCAAATTTACGCAGATGGGGTACAGCGAGTACAATTACGGCGGCAATGCCTTCTACATGGCCAAGCACTACTTCAAGATGGGTAAGAAGGATCAGCAGAACGGCCTGGCCATCGACATGGGCAAATATATCCAGAAAGGCAAGTCGTCCACGATTACCCTGACGTTCGACGCGGCTCCGGTCGTTTCGATTGACGGTACGGGCAGCGGCATAACGCTGCGCGGTATCGACGACACGGCGGTGACCGTCGAGGTTTACGAAGGCCCCGGAACGGTCGACAGCCCCTCTGTGAAACAGAGCGCGTCGCTTTCCATGTCGAGCGTTAGCTCGTGGAACCAGTGGGTGAGCATGAAAGCCACGCTCTACGGCGTTACTGACCGCTCGCGGATCGTTATCCGCTCCACCCAGTTCGGTGTGTCGGGCTATCACCGCTGGTACCTCGACAACATTAAGATGGTCAAGGCTCCCCGCGACTAACAGGTGTCCATAATCATAAACAGAACCAACATGAATTTCAAGCATATGTTATTCAGGGCCGCATCCGCCCTGCTGCTCGTCTCGGGCCTCGGTTTTGCGGGGTGCGACGACGCTGATCCCGACGCGTTCCTCTCGGTTACCCGCCAGGAGATCGAAGTCGAATACACGGGCCTCACCACCGAAGGGGAAATGGTCAATTTCGAATTGGGTACGAACCGCTCGTGGCGGGCCACCTATGTCGAGGAGTGGATCCACCTCACCCATACCGAAGGCGACCGCGGCCGCGTGCGTATTTTCCTCTCCATCGACGAGAACAATACGGGCGAGGATCGCACCGGTTTCATCATCTTCGAAGGCGACGGCGGCACGCGTCGTACGATAGCCGTGACGCAGAAACTCAAGGTCGATGCACTTTCCGTTACGCCGGCGAAGATCACCGTCGTGAAATCGGGTCTGCTCGAAACCGGCGAGAAGGCTGCGATCTTCATCTCCACCAACTGCGACTGGGAAATATCCGTCGCCGACGACAGCAAGTGGATCTCCCCTGTCAAGACTTCGGGTGCTCCCGGAGACGAGAGCATCGACCTGGATATCGCCCAGAATACGACCGATGGAGTACGTACGGGTACGTTCACCGTTACGGCCGATTCGAAAACGGCGACCGTCACCGTCACCCAGAATCTCGAAGGACTGAAGGTTTCCGTCAACAGCTTTTCCGTCAATAAGTTCGGATTTGCCGACGAGGATCGCACGCCGCTTACCTTCACCGTCACGGCGGCCGAGGCATGGACGGCGGAGTCCGACGGCTGGCTGACGCCCAGCCCGGCTTCGGGCGATGCGGGCCAGACCGAGGTGACGCTCACCGTGGGCGAGAACACCACGGGTGCGCCCCGCAACGGAGAGGTGAAGATACTGACCTCGCTCACCGGCCTGGAGACCGTTGTTCGGGTCGCCCAGAATGCGAAGAACTCGCTCTTCGACGACGACGGCAAGGAGGTCGGCTATGTTTATTATGACGAGCCGTTCGACTGGACTTCGAAGTTCAACGGTACCGACTGCGTGGGCGAACATACGCAGAATGGAGCGGTCAATATCTACTCGAAGGTGAACGGTCAATACGTAGTAGACAAAGCGTTTTCCGATGCCGGGCTGACCGATTTCAATCCCGGTGTACGGACGATTTACGCCTGCTCGGATTATCTCAAAATGGGTGCAGGCGACAAGCAGACCGGAATCATCCTGCCGGCTCTTGCGATTCCCGAGGGGCAGGCCACTGATATTGAACTGACGTTCGTGGCCGCATCGAATATCGGCGGCGACGGTACGGGCAAGCCCGACGCGGTAACCGTCACAGTCGCCATTCTCAAGGGCCCCGGCAGCATAAACGGCGATCAGGGAAAAGAGAGCGAACCGATGACGCCCGGAGAGCATTGGGAATGGACACCTATGGGGGTGAAGCTTTACGGGATTACGGGTGAAACCCAGGTCGTCATCCGCTCCACCCAGCAGGGATTATCGGGTTATTACCGCTGGTACCTCGACAATGTCAAGATGACGAAAATCGCAGCCGAATAGTCCTGCGGTGACAAATCAATGAAAAACAAGAGAGAAAAAGATATGAAAAACAGATTTGCAGATACGGGGAAATCCTATGCAGGGTATTTTCTGCGTTTCGTGTTCTGCCTGGTGCTGACGGCGTCTGCGTTGTCCTCACAGGCGCAAAGCCGCAATCAGGTGAGCGGCAAGGTGACCGACACGGCCGGTGAGCCGCTGATCGGTGCCACCGTGGTGGTGGTCGGCACGACGACGGGTACGACCACGGGCATCGACGGAAGTTACACGATCAATGCCGCGGCAGACAGCCAGCTGAAATTCTCGTTCATCGGCTATGCCGAGCAGACCGTGAATGTCGGGGCGCGTTCGGTCATCGACATCGTCATGGAAGACGACAGCCAGGTACTCAAGGACGTCGTGGTGATCGGTTACGGTACGATGGAAAAGAAGTCGGTGACTTCGTCCATCACCTCGATCAAGGGCGATGACCTGACGGCCGGCATGGGAGGTTCGACCATCGCCACGGCGCTCCAGGGCAAGGTTCCGGGACTTACCATCTCGGGCAGCGCCAGCCCCAACAGCAGCAATGATTTCCAGCTGCGCGGCATCGCGTCGGTCAATGCCAGCCAGAGCCCGCTCGTGGTTATCGACGGCATCCCGGGCGGTGACATGCGGGCTTTGAACCAGGAGGACATCGAGTCGATCGACGTGCTGAAGGATGCTTCGGCGGGTGCGATCTACGGTACGCGTGCCGCCGGCGGTGTGATCCTCATCACGACCAAACGCGCCAAGCAGGGCAGTGTGACGGCCAACTATACGGGCGAGTTCTCGTTCGAGACCGTCCGCAAGTACCCCGAGCTGCTCTCGTCGAGCGAGTATATCGAGTACGGCCTGGGCGAGGACTACGGCGCCGATACCGACTGGTATAAGGAACTGACCAATGATGCGCCCTTTTCGCAGCGCCATACGGTGAGCATTGCCGGCGGTACGGAGGTGGCCCAGGTCTATACTTCGTTCATGGCCCAGAACCAGAAGGGTATCGTCATCGGCGACAACCGCAAGGACTATTCGGGACGTGTCAACGCCCGGTTCAACCTCTTCGACGGCGTGGTCGAGGTGCGCGCCAACGCCCAGTTCCGCGAGGCCGAGCGCGACAACCGCAACTCGTCGGGCATCTTCAAGATGGCCTTCGGCCTCAATCCCACCATTCCGCTTTACGACCCGGCCAACCCTTCCAAGTACAACGTGGTCGGCAACGGCATCTCCGGCACGACCTTCAATCCCGTGGCCGACATCATGCTGCGCACGAAGAACGGCAAAGACCAGTGGCTGCTGGCTGACGCCACTGTGAAGATCAACCTGATGAAGGGCCTCTCGCTGCAGGGAACCGTGGGTATCGACAAACGCCAGTACCAGGAATATACCTACGTTTCGCATGACCACAAGGAGTCGATCGACAACAGCCGCCGCGGCGGTGCGTCGCACAAGTTCAGCAAGGACAACCGCGTTTCGGTCGAGGCCTATGCCAACTACCACCGCGTATTCCGCGAAGACCATACGCTCGACGTCGTGGCCGGTTACAGCTTCTGGCAGGCGGGCGGCGAGGATTTCAGCATGTCGAACTACGACTTCCCGGTCGACGGCGTCGGCCCGTGGGACATGGGCGTGGGTTCGTACCTCACGGACGGCCGTGCCTCGATGGATTCGAACAAGGATCCCCGCGAGCGCCTGCTCTCGATGTTCGGGCGTGCCAACTATTCGTATAAAGACCGTTACATGGCTACGGTGAGCTTCCGCCGCGAGGGTTCCTCGAAGTTCGGCGTGAACAACCGCTGGGGTAATTTCTGGGCCGTTTCGGGCGGCTGGCGTCTCTCGAACGAAGCGTTCATGCGCGACGTCGGCTGGATCAGCGACCTCAAGGTGCGCCTGGGTTACGGCGTCACGGGTAACAACGGCTTCGGGAACGGCTACACGACCCGCATGTACAAAGCCAACGACATGTGGCCCACCAACGGGGTCTGGCAGCCCGGTTACGGTTCGATCCGCAATATCAACCCCGACCTGAAGTGGGAGGAGAAATCCGAGCTCAACTTCGGTCTCGACTTCTCGCTTTTCAACGACCGCCTCTGGGGTAAGTTCGACCTCTACTTCCGCCAGGTCGACGACATGCTCTATTTGGCCAACGCCCCGATGCCTCCGATGGTACACGACGAGGTGATGAAGAACATCGGCAGCCTCGAGAACAGGGGTTGGGAGTTCGAACTGGGCGGGGACATCGTCCGCAGCAAGAATTTCCGCTATACGTCGACCCTGCGTCTGTCGCATAACAAGACCAAGATCAAGAGCATGGGCGACGACGGGTTCTTCCTCGACGAAGTGAAGTTCCCCTCGCCGGGCAACCCGGGTACGGCCGTCCGCCTGCAGAACGGCCTCGAGCTGGGGCAGTACTTCATCTACAAGTACGCCGGGCTCGACGAGAACGGCAAGTGGCTGATCTACGACAAGAACAACGAGATCGTGCCGGCCACCGACGGCAGCACGTCGAACCTCGTGGCCGAGAACAAACATTTCGTGGGTAATGCGATCCCCAAGGTCATCCTCTCGTGGGATCACACGTTCAAGTACAAGAACTGGGATCTGTCGATCTTCCTGCGCAGCTGGCTCGGGTACGATGTCTTCAGCCAGGTGAACATGTACTACGGCCTGGCCAACGATTCGCAGCTCAACGTCCTCAAGTCGGCCTACACGCGCAACCGTAACATCAAGGACGAGAAGATCCTCTGCGACTACTGGCTCGACGACGGCTCGTTCCTCAAGATCGACGCCATCAACCTCGGGTATACGTTCAACCTGCGGAAATGGACGCGTTATATCCAGTCTGCGAAACTTTACCTGACCATCCGCGACGTGGCCGTATTCACCGACTACAACGGCCTCAATCCCGAGGTCAACATCAACGGCCTGTACCCCGGTTTCGAGTATGTCAACGACACCTCGACGATGTACCCGCAGACGACCCGTTTTACGCTGGGCGTGCAGTTAAACTTCTAATTCCAAACCGAGAACCATTATGAAACTGAAACATATAATTGCCGTGACGGTCGGGGCTGCCGCCCTCTGCGCGCCTTCCTGCGACCTCGACGAGAAGTTCTACTCGGAAGTCACCCCCGATACGTTCTTCACCTCGCCCGAAAGCACCTATGCCGTGCTTTGCCGTCCCTTCACCCACTGGAAATGGTACATCGGTGCCGACCGGTGGTACCTCCAGGAGCTGACCACCGACGAGATGGTGTGCCCCAAGCGCGGCAGCGACTGGTATAACAGCGGCGAGTACTACCGCCTGCATTACCACACCTGGTCGCCCGACGACCGCTTCGTCGTCAATACCTACGACGGTACGACCGGGGGTATTTCGCGTGCCCTGGAAGCCAAGTCCGACCTCCAGGGGGTCGATTACAACGCCATCGGGCTCAACGACGCCGTCAAGGCCGACCACATCAACCAGCTGAATGCCATCACGGCCTACTTCTACATGCGCGGCCTCGACTATTTCGGCGGCATGCCCATTTACTACTCGGTGGACGACGACCTGTGCGCCCGCAGCACGGCGCGCGAGACCTACGCCCATATCGAAACCCTGCTCAAGGACGCCATTCCCGCCCTGTCGAAGAAAACGACGCTCGGGGCTTCCGAAGACGGTTACATCAAGCAGGCTGCCGCCGCGGCGCTGCTGGCCCAGCTCTATTTCAATGCGGTGGCCTACATCGGCGAGGAGCATTTCGACGAGTGCGCAGAGATTTGCCGCGACATCATCGGCGGTGTCTACGGCACCTACGAGCTGGACAAGACCTGGTACGGCCCCCACTGTTTCGACAACAACACCTCGCCCGAGGTGATCTGGACGGTGCCTTCGGAGAACTCCAAAGTCGAGTGGAACTGGTATTTCAAATATTTCTACCATTATTCATCCTACGAATATTTCGGTATCGAGACCGCAGGCTACAACGGTTTCATGCTCACGCCGTCGCTCGATCCCCAGGGACGCTACTACACGCAGTGGAAACTGGGCAATCCCTACCAGAAATTCAACGACAAGGACTTGCGTAAAAAGCCCTACCGTTACCTGGGTAGCCGCAAATACGAAGGCATGTTCCTCGTCGGCGACCAGACCAACCCCAACAACCCTTCCCAGCAGTGCCTGGGGCAGAAGGAGTATAGCGGCAAGGTGATCAACTTGGTCGACCAGGTCGCCCGTTTCTCGGAAGTGGGCACCAAATACAATTCCGTCGCCGAGCTTACCTCGACGATGGCCGACGGCGAGGAGAATTCGGGCGTACGCCTGGTGAAGGCGCCGCAGCCCAACCTCGACGACAAGCTGCTGCGCTGGAATCCCGATTGCCCGGTCATCCGCCTCTCGGAGATCTACTACATGCTTGCCGAGTGCGAGCTGCGTGCCGGTGACAAGAAGACGGCTGCCGGCCTGATCAACCAGGTTCGCGGGCGCAACTTCGAGGGCGGCGCGGATCCCAACCCCGTGACGGCCGACAACCTCGACGAATACCGTATGCTCGACGAATGGATGATCGAATTCCTGGGCGAAGGACGCCGCCGTACGGATCTGATCCGCTGGGACAAGTTCGTGACGGAATCCTGGTGGGATCATACGCCGCTCAACGACAAGAACAAAAACCTGTTCCCGATCCCCAACTCGGCGATCTCGGCCAACAACCTGATCGAGCAGAACCCCGGTTACTGATCCCCGGCGATCCCGGGGGATCCCGCCTGTCCGGGGCCCCGGGGCAAGATATGAATTTTAAAAAACCGAAAAAATGATAAAATACATCAAATATCTGTTGGTCTTCCTGCTGGCCACCGGCTTCGTGGCTTGCAGCGAGGACGAAGGCGCCCAGATTCTCGGCGGCCTCTACGAAAAGGTGGACATCACCCCCGAGCCCGGCATGAACCTCGTGGGCCGTGTCACCGACGGTGCCGGCCCGATCGAGGGCGTGGTCGTGAGCGACGGCGTCACGGTGACGACCACCGACGCCCAGGGCATCTACCAGATGCGTGTGAAGCGGAACGCCCCGTTCGTATTCGTCTCCGTCCCCGCCGAATACGAAATTCCGGTGGAGAACGGCATGCCGAAGATCTATAAGAAGATCGCCATGGGCGACAACGACGTCGTGCAGCGCAGCTTCAAGCTCGAACGCACGGGCAAAAAAGAGCGTTTCACCCTGCTGGCGCTGGCCGACGTGCAGATCGGCCGCGACGACGAGGTGACGATGCTCGACGAGGAGGTGTTGCCCCTGCTGATCCCTTACGTGCAGCAGGAACTGGAGGCCCCCGTTTACGGCATTTCGCTGGGCGACCTGGTCTGGGACAACATGCCCTTCCACGAGGTTTACAAGCAGCGTATCCGAAAGATCGGCGTGCCCGTTTTCCAGGTCATCGGCAACCACGATCACAATAAAGCCATAACCGTCGATGCCGATGCCGATGCCAGCTTCGAGGCGGCGTTCGGTCCCACGTACTACTCCTACAACATCGGCGACTGTCATTTCATCGTGCTCGACGACGTGCTCTACACCGGCTCGTCCTCTTATACCGCTGACATCACGGACGAACAGATGGCATGGCTGGAGCAGGATCTGAAATATGTCCCCAAGGACAAGCTCATCATCATCGGCCTGCATATCGCCACTTCGCGCCGCAACCGTCCCACGAGCCATGTCGCCGATTACAAGGAGCTTTACGCCCTGCTCGACGGCTATAATGTCCGGATACTTTCGGGACACTCGCACAACAACTATACGACCACGATTTCCGAAACCATCGAGGAGAATACGCTCGGAGCGGTGATGGGTGCCTACTGGAACGGCGAGGAGCTGTGCAACGACGGCAGCCCCCGCGGTTACGCCGTCTATGAGATCGAGGGCAACCGGATCAGGAACTGGTACTATAAGGGCACTGCTTTCCCGCGCGAATACCAGATGTACCTCTATGGCCCCGGCGAGGCGGTTTCCGAAAAATACCGCGACGGCCTCATCCTAAACATCTTCAACTGGCATACCACCTGGACGGTCGAGGTGCAGGAGGATAATGCCGGCTGGGTAACGCTTCCGTCCGATTCGAACCTCAGGTACGAAATGGATCGCCGCGCCTACGATTTCATGTTCGGCGACACCAAACCCGAGCACCGTCCGACGGCCGAACCCGAATCCCAGAACGACCACATGTTCTACTACAAACCCGCGTCGGAGTCTTGGGGAACGGTCACGGTGAGGGCTTCCGACCCCTACGGGAACGTATATACCGAGAGCATCCGCAACGAATAGACCCATTTTTCGCAAACACGTTTCTCCGCACTGCCCGTTCCGACGGTGCGGAGAATTTTTCAACCATATCCCGATCATGAAACATCCTTTTCTGATTTTTCTGCTCTTCCTGTGCGGCGGGTTTTCCGCCGTCGCACAGCCTTCGGGCAACCCGCTCGTTTTCGGTGAGAACCGCCTGACGCTCATTACCCCGACGCTGTTCCGACTCGAATTCGCACACGACGGCAAATTCATCGACGACCCTACCTATTTCGCTTACGACCGGGGCAGCCTGCTCCCCGCGTCGGAGTTCAGGGTGCGGGAGCTGGGCGGGAACCGCTACGAGATCTCCACCTCGGCCCTGCGCATCGTCTACGAACACGACGGATTCCCGTTCGGGCTGCATAACTTTGCGGCCTACTACAAGCTCAACGGCAAGGAGAAGAAGTTCACCAACCGCTGTATTTTCCGCAACAACCTCGGCGGCCCGGTCGAGACGCTCGACCGCGTTACCGGGGAGATCCCCATGCAGGACGGCCTGCTGAGCCGCGACGGCTGGTACGTGATCGACGACGAACGCTCCGACCTGCTGGTCGACGGCTGGCTTTGCCCGCGCGATACGAAAAGCCATGTGCAGGATCAGTACTGTTTCGTCTACGGCAACGACTACAAGGCCGCCCTTGCCGACCTGGGCGCCATCAGCGGCCGCGTTCCCATGACCCGCAAATACATCCACGGCGTCTGGTACTGCCGTTACTGGGACTATACGTCGGAGGAGTTCCTTTCGATCATCGACGGCTACGAGGAGAACGATTTCCCGCTCGACAACCTCGTCTTCGACATGGGCTGGCATACCTACGATGCCAGGATCGGCACCGGGCATGCCGGCAGCCGCAGCTGGACGGGCTATACGTGGGAGCGCAAACGCATTCCCGATCCCGGGGCGCTGATCGCCGAGGTGCACCGCCGCGGCGTTACGGTGTCGCTCAACGACCATCCCCACGACGGCATACGCCCCCACGAGGAGATGTACGCCGCCTTTATGGCGGACATGGGGGCCGACCCCGCCCATCCGCTGCTTTTCGACCTCGGCGACCGGAAATACATGGAGACGTTTTTCAAACATGCGCACCATGCCACCGAGGATATGGGCGCCGATTTCTGGTGGCTCGACTGGCAGCAGAACTACCTCTATCCCGAGGTGCGCGGCTACCGCTCCACGTCGTTGCAGTGGATCAACGAGCTCTACTACCGCCAGACCGAGCGCAGGGGGCTGCGCGGCGCCGGTTACAGCCGTTGGGCGGGTTGGGGTGACCATCGCCATCCGATCCAGTTCTCGGGCGACGCGCAGGCCAACTGGGAAATGCTGGCTTTCGAGGTTAAGCTCACGGCTGCCAGCGGCAACGCGGGCTGCTACTACTGGGCGCATGATATCGGCGGGTTCCGCGGCGATCCGAACCCCGAGCTGATGGTGCGCTGGACGCAGTTCGGCGCCCTCTCGGCCGCTCTGCGCGTACATTCGACCAAGGACGCGCGGCTCGACCGCCGTCCGTGGATCAGCGGCGAGCGCGAAACGGCCGCCATGCGCCGCATGTACCACATGCGCTCGGAGCTGATGCCCTATATTTACAGCAGCGTATGGCAGACCCACTCGACGATGGTGCCGCTCAACCGGCCGATGTATATCGACTACGGCAGCGACGAACGCGCGTATGAAAACGAACAGGAGTTCCTTTTCGGGGATATCCTGCTCGCCGCCCCGATCGCTTCGCCGGGCGAAGGCGCGGACAAGACAGCCTCGCAGAAGGTCTGGTTCCCGGCGGGCGACGTGTGGTACGACTATTTCACCCACGAACGGTTCGACGGCGGGCAGGAATGCCGCATCGCCAAGCCGCTCGAAGAGTTCCCGCTCTACGTCCGGGGCGGTTGGGTGCTGCCGATGCAGCCTTATACGCCGCGCCCCGCTTCGACGCCGCTCACGACGCTCGTCCTGCGCGTTTACCCCTCGGCGGGCGATGCCGACAATACCTATACGCTCTACGAGGACGACGGGCTTAGCCGCGATTACGAACGCGGTATCCATGCCACCACAGAGCTCAACTACCGCCGTGCGGGCGATGTGACGACCGTCACCGTCCGTCCCGCCGCCGGCAGCTACCGGGGGCAGGAGCCGAGCCGCGCCTACCGGCTCCAGCTGCCCGCCGCCGGGGAGTTCCGCCGGGTGAAGGTCAACGGCCGCACGGTGAAGCCTGCGTTCGACGGGCAACTGAGGTGTCCGGTGGTAGAGGTGCCGTCGACGGACATCCGCAAGGAGGTGAAGATCGAAATTTTCGGATAATCCGCCCGGAGCCGGTGCCCGGGAGGCGGTTCGCGTGTCCACCACGGACGCGGGAACCGTTTTTTTTGTAAATTTGTATCCAAACCGTCGAGCCGATGAGAAAGCTGAACATTTCCCCCCCCCGCCTTGTTTTTATGGCCGGTGTAGCCCTGCTCTGTGCGTGCCATAAGAGCGAAAACGAGCAGATATTCGATAAACTGGATCGGGTTATTGCGAAAAAGCATCTCTATGAGGAGCGTTTCGTCCGCCATGCCGATTCGTTGCGCCGGGAGCTCCGCGCCGCGGGCGACGACACGCTGCGGTGGCAGACGGCCAACCGCCTGTTCGATTCCTATATCACCTACAATATCGACACGGCCGCCCGTTACGCGGGGCTGATGCACAATTACGCCGACGCGACCGGCAGCCGGGAGATGAAATTCCTTTCGACGACCTGCGATGTTTCGGTGCTGATCGCCCGCAACAACATCGAAGAGGCCTACGAACGGATCCTTTCCCTCGATACGGTCGGCATCACCCGGCGGATGCGGGCCAGCTATTATACCCAGCAGATGGTGGTCTTCGGGCGGCTCGCCTCGGGCGACGGGTCGGAGGCGCGGCGGAAGGCCTATGCCGATTCGCTTTTCAGGCTCCGCCACACACGGATCGGTTTCGACGGCCACTCCCGTGTCACGCGGCAGCGGATGTATGCCCTCGAACTGATGGATCTGGACCGTTATGACGAAGCCCTGGAGGTTTTGCTGCCGCTTTACGACCCCGCGAAATACAATAGCCGCACGCTGGCCCGCATCGCCTACAACATTGCCAACGCCTATTATCTGCTCGGCGATGTCGAACAACACAAGTACTGGCTCGCCACGGCGGCGATCTGCGACTTGCAAACCCCCGTCAGGGAGTACCTTTCCCTCTATAACCTGGCCCTGTTGATGTTCGAGCAGCAGGATATGGAGCGTGCGGCGCGCTATATCCAGTGTACGATGGCCGACATGCTTGCCTGCAATTACAACACCCGTATCCTCCACTCCAGCCAGGCCGAGATGATCATCAATCAGGCCGTCGTTTACAGCATCAATTCGCGCAGCCGTATCCTGACCGTCATGATCAACATTTTCATGGGGCTGTTCGTCATCATCGTGCTGCTGCTCATCCATACCCTGCGGCAACATGCCAGGCAGCGGCGCACCAACGCCCAGCTTTCCGCGGTCAATGCCCAGCTCAGCGAACGCAACGAACAGTTCCGGCAACTGAACGACTGCCTGCGCGACGCCAACAAGATCAAGGACAACTATGTGTTCCGTTACATGCTCCTGGCCACGCAGTACCTCGGCCGGGTCGGCGAATACCGGGGCGAGCTGCTCAAAACCGCAAAGTCCGAAGGCTCCGAGGCGCTAATGCGCAAGCTGCGCTCCCCGTCGGACGTAGACCGCGACTACCGCGATTTCTACCGGATCTTCGATGAGACCTTCCTGGGTATCTTTCCCGATTTCGTCGAACAGGTCAATGTGCTGCTCGAGGAGCCGGCGCGGTTCCCCGTGCGGGCCGACCGGACGCTCCCTACCGAGCTGCGTATCCTGGCCGTCATGCGCCTCGGCATTACCGACAGCGGCCGCATCGCCGGTTTCCTCAACTGCGCTTCGGCGACGGTCTATACCTACCGCACCAAGCTGCGCAATTCGGCCCTCGGTTCACGCAGCGATTTCGAGACCCGGATCAAGCTTATCGGCCTCTGACGGGTCGGTGGCGGGTTCCCGAAGGGCTTCTGAGGGCTTTTTCCCCGGCCTTTACCGAGCCTTTACCGAGCTTCTGACGGCCTTTTGCCGAGCCTCAGCCGGAATTCCGCCGGGTCTTTGCCGGGCTCCCGACGAAGTGTGCCGCAAGGTGGTGGCACACTCCTGCCGCAAGCCCGGCACAATCCCGGCGTTTACTTTTCCCCGCGCACGATCACATAGTCGCCGGGCGTGAGCGACATCCCGCCGAGCCCGTCGAGGACGCCTGCCTTCTGCCGCCTGCCGTCTGAGATGCGGTAGAGCGTATATTTACCCTCTTTCCACGCCTTGAGCCCGATGCTCATCGTGTTCGGCGTGTCGTAGTCAAGCGCGCTGACCTTCGTCTGCAGTCGGCTGTCCCACGGCTCCCGGAGCCATCGGTGGTTGGGTTCCAGCGTGACGAACAGTTCGCCGTCCCGCTCGTCGATGAAGTAGATGCCCGTCCCGGTGTAGGTCACCAGCGGCGAACTGCCTACGCCGACGATGCTCCTGACCCCGTCGCTGACATTGAGCGGGCACCATTGCGTCACGTCGCCTGAGTGGTAGAATTTTTCCGGCGAGGAGAAGATGCTCACGTCGCGGCTTTTCGAGATGGCGAAGTTGCTACCCAGTTGTTCGTTGACCAAACGGTCATACATTTGTCCCAGCGGGGTGGATTTGTAGATTTCGCCCGCCACGATGAAGCTGGCGGCTTTTTTCGGCGTGCACGTGAGGCTCAGGAAATGCGAACCGCAGTGGTAGGGGGCGTATTCCTGCATGGTATACGTCCACATTGAGGCGCACTGCACGCCCAGCGCCCGGAAATACTGCGCCTGTATGGGGTAGAGATAGGCGCTTTGGTTGAAGAAGGTCTCGAACTCGTAGACGGTCTTCGCCTTGCCGGCGTATTCGGGGAGCGTCATCCACCCGTAGCCATTCACGTCGTCGAAATACTGGTTGAACCAGCCCGAATAATCCTGCGACGTGAGGTCTTTGGGATTGCTCCAGTAGTCCTGCGGCACGAGATCCTGCCCCGGATAGTTGCAGCAGGCCACGGCTTCGGCCTTCGAGGCGAGGGCGCCTTTGAAAATATCCGGGTTGCCGTTGCGGTAACGGTGCCAGTTGTGGCTCCAGACGACGGGCTGCTGCGCCCCGGCCTCCCGGATGACGTCGTACATGCCGTCGATATAATCCCGGATAAGTTCCTGCCGGAAGAGCGCATACGAAGCGTCGTTGTCCTGCTGCCCGTTGCCGGCCGCCCAGGACTGGAAATCGGCGTAGGCGGCGGGGTTGGACTGTATGTCCGTATAGCTGAAGGATTCGGGTTCGTTGATCAGCTCCCACAGGGCGATGTGTTTCTCAGCCGCATAGGTCGTCCCCGAATAGTTGTTTTTGCGCGTGAGCAGCTGGCGGACGTAGTTTTTCGATTTCCGGACGACCTCCTTGTCGTGTACCCACTCCTGGCGGGCGGCGGTCATGAATACCGAATTGGGCACGTAGCCGCTGCCCATGTGGTTGATAAGGGCCAGCGTAATGTAAATGCCCCGTTCGGCAGCTTCGGCGACCATGTAGTCCAGCACGTCCAGGTAGGGCGTTTCGACCAGGTTTCCCTCCGCATCGGTGAAATCGGCGGGTGTCAGGTGGCAGCGGATGACCGAAACTTTGAGTTTGGCCACCTCTTCGAGGTTGTTTTCGGCCACGCGCCTGAGCGCCTCGGCCGTTTGGGGTATCCCGTGCCTCTTGAGGCGGTCGTTGTATTCCCAGCTCAGGCAGGGCTGGAAGTTGACACCCCATAACGAGAGCTCCCCGCCGTCGGGCGCATATATTTTCCCGTTTTGTACCGATACGTAATCCCCCGTCGCGGGTGGCGTCGGCGGCGTGGGCGGGTTGGGGTCGGGGGTCTGGTCGGTTCCGGAGTTGGAGCAGCAGGCCAGTGTCATCAGCAGGCCTATTGCAACGATAAAGCGTGTCTTGATCATGGTTCGGGTTTTTGTTGGTTTCGTTCCGTTTTCAAATATAGGTTAAATCCCGTACACCCCGGCCTGCAAGAAGGCCGGGGTGCCGTGCCGCGTTATTTTTCCCAGGCGAGTTTGGGGTAGCCGCCGCCCGCGCTGCCCAGCGTCCGCCAATAGGCGGCCGGGGTGTCGGCCGTGGTTCGCCATGCCTCATGCGTCGAGGGCTGGGGCCATGCGGCGCCGAATTTCGCATTTCCGGTCTGGCTGCCTCCGCCGCCTGCCGGGATACCTTCCAGGTCGCCGTTCCAGTAGCAGTAGGAGATGTTGCCCGAATTGTGCTCGCCGACGATTGCCCCGATGGCACTGTCGCCCGTCACCTGCCCGATGTGGTAGCAGGCCGTGATGGTTCCCTTGTGGAACCCGCAGATGCCGCCTGCCCCGGCCCATCCCGAGGTCTGGCTCTCTATCAGCCCGTCGTTGTGGCAGGCGATGATCTCGGCGTCGGTGCTTTGACCCGCGATGCCGCCCGAATTCCACTTGGCGCCCACCTTGCCCGCATTGTAGCACGAGCTGATCGTCGCCCCGGCGTTGAGCTGGCCGCAGATACCCCCGGCCTGCGACCCTTCGACCGTGACGGTGCCCGTATTGTAGCAGCGCGTGATGAGCGTGGCATTGTAGGTGAGCCCCGCGATGCCGCCGTTGTTGTCGCCTGCACCCCACGGCAGGACGAGGTCGCCCGTGTTGTAGCAGTCGGCGATCTGGCAGTCGTCGGCCTGCCCCGCGATGCCGCCCGTCTTGCTGGGTTTGCCGCCGATGCCGCCCGTGTTGCCGCAGCTCGTGATCGTCCCTTTGCCGCAGTAGCCGACGATGCCGCCCGTGCCGTCCGACGGTACGGTGGCGTCGATGGTCAGCGTGCCCGTGTTCAGGCACTCCGATACGGTGCCGTTGTTGTTGTACCCGCAGATGCCGCCCAGCGTATTGCTGCCGCCGTCGGTCACCGATGCGCGGTTGGTGCATCGCTCGATCGTTCCCGTGTTCTCACCGCAGACCATGCCTGCATGCCACTGCCCCCTGAGTGCGCTGGCCGAGGCGATCACGACGTTGCGGATCGTCCCGCCGTTGGCTGCGAAGAGCCCGGCATTGCCGTTCCCGAGCGAAACCCTGAGGCGGGCGACGGTGAAGTTGCCGCCGTCATAGATGCCCTCCAGTTTCGAGATCGGCGTCCACTCGGCGTCGAGCAGGTCGATGTTGCCCTGCTGGAGGTATTTGCGCCCCCGGCTGGCGTCGTCGAGGTCGATCATCTTCAGTTCGGCGATCGTGTTGACGGGGATGAAGCCCTTGTCGTCCGCCTCGCGGAAGGCTACTTTCCCGTCGACGATCCGGAGGCTGATCTGGCTGCTCTCCTCCCGCCCGATCTCGTATTGCGTGCCGTCGCAGGCGATCCTGGCGACGATGCCGACCGGAACCCCGGCCTGCTGCATGGCCTCGCCCTTTGCATCGAGGGTGATCTGCGTGGGGCTGTCCGACCCGGCCAGGTAAACTTCGATGGTGCGGTTTTCCAGCCCTTCGATCCGGTAATGCGTCGGGGTCATGCCCTGGGCCGTACCCCCGGCTCCTTCGTCCCAACTGCCCACGCCGATGGTTCCCAGCGTCAGTTCGCTGCCGTTCAATACCAATGGTACCGTGTAGCGGTAATCGGCCAGGAACACCCCGTCGGTGGGGGATGCCGCCGCGCTGACCTCCGTCGTGCTGACGGTGCCGTTGACCGTGACCGAAACCCTGAACCCGGGTGTCGACGGCTCGATGATCGCCTGCCATTTGTTGCCGTTCCCGACGTGGCAGGCTTTGAGGCCGTCGACCGTGAGTGCCGTGGCGGCGATCGTGCCCAGTTCGAATTCCACCATGGTCTTCAGGTGCCGCATCGGGACGTTGGCCATCTCCCGCAGCGGTACCTGGGCGGGGTTGTCCCACCCCAGCTGGTCGGCGTCGATAAGTCCCTGCGCCGTACCGTCCTGGATGGCCGTGCCCTCCTTCCTGAGGATGATCCCGACGGGCTGGCGCTTGTTGTTGGGGAATACGACCGCCTCTCCGGCGGGGATCCATTTGCCGCCGTCGTATTCATACGTGGCCTGCATGCGTTCGCTGCCGCTGCCGAGCGTCACCGTCATCGTGTGCCCCGCACGGGTCGATGCCGGGCCCATCGTCGGGTCGTCGTCTCCGGTTTGGGCGCGTGAAACCTCGGCCATTTGGGTGCGGATGGAGATGCTTTCCACCGTCGTAGGCTCCGTCCGGCCCTCCTTTGCGGTGTCGTCGTCGGAGCATCCTGTCGCTGCCGTGCCCAGTGCGAGCATGGCCAGATAGAGGATATGTCGTTTCATGATAGGCTCTTTTATTTAGAAATTGATCTCGATCGTGTGGTTTTCCCCCGCTTTGAGGGCCGGCATCGTCTTGACGACGAAGTTCCGGGGACGCTCCTGGCCACCGATGGTGACCGTGCCGATGGCTTCGGGGGCTATTTCCGTATTACCCGGCAGCATAATCAACTGGGCATCACCGGTCTGAGGGTCACAGTAGGCATCGTACCCGGCGACCGAGAGCGCCGTGATCCTGCTGCCCGACATCGTGCCGGCGAGCGTGAATGTGAGCTTCGGCCGTTCGTGCCCCAGTGTCAGGGCGACGGCCTGCGCTGGGGCGACCTCCTTCAGCTCGGCCGAAAGCCAGTCCGCGGCGAGGAACGCTTCCTTCTCCCGCTGGTCTTTGGCGATGGCGCCGCCCTGTGCCTGGCGTACGGCCTCCTCCGGCCAGTATACCTTGACGGAGGACAGGGCGCTTCCGTCCACCGGGAAGTAGAGCACGTCGTCCGGGGTGGCGCCCGCCAATGTCCCGTCCGCATAGATATAGGTCGTTGTCCGGGCCTTTACGCTTACCGAGGCCCCCGCCATTCCCCGAAGGCCGAAGTAGTCGTCCGCCGAGTAGTTCGCCGCCGCCCGGCTTCCCGGGCTGATGCCTGCGATGCTGAGCCGGACGGGCATCGCGGCGTCGAAGGGTTCCTGCTCCGAGCAGGAACTTCCGGCCAGGAGCGCCGCCGCGGCACAAATGAGTAAGGATTGTTTCATAGTTTATCAGGTTTAGGTTGTTTCTCCCGTGGTACGGTATAACAAAAATAGTCCGCCCGCCCGACTTAAATTATCCCGGAATTATCAAATACTATTACGTTTCCGCCATTTGCCTTCCCTGCCCGGCCGGAGGGGCCATGCGTCTTGATCCCGTGCGGGGGCTGGAAACGGAAAAGCGGCCGGATCTGTGTCCGGCCGCCTCTCCGTCCCTGCGGGTTCGGGCTATTTCCTGCGGTGTTTTTCGGCATACTCCTTGGGCGAAAGCCCGAAATGCTCGCGGAAGCATTTGGTAAAATAGGAGTGTGAGTTGAACCCTACGCTGTACATGATCTCCGAGATGCGGGTGTCGCTTTGCGCGAGGTATTGCGCCGCCCGTTTGAGCCGCACGGTGCGGATGAATTCGTTGATCGACTCCCCGGTGAGCGCCTTGACCTTGCGGTAAACCTGCTGGTAGGAGTAACGCGAAATCTCGCACAGCTCCTGTATGCCGAATTCGGAGTTGTCGATATTCTGTTCGATAGCCTTGACCAGCGTGTCGATGAACTTGTCGTTTTCCGATTCGATCTGGATTTCCGAAGGGTCGGTGAGCAGCTTCTGGCGGTATCGTTCGCGCAGTTTGATGCGCTGCTCGATGAGCGAGTTGACCCGCGTGCGCAGCGTCTTGATGCTGAACGGCTTGGCGATATACCCGTCTGCGCCTGCCGAATACCCCTCGGCGCGGTTCTCCTCGTCGCCCTTGGCCGTGAGCAGCAGGAACGGGATGTGGCAGGTGAGCAGTTCCGCCTTGCTGTGGCGGCACAGTTCGAAGCCGTCCATGCCGGGCATCATCACGTCGCTAACCACCAGGTCGGGGTAGATGTTTCGGATCTGCTCCCACCCGTCGTTGCCGTCGTGTGCCGTGTATATTTCGTACTGTTCTTCGAGGTTTATGCGCAGGAAATTCCGCATGTCCTCGTTGTCCTCGACGATGAGCACCTTCGGGTTGCGCTCGGCGGATCCCGCTTCGGGCTGCCTTTCCGCAGTCCCGCTGGCGGGTGCCGCCCCCGCCGGGTCGACCGGGAGCGTGAACGTGAAGGCGCTGCCCCGGCCCGGGGCGCTTTCCAGGGTCAGCGTGCCGCCGTGCAGCTCGACGAAATCCTTAGCGAGCATCAGCCCGATGCCTGTGCCTCGGATCGACTCGAACGACGGGTTGCTGCCCTGGTAGAACCGCTCGAAAATATGTTCCCGGTCGGCCTCCGTGACGCCTATCCCGGTGTCCGACACCTCGACTGCGGCGAACCGTCCTTCGTCGCTGCGGCGCAGCGAAACCGTGATGCCGATATGTCCGTTGTCGGGCGTGAACTTGAAGGCGTTGGAAAGCAGGTTGTACAGCACCTTCTCGACTTTGTCGCTGTCGAACTGGAAGGTGAGCTCGGGTTCGGAGGTTTCGAAATCGTAGTCGATGCCCCGGCGTTGCGCCTGGTAGGCGAACGATGCGTAAATCCTGCGCACGAACGACACGAACTCGCCCGTGCTGGGGTTGAGTTTCATCTTCCCGTTGTCGAATTTGCGCAGATCCATGATCTGGTCGATCAGCCGCAGCAGCCGTTCGCCGTTCTGCCGCATGAGCGAGAGCTGCTCCAGCTGGCGCTTGTCCCGGATCTGTTCCCCGAGGCTCTCTATGGGGCCCAGGATGAGCGAAAGCGGGGTTTTGAATTCGTGCGATACGTTGGTGAAGAAACGCATCTTGACCTGGTTCAGTTCTTCGGTCTTCATGCGTTCGAGTTTTTCGAGCCGGAGTTCCGAGAGGAGTTTCATTTTGGTGAGCGTCAGGTTGTAGGCTACGACGATCACCACGGCGACCAGCACCCCGTAGATCAGGTATGCCCACCAGCTCAGCCACCAGGGCGGCAGGATGCGCACCTCGATCCGTGCCGTGCGGTCGCTCCATATCCCGTCGGAGTTGCAGCCCCTGACCGTGAAGAGGTACCTGCCCGGCGAGAGGTTCGAATAGGCGGCGTAGTTCTGCGTGCCGCCCGTCATCTGCCACTCCTTGTCGTACCCTTCCAGCCGGTAGGCGTACTTGTTGTTCGACGATGCGAAGTTGAGCAGCGAAAAGTAGAAACGGAACGAATTTTCGTTGTGCCGCAGCCGCAGCCGGTCGCTGTGCAGGATCGAGCGCGGCAGTACGACGCGTTTGCCGATCCGGTGTCCGGGGCGCACCTCCTTGTTCCACAGGCTGAACGATGTGACGACCGTCGGCGCCTTGTCCTCGTTGAGCAGGATCGCGTCGGGGTGGTAGCGGATGTAGCCCCCGTCGCCGCCCATGTAGATATGGCCCTGCGGGTCGATGAAGAAACTGTTGTAAATCAGTTCGTCGATCCTCAGATCCCGGTTGAGGTCGCAGACGATCTTGTTTTTCCGCACCGGGTCGTACATGATGAGCTTGTTGGTCGTGGCGGCCCAGATGCGGCCGCGGCTGTCCGACGTGAGCGTGCGGATCGACTGCGAGAGGTCGAGGTCGTTGTCGAAACGCTCGAACAGCCCGCTTGCCGGGTCGAGTTTGCAGAGGCCCCGGTCGGTGCCCGTCCACACATTCCCCTTACGGTCTACGTGGATGGTGTAGATGCGGTTGCTTATCAGGCTGCGGGGGTCGTTCGTGCGCACCTTGTACTGTATGAAGCGGTCGTTGCGCTTTTCGTATTTGAACAGCCCCTCCTGCGTGGCCGCGAACCAGATGTTGCCCTTTGCATCCACGTCGAAATAGCCGATGTCGCAGTTGTCCGAGTTGATGATGCCGCTGATGAGCCGGGTCTTGTAGCTCAGGTGCGAGATCCCGCCGTCGGGGCGGTAATGCGGGGTGATGAAGCAGAGTCCGCTGCTGATGTTGGTCACGATGTCGTGGTCGGCGTCCTCCTTGATGTCGTAGATGTATTTGAGCGAGAAGTTCTGGTTCGAGTGCTCGGCGCGTACGAAACGGTCGCGCGCGGCATCGTAGTAGTCGATCCCGTCGTTGGTTCCCAGCCACAGGGTGCCGTGGCTGTCGCGGATAAGCCGCTTGGCGATGCTGTGCGAAACCCCTTTGTCGGCCATGTAACGCGTGTATCCTGCGTCGCGTCGCGTGCTGTCGTACCGCAGGACGCCTTCGTTCGTGGTGAGCCACAGGCTGTGGTCGGGGGTTCCGAGCAGGTCGTTGACGATGACTTTGCGTTCGGCCCCTTTTCTGTCGTTGGTCAGGCGGACGCAGTCGATCTTCTTGCGTTTGAGATCGAGTTTGGCCAGTCCGCTGTCGGTGCCGATCCAGACGATGTTCTGCCGGTCGCGGAAAAGCGTGCGCAGCGAGTTGTTGGGCAGCGACGTCGGGTCGGACAGCGAACTGTAATAGGCGCTGGCCTGATGGCTGCGGGTGTCGTAGAGCGTGAGCCCGTCGGCCGTTGCGAGCAACAGGTGCGTGTCGTCGTAGCTGAGGATGCTCTTTATGTCGTTGTCCGTAAGTCCGCCGTCTTCCGCGCGGAGGGTGCCGAGCGGCTGCTCGGGATGCCGGATGTCGAGGACGACCAGGCCGCTGGAACTTCCGACGTACAGCAGGTCGGGGGTGTTCTCCGGGATATACAGCGCGTTGACCAGGTTGTTGTAGGTGTCGTTGGGCAGTTTCCGGCTCCGGGTTTCATAGCGGACGAAACTGTTGTCCGTGGGGTTGAAGCGGTAGAGCCCGTCGAAGGTGCCGAGCCACAACATCCCGTGCCGGTCGGCGCAGATGCTGCGGATTTCGTTGGCCATCCGGTCGAATGCGTCGGGTACCAGTACGAAATAGTTGATATAGCGTTTCCGCAGGTCGAGGCGGATCAGCCCTTCGAGCGTCCCGACCCACATCACCCCTTGCGGATCGTCGTGGATGCAGCGGATGCGCAGGTTGTTGAGCAGCCGCAGCGAGTCGTTGTCCGCATGGTATTTCACGAAACTTTCCGTCACGGGGTCGTAGAGGTCGAGCCCCTTCTCGGTGCCGATCCACAATTCGCCCGTGCGTGTGAGGTGTATGCAGTTGATGAACGAGGCGCTGACCGACGTCGAATCCCCGGGGTTGTAGCGGAACGTTTCGAAATTGTAGCCGTCGTAGCGGTTGAGCCCTTCGGCCGTCCCGAACCACATCAGCCCCGTACTGTCCTGTGCCACGGCGAAAACCATTTTGTCCGACAGTCCCGCGTCAATCGAGAGGTTGGTGAAATGGAGGTTCGTGACCTGTCCCCACAGGGGCAGCCAGCAAAACAGCAACAGTCCGGCAGCAAGGTGTTTCATCGGTCGTAATTTAAGGTGCTACGACAAATATACCTGTTTTTTGCATCATTCCGCCTGTTTGTCCCACAGGAAAACCGCACACTCTTCGGCTCCGAGCCTGACGGAGGCGCCTTCGGGCGACGCTTCGCCGCATAACCGGCGCGCCGAGGCGGGCAGCGGCCGCGAAAGCCCTATTTCGACGGCGTGCGGGCGTTTGTTGACCAGTACGGCCAGCCGTTGCGACGGAGACTCCATCAGACGCATCAGCACCCCGTCCGCCGGGCGGGAGAAGTGCAGCGGGGCACGGTCGATCTGCCCGCGGCAGTAGGTGCCGTAGAAATCCGCGACCCCTTTGTTGTCGCCGTGCCAGCCGCCCAGCTCGACGAGCGAGGGAAGCCACACGGCCTCGCCCTTGCCGTAGCGGTGGCGGGTGCCGACCACATCGTCGCCGTGCATGGCGATCGCCTGCGCCTTGTCGGGGGTGAGGATCCCTTTCCACAGATGCGCGGGCAGGGTCGTGGCGGGGGTGTCGCATGCGATCGTAAAATAGGGTGCGACGGCCTTGTACTCGCTGATCTGTGCGCCGAAACACCTGCGCAGCGGAAAGTCGTCCATCAGGATGCAGTGCATGTTCTGGTCGTAGAATCCGGTGAGCCCCGTGGCGATCATCCGGCCGCCTTTACGGACGAAATCGTCGAGCCGTTCCCATACCTCCGAAGGCAGTGCCACGAGGTTCGTCAATACGATCGTTTTTCCCTGCGGGTTGCTCCAGTCGTATGCGCCCATTTCGCAGATTTCGGGAACCACGCCCCAGGCGGTTATGGCTTCATAGGCCCCCGCGAGCGATTTCATGGTTGCGCTGGCCTTGCGCCCTTCGTAACGGCCGTCGTCCGACACCGCCGCATTCTTTTGCTGCGTGCGGAGCGATTCGGTGTTGTAAAGGAGCGTGATGCCGCTCCGTACGGGCCGGGCCTCGCGGAAAAAGCTTTTGTGGGCTTTCGCCGTTCGGGCGACTTCCGAGGCCGCTGTCAGGCGGTCGCTCGGCCGCCCCTGGAAATCGAGCATACCCCATTCGCCGGCTTCGAGTGCCGACGCCCGCTGGTTCAGCGTCCAGAAGATCACCCCTTCGGCGCCTGCGGCGATACCCGTCCAGAGCCATTGCGTGATCTCCCGCGCCGTGGGGCAGAGTACCTCCCTTCCGCTGGCCGTGACGTTGCCGCCCTGCATTTCGGTGATCCAGAACGGGTTTTTCCCGGCTCCGGAGCGGATGATGTCGGCCATGAGCGAGATTCCCAGCGGGTATTGCGCCCGGGTGAAATAACCGAAGTGCCAGCTCAGGTGCATCGACACGCCCAGCGAGGTCAGAAACCCTTCGTAGGCGGGGAAATCGTAGTCGGCGAGGTTGTCCAGAAGCTGGTGGGGATTGATGTGTTTGTGGTGCGCAGGGTCGTGCCGATCGACCTGCGATGCGATCCATCCCAGGTACCACGTCGTGAAATCGGTGTGGAACCGCTCTTGCGTGAAGTCGGCTTTCAGGTAGCCGTTGTCGTAGGCCGGAGTCTTCTGCGCGGCTTTCCAGCGTGCGAAAACCTCATCGGTCAGGTCGTTTCGCCCGGGCCCCGTTCCGCCCGTCCCCGGTTCGTTCTGCAACACCCAGGTGTCGAGGGCGGGATGCCCCCTGAAGTGGCTCACGACGGCTTCGATGTAATCGGCGATTTCCAGCAGGTGGGCTTTCGAGCGGGGGAATTTGAATCCGCCCACGTCGCCCAGCTCGTCGGTCGGCGGGAAGAGCGTGGCGAAGAGTTTTACGCCGTGTTTCCCGGCGGCATCGAATGCTTTGTCGTAAAGCGTGAAATCCCACGATCCGTCCGGGCGCAGCATGTGCGCCCCGAACATCCGGATGCGTGCCGTTTCGAATCCGTGCTGCGCGAGTATCCTGAAGAACCCGTCGATCTGCTTGTCGGTCTGCCCCGGTTCGATGAACACCTGCGCCCCGATCTGCGGGTATTCGGTGCGTTGCGGGTAAAGGGGTTGGCACAGGAATCCCAACGCCAGTAACAGGATTGTCTTTTTCATGGGCTATCGTTTGTTGCAAAGCCTCCGGCCGTTGCGGATTGCTTCGGATTCGTTGTTGCAGGGAAGTAGCGTGAATTTATAGGCATAGCGTTTTGCCAGCAGGCGGTACTGCTCCGAGGGGCGCGCATTCAGGCTCCATGTATCGGTTCCCCCGACCCCGGCCTGTACGCAGTCTATGTTGACCGTCAGGGCATCCGGAAGCCGCTCCACTTCGGTGACGTGGCGTGCCCTGTCGAGCGCCTCCTGCGTGCAGTCCCATACCGACATGCTCAGGGGGCTGTCCCCCGCGATCTGGATGCCGTGCCCGTTGCCCTCCGTCAGCGTGAGCCAACGCACTGCGCAGCGGTTGCCGTTCTCCTGCGGGGTGATGTAGTCGTGCATGAAGTCCCCGGGCGTACCCCGGTAGAGGCCGAGCAAAGCACCGCACGAGCGGTCGGAGTAATTTTCCTGGGGCCCTTTGCCGAAGTAGGCCATCCTCTCCAGTGTATTGGGAACCCGGGTTCGGAGCCCCGCGCGCAGCGGTTCCGGCAACTGCCCGGCGATCTGCAGGTCGTATGCCACGGCCAGCGCCCCCGTGCCGTCGAGCGTATAAACCAGCGTCAGCCGCACGCTGTCGGGAACCCCCTTTTCGACGCGCACCGTCCCTCCGGCTTCGTCGATGCGGATGCCTTCCGTCCGGATCCTTCCGGGCATCTCTTTCCAGCATCCGGCGATCTGCCCGACGCGCCATCCGCGCCAGTCGTTGTCGGTCGACGCCCGCCAGAAGTTCGGCCGCAGGGTGTCGCATACCAATGCCTTCCCGCGTACCGTATAGGAGACCAGGTAGCCGCTTCTGCGGTCGATTTCCGCCCGGACACCCGCGGCGCTCAGCACGATGCGCTCCCCGTCCTGCGAGACGGCCGCCCTGCCTGCGGCGGGTTTATGCGCGGGAGCCTTGTAGAAAGGCAGTCCGAACTGCTCTTGCGCAGCGATGTGCCCGGCCCCGGCGTAAGGGGTCGCCCGTTTTTCCCGGGCCTGTACGCGGAGCAGGTATTCGGCGCCGGGTTCGGGCTCGAAGGGGCGGAACCCGACGGTGGCCGGGGCGCTCTTGCCCGCGGGCGTCGTCGGCACGTCGAAACTGCCGCGTTGCAATACGCCCTTGTCGGTCGATATTTCCCAGGTGAAGTCGTAGCGGTCGGTTGGGGAGAAGAAATTACGGTTGTGTACGACAACCCTTCCGGCAGCAAGGTCGTCCGCCGTGAACCCGATGGGCTGGAATACGTATTTGCACTCCAGTGCCGCGGGCTTCAGCGTACGGTCGGGGTTGACGATGCCGTTGCAGCAGAACGCCGCGTCGTGATGCTCCCCTGCCGGTTCGAAATCCCCGCCGTAGGCCCAATAAGTGCGTTGGCAGGTGTCTTTTTTGACCAGCCCCTGCTCTGCCCAGTCCCAGATATGGCCGCCCAGCAGTCCCTCATGGCTGCGGATGACCGTCCAGTAGTCGTTCAGCCCGCCGGTCGAATTTCCCATCGAGTGAGCGTATTCGCACATCAGCACGGGGCGGTCGATCCGCGGGTTGAGGGCCATGCGCTCCAGCTCCCCGACCGTGGGATACATGCGGCTCACGATATCCACGTAGGCGGGATCGGTCGGATTGCCGCCGTCCTGCGGCTGTTGCGGGGTGCCTGGCTTCCCGTCTGCGGGGGCGGCACTGGTGAATACGGCCGCCGAAGTGCGCCTGAGGGGTATGTAAAGCGGGCTCGCAGGTTGTCCCTGCGCCCCTTCGTAGTGGATCAGGCGCGTGGGGTCGTAATCCTTGGCCCAGCCGGCCGCCGCCGCGTGCGCCGGGCCGCATCCCGATTCGTTGCCCAGCGACCACATGACGATGGAGGGGTGGTTGCGGTCGCGGACGACCATCCGGCTCACACGCTCCAGGAACGGGACGGCCCACTCCGGGTCGTTCGAGAGCTTCCCGCCCGAACCGTGGCTCTCGATGTTGGCTTCGTCGATGACGTAAAGGCCGTAGCGGTCGCACAGCTCGTAGAAATAGGGGTCGTTGGGGTAGTGGGACGTACGCACGGAGTTGAAATTCAGCAGTTTCATTAGCCTTACGTCCTGTTCCACCCCTTCGCGCGTGACGGTCTTTCCCGTATATTGGTCGTGGTCGTGGCGGTTTACGCCGTAGAGTTTCACGGGGACGCCGTTGACCAGCATCTCGCGTCCGCGGAGCCGGACGTCGCGGAACCCGACCTTGCAGCTGCGCGATTCGGCGACCTGCCCGTCATCGTTGCGCAGGGTCAGCACGAGGGTGTAGAGCGCAGGGTTCTCGGCGCTCCATTTTTCGGGTGCCGCGATGCGCTGCTCCATCAGTGCGAAGTAGACGTTGTCGCGTTGCGGGTAAGCCTCCGACAGGATTTCTTCGACCGGTAGTCCCATTTCACGGCCTTCGGGCGTCCCGTCGGGGGCATAGAGTTGCGCCCGCAGATGCCATCCTGCCGCCGGGGTGCCCTCGCGCAGGTCGATCGTGGGGCGTATCTGCAACAGCGCGTCGCGCATGTCGCCGTCGAGCAGCGTCCGCACCCCGAAGTCGCCGATGGCCACGTCGGGTTTTGCGGCAAGGTATACTTCGCGGTGTATGCCCGCCATGCGCCAGTGGTCGGCATCTTCGAGGTAACTGCCGTCCGTCCATTTGAAAACCTTCACGGCGAGCGTGTTCTCGCCCGGTCGCAGCAGGCCGGTGACGTCGAATTCCGAGGACAGGCAGCTGTCCTCGGAATATCCTGCCAGGGTGCCGTTGACCCAGACGTAATAACCCGAGTATACACCCCCGAAGTGCAGCACTACCCGGTCGCCTTCCCAGCTTCGGGGTACGGTGAACTTTCGGACGTAGCATCCCGTCGGGTTGTCGCGTGTGATCGACGGCGGCCTGAACTCGAACGGATAGGGGATGTTGGTGTATATCGGATACCCGTAGCCCTGCATTTCCCAGCACGAGGGAACCTCTATCTCGTCCCAGTTTCCGAGGTCGGCGCCCGGTTGCCAGAACCCTTCGGGGCTTTGGGCGGCGTCTTCCGCAAAACGGAATTTCCAGACGCCGTCGAGCAGCATCATCCGTGATCGGGCGCGGTCTCCCGCCAATGCATCCTGCGGGGTCTTGTAGGAGTAGGAGGTGGCCCGGGCGGGCAGGCGGCGCAGGGCGTTGACGTGCTGGTCGGCCGGGGCGTCCCATCCGTCGGCGGCTGTTGCGGCGCCGTATGCAAGCGTGCACAGGAGGATTGCCGTAAGTCGTTTCATAGTTCGGATAAGGTAGAGTTTTCGATGGAACAAATATAGGAATACTCCACCCGCCGGATTTGCACGGATTTATCAAAAATTAACAGAAAACCGGCCTTTCGCCCCTCCTGCGCTGTCCCGACGAAAATGTGTTAGCATCTGCTGAACCGGTTACATTCCGTGCGCGGGGAATTCCCTACTTTTATCCTGTCGCTCAAACCTAAGACTACGACCTATGAAACGACTCATCCTTTTGACCTGCCTCCTTGCCTTCGTGTCGGTAGCGGAGGCGTGGGCCAAGCGCCCCGGGCGCTCCTTCAGGCGCTCTTTCGTCCAGGTAAGCGCCCGGGATCCCCGTTATTTCTGCCTTTCGGACGGGCAGCCGTATATCCCCGTGGGATGCAACATCGCCGCGATGGGGTCGGTTGCCGACATGGAACATTACCTCGGGAAGATGCACCGCAACGGCGCCAATTTCGGCCGCGTATGGCTCAATACGAACCTCTTCGAGATCGAAACCCGTTACGGCGAGGTGGACACCGCCAAGCTCGTGCGCATCGACCGCCTGCTGGAGCTCGCCGACCGGTACGGCATCAAGATCAAGTTCTGCATCGAGAGTTTCCGCCATATCCGGCCGGGCGTGAACAAGTGGGACACCAAAGCCTCGTACCATACCTCGAACGGCGGCCCGTTTGCCGATGCCGACGATTATATCACCTCGCCGCGGGGGGAAGAGGAGTTCCTGCGCCGCGTGCGCATCTTCCGCGAGCGTTACGGCGACCATCCCGCCGTTTTCGGCTGGGAGCTGTGGAACGAAATGAACGCCGTGGAGACGCCCGAGGAGCACCTGCGCGCGTGGAATGTCCGTATGCTGCCGCGTGTGAAGGAGATCTTCCCGAAAAACCTGGTGATGCAGAGTCTCGGCTCGCTCGACCGGGAGTCGAGCTTCCCGATTTATGAATTCATCAACCGCCTGCCTTCGAACGAGGTGGCGCAGGTGCACCGCTATATCGACGAGGGTGCCGAACTGGCCGTGTGCGGCGCTCCGGTCGACAGCATGGCCTCCGATGCCATCGCCGTGCTGCGCGGATACGGCCTCCGCAAACCGATGCTGCTGGCCGAGTCGGGCGCCGTGAAACCCGTGCATACCGGCCCCCATCCTATATATAAGGTAGATACGATGGGTTCCGTGCTCCACGACGTGCTCTTCGCCCCCTTTTTCAGCGGGGCCGCCGGGCCGGGGCACCTCTGGCATTGGGATCACCATATCGACAAGCAGCATACCTGGTTCCAGATGGGGCGCTTCGCGCGTGCCGTCGAAGGTGTCGACCCCCTTCGCGAAGGGTTCGAACCCGTGCGCCGCGATACGGCGGGGCTGCGGGTCTATGTGCTGCGGGGCGAACACACGCTGCTTGCCTGGTGCCGCGATACGGTGAGCACGTGGCGGCACGAGCTCTCCGAACGCATTCCGGCACAGCGACTGTCCGGCCTGCAGGTCGACTTCACACCGCTGCTCGGCGGGCGCAGGGTGAAGAAAGTGCGGATCTACGACCCCTGGCGGGACGAGTGGGTGCGCGCGTCCCGCCGTGCCGACGTATCGCTTCCGGACTTCACGCGCTCGGTGGTCGTCCGGATCGAATATTGAAGCGCAGGAGGGTGGATGATGAAAACGGACAAATAAATGATAAATCCGTTCTTTATATCCCTGTTCCGTCTTCCTAAATTTGTTGTAACGAAAATCCTGAAGCATAACCAAACCTATCAGCCTATGAAAGAAAAAGACGCTCCGACCTTTTCGATTTTGTGATCCGGCCCTCTCGGTGAACCTCAGTGCGGGCCTGTCCCGCGGCGGCGATTCTCCCCGCGGGACGCAATCAACCAACTACAACCTAAATACCTATGAAAATGAACCATTATTTGAATGTGCCGGGGCTCCTGCGCAGATTCGCGAAGATCGGGCTGGCTCTGCTGCTCGTCCTGCCGGTCGCTTTCGGCGCCGGTGCGCAGGACGTCTCCCCTGCCAGGGTCTCCGGGACGGTCGTCGACCAGCAGGGCATGCCGGTCGTCGGGGCCGGAGTGGTCGTCAGGGGAACCCAGACTGGCTCCGTGACCGACCTCGACGGGCGTTTCACGGTCATGGCGGCCAAGGATGCGACGTTGACAGTTTCATTTATCGGCTATACCACCCGGGAGGTGCCCGTAGGAACCCAGACCGATATCCGCATCGTGCTCGAGGAGAATGTCCAGAGCATCGACGATGTGGTGGTGGTCGGCTTCGGCACCCAGAAGAAGGAGACCGTCACCGGCGCCATCGGGCAGCTGTCGGGCAAGGAGCTGATGCGCTCCCCCGTGACCAATATTTCCAATGCCCTCGTAGGGCGTATCGCCGGTATGGCCGCCGTCCAGAAGACCGGAGAGGCCGGCTTTGAGGAGTCCACGATCCGCGTGCGCGGCGTGGGGACGTATGCCGGCGACCAGAATCCGCTGATCGTCATCGACGGCATCGTGCGTGACATGACGGCCTTCAACATGCTCGACCCGAACGATGTGGAGAACGTCAACGTGCTCAAGGACGCTTCGGCGACCGCCGTGTACGGCGTGCGCGGTGCCAACGGCGTCATCATTGTGACGACCAAGCGCGGCCGCGAAGGCAACCTGAAAATCTCGTTCACGGCCAATGTCGGCTTCACCTCCCCGACGACCCTGCCCAGCCTGGTCAATTCCTACGACTATGCCGTGCTGCGCAACGAGGCGTTCGCCAACGACGGCAAGCCCGATGACATCAAGGTCTTTTCGCAGGACGAACTGTGGAAATTCCGGCATAACCGCGACTATACGCCCTCCGAGGTCGAGGCGATGGGACACCTTTCGCCCGAACAGAAACAGGCGCTGCTCGACAGCCCCGCCATCTATTACGGCAGTACGGACTACATGAAGCGGATTTTCGACGCCGGGGTGTCGCCCCAGCAGCAGTACAGCGTCAATATCTCCGGCGGTACCGAAAAGGTGGCCTTCTTCACCTCGGTGGGGTATTCCAACCAGAAGAGCCTCACCAACGACTTCGGGTTCAGCGATGCGGCCTCTAACTCGGGCAGCCACAAATATAATTTCCGCACCAACTTCGATTTCAACATCATCCCGCTCACCGAGATCAATGTTTCGCTCTCGGGGCAGGTGCGCGAGACGAAGATCATCACCGACCGCAACAGCAGCGTGGACATGTGGGGCCGTTACCGCGACCTGATGCTCAACATCTACGAAGCCCCGCCCTTCTCGGCGCCGGGCGTCTCCGACGGCCGCATCATCACCGATTATGCCGGCGGTACGATCATGGACAGCAACAAGGGCGCATGGGGCAAATCCTCGATCGCCTACATGCTCGAAAAGGCACAGGCGCGCATCAACCAGAGCAGTCTGAATACCTCGATCCGCATCCGCCACCGGATGGATTACCTCGTCGAAGGGCTTTCCGTACGCGGGGCGTTGTCGTATGACCATTATTTTACCAAGACGCTGCGCGTCACCCCCAACCTGCCCGTCTATTCGATCACGCGCAACCCCGCCGATCCGGCCGAGCTGCTCTATTACGGCGGCGAACACAATGCCAAATCCTACGAGGAGACCGGCTGGGGCAAAAATCGCAAGGTCTATGTCGAGGCCGGCATCGACTTCAGCCGCGATTTCGGCAAGCACGCCGTCACGGCCATGGCGCTCGTCACCGGCGAACGCTACACCTCGCCCGGGCTGAAGTACAACGTCCCCCGCGGCTATTACGGTGTGGTGGGGCGTGTCACCTACGGTTACGACCAGCGTTACCTGGCCGAATTCAACATGGGTTACAACGGTTCCGAGAACTTCGCGCCCGGCAAGCGGTTCGGGTTTTTCCCGGCCGTTTCGGTAGGCTGGGTCGTGTCGAACGAACCCTACTTCCCGAAGAACGACATCCTCACGTGGCTCAAGTTCCGCGCCTCGTACGGGCAGACCGGCAACAGCGAGATCGGCGGCGACCGCTTCCTTTTCCTGCCCGGTACCTGGGGCAGCCACAGCTACGGCCCCTGGAACGGCACTCCGCTCGACGGGTATTTCTTCGGCTCATCGAACGGTTCGGTCAATAACCCGGCCTTCCCCGGCAAATACGAACAGTCGACAGGCAACCCCGACGTCACGTGGGAGAAGAAGGAGTCGTACAACATCGCCGCCGAGGTGCGCATGTTCCGCGATCGGCTCTCCGTCACGGTCGACCTGTTCGAGGAGAAGCGCAACAACATCCTCACCAAACTGGGGGTCACGCCGGGCATCATCGGCCTGAGCGGCGACGCCCTGCCGCCCGTGAATGTGGGGCGCATGAGCAACCGGGGTTACGAGATACAGGTCTCGTGGCGCGACAACGTCGGCACGGATTTCTGGTATGAAGTGGGCGGACAGGTCTCCTATGCCGTCAACAAGATCGACTACAAGGCCGAGCCCTCCTACATGTACGCCTGGATGAACGAAACGGGCTTCGCCTACGGACAGTACAAGGCCTATTACAACGAAGGCTTTTACAATACGCCCGAGGAGGTCGCCAACCATCCCTACAATGCCATCGACGGCAACCGTGTCCAGGGCGGCGACCTGCGTATCATCGACGTCAACGGCGACGGCATCATCGACGACAAGGATATCACCCCGACGGGCTTCTCGAACGTCCCGCGCTTCGCGTTCAGCAGTAACCTGAGCTTCGGCTACAAGGGGTTCGAAATATCCGCGCTCCTTACCGGTTCGGCGCAGGGGACGTTCAACATGAACGGCTACCTCATCACGCCCTTCGCCCAGGGAAACGGTACGCCGCTGAGCTATATGAACGGCCGCTGGACGCCCGAACGCCATGCCGCCGGCAAGCATATCACCTTCCCGCGCATGTCCGTGAATATGGCCAACAGCCAGAACAACCAGAACAATGCCTTCTGGTTCCGTTCGACCGACCATATCAAGCTCAAGAACGTCGAGGTGGCCTATACGTTCCGGAACGCCCGCTGGATGCGCAAAGCGCATATCGGCTCGATCCGCGTATTCGTCAATGCCAACAACCTCTGTACCTGGGGCGGCAAAGACCTGATCGACGGCATCGACCCCGAGCTGGTGCAGGACGGCAGTACGTCCGAAGGCATCATCTACCCGCTCACGCGCGTGTATAACTTCGGTTTCAACATCCAATTTTAAGTCGCAGCCTTATGAAAAAGACCATTTATACGCTTCTCGGCCTGTTGCTGGCGGCCGGCCTTACGTCCTGCCAGGACTGGTTCATCGAGAAGCCCGAAGTGACGGGCATGGATCAGGACGAGGTCTTCAGCACGGCCAAGAACGCCGAGGGGGCGATCGCCGAGGCCTACGCCACGATCCTCTCCTCGGGATTGCCCGTACTGGTGTGGAACAACTCCCCGATCATGCCCTACGAGACGACCGAAGCCATCATGGGCGGCGAAGACCTTTGCCGCCTGACATGGGGATACATGGACAAGCAGGTCGTGGCGGGTATGCTGGCCAACAACGAGAATAACGGCGCCGGTTATACCGACGACTATTTCCCCAACAACTACGCCTACATCCGCAAGGCGTGGCTCGTGTACGAGAACATCGACAAGGTCGCCGACATGTCCGACCGCGACAAAGCCATCGTCAAGGCCGAAATGCAGGTGCTGGTGGCTTTCCGCTACGTAGAGATGCTCAAGCGCTACGGTGGCGTGCCGCTGGTCGAATCGACGCTCACCACGGTCGACGTGCGCCCCCGCTCTACCGTGCAGCAAACCCTCGACTTCATCGTCGGGCTGTGCGACGCGGCCGCCGCGACACTCGAAGGCGTGCGCTGGCCGGCCGACTGGCTGGGGCGCGTGAACAAGGGCGTGGCGCTGGCCGTCAAGGCCGAAGCGCTGATGTACGCCGCCCGTCCCCTCTTCAATGCCGACGCCCCCTACATGCAGATGGCCGACCCCGCGAACAATGAGATGATCTGGCTCGGGGGCTACGATGCCAAGCGCTGGGAAACGGCGCGCCTGGCCAATCAGGAGGTGATCGACTGGGGCAAGGCCAACGGCTTCGAGCTGATCGACACGGGCGACCCCATCAAGGATTACGGCACGGCCGTCGGCACGCCGTCGAACCGCGAGGTGCTGCTGGCCTACAAGCAGCAGCGCGAGGCCGACGATAACGGCATCTACAAGAACTACACCTTCATGCCGACCCACACCGGCCACGACCTGGGGCAGTACCGCGGCACCGGCTACGGTCAGCTCTGCCAGTACCGCAAGGCCGACGGTACGGATCAGACGTGGGCGGGCGTGGACGACTGGCGCCCGGCCGGCGAATACCGCGACAAGGCCGAAGAGTTGGAACCCCGCGCGCAGGCGTCGCTCTATTTCTACGGCGTCAACCCCAAGAACAATACCGGCAACAGCCGTTGGGATCTGTACCAGAACTGGCAGCTCGAATACAAGTGGCAGGACGGCTGTGCCAAGAACATCAAATTCTGGTATGAAGCCGGTTCGCGCGAATGGTTCGAATTCCCGATCTACCGCATGGCGGAGTTTTACCTCAATATCGCCGAGGCCTACAACGAGGAGGGCAACCCGACCATGGCGCTGCGCTACCTGAACGACATCCGCAGGCGCGGGGGCATTCCCGATGAAACGCAGACCGACCGGGTGCGGCTGCGGCAGAGCATCCACCGCGAATGGGCCGTGGAATTCTACGAGGAGAACCAGTGGTATCCCCACGCCCGCCACTGGAAGCAGGGGGCGTCGATGGTCGGCGGGGCCAAGTACAAGTTCGAGTTCTCGCAGGCCGCCGGCGTGTCGTGGAACCCCCGCAAACCCGAGGAGTTCGCCAATTACACGCGCAAGCCCTCCTATGTCCCCGAATACACGTGGCACGAGCGCATGTCCCTTTCGCCCTTTACGCTCAGCGAGGTGAATAAGGGCTATCTGGTGCAGAACCCCGGATATTGATCCGCCCATACACAATCGTTTACCGAAAAAATCAGAATTACATGAATCCCAACCATATGAAAAGTGTGTTTCTCGGAGGCGCGGCACTCGCGGTTCTGGCCGTCGGTGGTGCCGGCCCGGTTTCCGCCCGGGATACCGCGGCTGCGGAACAGCCCGACAGTGCGGCCCTGGAATATGTGATCCCCGGGACATCGGCTCGCACGAAGGCAATGCTGGTCACTTCGTCCGTCTCTTCCATGACGGGAGACGAGGTATCCATCCCCTCGGCCAATATCAACAACATGCTTTACGGACGTATCCCGGGGCTCGTCGTGTCGCAGACCAACGGGGAACCCGGCTACGATGCCGCTACGCTCAGTATCCGCGGCGTGGCGACCTACAACAACTCGTCGCTGCCGGTCTATGTTGACGGCTTCCAGACCAATATGGCTTATTTCCAGTTTCTCTCGCCTGCCGAGATCGACCGGATCGAGGTGCTGAAGGATGCCGCGGCGCTGGCTCCCTTCGGCATGAGGGGCGCCAACGGCGTGATTTGGGTCACGACCAAGCGCGGCCGTATCGGCCGCCCGCGCGTCACGGTCAATGTCCGGGGCGGCGTGCAGCAGCCCATGAACCTCCAGAAACCGTTGCGTACGGGCGACTATACCCGGCTTTACAACGAGGCGCTGAGCAACGACAACGGCAACGTCTGGACACCCTATTACACGGCCGACCAGGTCGCCCGACTGCCCGACGTGGACTGGTACCGCGAGGTCACCAAGAAGGCCACGCCCTATACCGATGCCGACGTGTCGGTCTCGGGCGGCGACAAGACCGTCCGCTATTTCGTGCTGTTCGGCTACATGGGGCAGCGGGGAATCTACGACACGCCTACCAACGACACGCTGGCCAACGCAGGCATCGACCGCTACAATATCCGCACGAACCTCGATATGAACCTCTTCGGTTTCCTGGAGGCCAAGGTCGATGTCGGGGGCCGGATCGAAGACCGCCGTTACCCCAACCGCGCCGCGGGCGACCTGTGGAACGACCTTGCCAAATACCCCAGCTCGGTTTATCCCGTGCGCAACCCCGACGGGACGTGGACGGGTACCCCGATCTACAATTTCAACCCCCTGGCCTCGATCAAGGCACTGGGGCGCAACTCCACGCACGACCGTACCCTGCAGGCCAATTTCCAGCTCAGGGAGCGGCTCGATTTCCTCGTGGAGGGGCTCTACCTTTCGGAGGCGATGTCGCTGAGCAGCTGGACGCGCGACGGTGCGAGCAACACGCGCAACTATTCGCGCTGGCTCGACGGGGTGCAGCAGACCACCGATAACGACACCCCCTATACCCGTGGCGAGGACAGCGGCCAGAACCAGTGGACGTGGCAGCACTACAATGCCACGGTCGGCTACGACGGCACGTTCGGGCGGCATGTGGTCTCCGCCTCGGCCGGGATACTCTACAATATCTACAAGACCGACTTTTCGCAGAACGGCGCTGCCGGCAAGATGGTCGAATACCGTCACATGACCGTCAACGGGGCGGTCAACTATGCCTATGACGACCGCTATGTGGCGACCTTCTCCTTCGCCGCCGACGGTTCGGACAATTACAGGCCCGGCAACCGCTGGGGGTTCTATCCCTCGCTCGGCCTTGGCTGGATCGTCTCCCGCGAGCGTTTCCTGCGGGACAGCCGCATGGTCGATCTGCTCAAGCTCAGGGCTTCGGTCGGTAAGAACGGCTGGGATCCGATGGGCGAGATGCGTTACCTCTGGGAGGGCTACTATACCGGCCGCGGCGGCCTCAATACGGGAAACTCCGAGCACACGTGGCACGGGGGAACGGCGCTGTCCTACCTCCCGAACCCCGGTATTTTTGCCGAAAAGAGCCTGAAGTACGACGCCGGCATCGACCTGCGCCTGTGGAACAGGTTGTCCCTGAACGTCGACCTGTTCCTCGAAAAACGATCGGGCATCGTGACCCAGGACTGGATGATCCCCGGTGCCTCGGGCGTGGACAATCCGCCTTACCGCAACATCGGCAGGATGACCAACAAGGGCTTCGAAGTCCAGCTTTCCTGGGCCGACCGCATAGGCGATTTCAATTACGCGCTCACGGGCATGGCCTCCTACAACAGCAACAAGGTCGACTATATGGCCGAGGTCGTGACCGTGCCGACCGCGGCACGCACGGGACGGCGGCTCGACGCCCTGTTCGGATATGTGGCCGACGGGTTCTACGACTGGGACGATTTCGACGTCGGCGGCGAACTCAGGGAGGGGCTTCCCAAGCCTACGTTCGGTGCCGTGCAGCCCGGCGACATCAAGTATAAGAACCTGAACGGCGATACGGTCATCGACGAGAACGACCAGACGGCCATCGGCGACTCGTACCTGCCCAAGTTGCAGTACTCGTTCTCGCTGGCGGCGTCCTACAAGGGGTTCGACCTCTTCGCCCTCTTCCAGGGGGCGGCCGGCCGTGACGTGAACCTGCTCGATGCGCCCTTGCAGAACGTGGCGTTCCGCGACAACGGCAACGTATACGGGATTGCCGAAGGCCGCTGGGCCTACTATCCCGAACAGGGCATCGACACGCGGGCTACGGCCACCTATCCGCGCCTTTCGTTGCAGGACAACAGCAACAACTACCGCAATTCGACACTCTGGAAGCGCAGCGGCGACTTTCTGAAGCTGCGCAACGTGGAACTGGGATACACCTTCGCGCAGCCGTCGCTGAGCAAGGCCGGCATCTCGAAGATCCGCATCTACCTGAGCGGTGTCAACCTGCTGACCGTCAGCAAGCTGATGCGCGACTACGACATTGACCCCGAAATCCTTTCCGGCCACCCGGCGCTGAAATCCTACAATCTGGGACTGACCGTAACCTTCTAAACACGACTGCCATGATACGAAAAAATATGAAAATCCTTTTCGCGGGCGTCCTCCTCTGTTCGCTGTCCCTGGCGGGGTGCGATGCGCTCGACACCAAGGAAGACCTGAACCTGACGGACGAGATGATGGCCACGCGCCGTTACCAGATGTTCGACTGGGGCTACCGCGTTTACGAACACATCCCCTACGGGTTCACGGCGATCGACGGCAACCTCTTCGCAGCCGTTTCCGACGAGGCGCAATACGTGACCACGTTCAGTTCCACGCAGCGGTTCAACGAAGGCAGCTGGAGCGCCTATTACAACCCCGACGATTGCTATACGAGCTATTACAACGGCATCTATGCGGCGCACGACTACCTCGATAAGTCGGTGGATTACAGGTATATCCTCGGTATGCACCGCGACACGCTCACTTCGAACGGCCTGGACAGCTACCGCCGCGACATCGTCGACGTGCAGCGGCTGCGCGCCGAGGCGCATGTGCTGAAAGCCTATTATTATTTCGAGCTTGCCAAGCGTTACGGCGGGGTGCCCCTCATCGACCGCGTGTATGCCGACCAGAAGGAGGCCAATCTTCCGCGCGGCACGTTCGACGAGGTGGTCGGCCTCATCCTGCGCGAGATCGAAGGGGTGCGCAACGAACTGGTCGTCGACTGGCGGGCCGAGAACCTCGAGGAGAAGTCGGGCCGGATCACCCGCGGCGCGGCGCTGGCCCTCAAGTCGAGGGTGTTGCTCTATGCCGCCAGCCCGCAGTTCAATCCCTCGGGCGAAAAGTCCAAGTGGGCTGCCGCTGCCGCTGCGGCCTTCGAAGTGATCAACATGGGCATCTATTCCCTGCATCCCGATTACGGCGGGCTGTTCGTCGCCGAAACCTCCACGACCAGCCCCGAGACCATCTGGGCGGTGCGTATGGGGGCGACCAACGAGTTCGAACGCAAGAATTACCCTATCGGCACGCAGGGCGGCGGTACGGGTATCTGCCCTTCGCAGAACCTCGTGGAAGCCTATGAATCCACGGGGGAGGATACGGACGATGCCTATGCCGGCCTCGACCCGCGCTTCTACGCCACCGTCCTGCGCAACGGCGATACGTGGAACGGGCGCACGCTCGAAATCTATGCGGGCGGCGCCGACGACCCCGCCCGGCAGAACGCTTCGCCCACGGGGTATTACCTGCGCAAGTTCCTGAATGAGAACCTGAACCTCACCAACGACGACAAACGGCTTCGCAGCTGGATCGTTTTCCGCTATGCCGAAATATTGCTTAATTTTGCCGAGGCGATGAACGAAGCCTACGGCCCGGACGACGCCCACGGCTACGGGATGAGTGCGCGCGACGCCGTGGATGCCGTGCGTGCCCGTTCCGGGGTGGGGATGCCCCCGGTCGATGTCGACCCGGGCGATGCGGCCGCCATGCGCACGGCCATCAAACACGAACGCCGCATCGAGTTGGCCTTCGAAGACCATCGCTACTGGGATCTCCGGCGCTGGGACGATGCCGGGACGGTGCTCAACCGGCCCCTGCGCGGCGTGAAGGTGACCCGCAGCGGCGACGGCTTTGCCTACACGCCGTTCGAAGTGGCCAAACGCATCTTCGAGGCCCCGAAAATGAACCTTTATCCGATCCCGCAGGCCGAAATCGTAAAATCGGGCGGGGTACTCGACCAGAATCCGGGTTGGTAGACCGAAAAATATCGAACTATGAAAAAGATTGTTATATTCTTTTCTGTGCTGCTCCTCGCATGCGGCGCAGCCTCATGCCAGAAAGCCGACAGCGAAAGGCCCTGGGGCAGTGCGGTGATCTATATGCCGCAGGCCGGCTACACCCCTTATACTGTGCCCAACGACGGGACGGCGCAGCAGTCCAACAAGAATTACCGCATTGACACGCAGGCGGGGAAGGTGCACATTTTCCTGGGCATCTACCGCGCCGGGCTGGCCGAGTTGCAGGCCTACACGGTCAGCGTCTCCGTGGGCAGCACTCCCCTGGACGGGACTGTGTTGCTGCCGGGCCGGGCATACACGCTGCCTTCCTCGGTGAGCTGCCCCGACAGGAAACGCGATGCGACTTTTTTCCTCACGGTCGACATCGCCTATCTGAAGGCGAATGCCGATAAGGATTTTTCCCTGCCGGTCACTATCTCCGACCCGACGCGTTATGCGCTCAACGACAAGCTCACGACGACGCAGGTGCGTATCGACACGTCGGAGCTGCTCTCGAAGGAGGGGCTGTAACCCGGCTTCGCCGCCACTCCGGCACGGGGTCGCCTTAGGCGGCCCCGACTGCCGTTTTGTTTCCGGTCGTCGCCTGAAATCGTTTTTTATAGGGAAATTATTTGCGTTCCTGTTTTTTGCGCTCTTTCTTGCACCTGCGCCCCTTGGCGCCCGGCCTTTCTCCCGCGGGCGCATCGTCGTGCATCCCGGCGGGCGTTACCTGCAATATGCCGACGGCAGGCCGTTCTTCTATCTGGGCGACACGGCGTGGGAGTTGTTCCACCGTACCACGCGCGAAGAGGCGCGCCTCTATCTCGAAGACCGCGCCCGGAAAGGGTTCACGGTCATACAGGCCGTCTGCCTCGCGGAACGTGACGGGCTGCGCGTCCCCAATGCCTACGGCGACCTGCCGTTTGCCGATGCGGGGTTCACCCGGCCCAACGAGCGTTATTTCACGTATGTGGACGAAGTGGTCGCCATGGCCGACTCGCTGGGGCTGGTCATCGGCCTGCTGCCCGCATGGGGCGACAAGTTCTGCCTCAAATGGGGCCCCGGGCCCGAGATCTTCACAACGGGGGGGCGTGCCGAGGCTTTCGGGCGCTATCTGGGGGAGCGTTACCGCACCCGGCGGAATATCATCTGGATACTGGGTGGCGACCGTCCTCCCGAAGGGCGCGAACCGATATTGCGGGCCTTCGCCCGCGGCATCGCCTGCGGTGTCGCCGGCCGCGAGGATTATTCGGCCTGCCTGATTACCTACCATCCGTGGGGGAAATCCTCTTCGGGCGACTGGCTGCACGACGAGCCGTGGCTCGCGTTCAACATGCAGCAGAACGGCCATGCCTACGATTTCGACCTTTGGGAGCGCATCGCCCGCGATTATGCCCGGCGGCCCGTCAAACCCGTGCTGGACGGGGAGCCGATCTACGAGGAACATCCGATCGACTTCGACCGGGAAAAATACGGCACTTCCGAAGCCCTGCATGTGCGGCGGGCATTCTACCACGAGGTCTTTTCCGGAGCCTGCGGACATACCTACGGCTGCCATGCCGTATGGCAGATGTGGGAACCCGGCCGGTATGCGCCTGTCACGGGGCCCGTGCGGAGCTGGCGCGAATCCCTGTCGCTGCCCGGGGCTTATCAGGTGTGCTATGGGCGGGAACTTATCGAGAGCCGTCCGTTTTTCCGCCGTATTCCCGATCAGGGCGTTATCGCCGGGGATGCTGGCTGGGGGCACGGGCGTTGTACGGCTACCCGCGACAGCCTCGGCACCTATGCCATGGTCTATTCCGAGAGCGGACGGCCGTTTGCCGTCGACCTGGGACGGGTTTCCGGGAAGCGGATCGTGGCCTGGTGGTACGATGTCCGCAGCGGGCGCCCGCTGCGGATCGGGGAATTCCGCCGCCGGGATGCCGGTGCGACGGTGACCTTCACGCCCCCGACCTGCGGCAAGGGGAACGACTGGGTGTTGGTGCTCGACGATGCGCGCATGAAATATCCGCCGCCCGGGAGATGCCCGGAAGCCCGCTTCGGGGCTGCCGGGTAAGTCCGCCTCCCGGGCGTTTTTATCCGGCGGCGTACAGGGTTTCCTGCCGGTGCGGATCGTGTCCCCGCTCCGGGCGCTCTTTGCCTATTATGACGACACACCCCGCACGAAGCCGTGCGGGGTGTGTCGGTGCGGGGTACCCCCCCCCTACCTGGTCAGGTATTTACCCTGCTTCTTGAGGGCGTTGTATACCGAGCCGGCCCAATAGTTGCGCAGGCCGAACCCGCCGGGCTTGCCGGCCATGTCCATCTGGAGCAGAACCTCCTGCGTGGCGGGATCGAACAGCACGGCCGTGTAGTACCCGATGCCGTTGCCCTTGTCGAGCGTCGTGGCTATCAACACCAGCCCCTTGTTCCCCGAGCCGTTGTCGTAGCGGGCGAGGATTTCGGGGAGCTGCGCCGCGATGTCGGCCTTCGTGCTGCGGGGCATGAACTGCTCGGCGGCCAGGCCGCCCAACGCTTCGTTGGCCTGTTCGACACTGGTCGAGAGGATGTCGATGCCGGTGAACCCGGCCACGTCGTATTTCTTGGGTTCGCTGAGGAAGAGGCGGTTGATGGCCTCGAACGCCTTGATGAACTCGGCCGGCTGCTCGTTGGCCCCGATGACGCTCACGCAGCTGTAATCCACGCCGTAGAAGTCGGCCGCCATCTTCGTCTTTCCCTTCTGTGCGAAACCGCCGACGGCGATCAGGCACAGGGCTATGCTCAGTAATTTTTTCATGGTTGGGTTTTATTTGGTTTGTTCGCGTAAATCTACGAATTTTATTTGTTTCCGGCTCATTTGGGGCATCTGTTTTTTCGCAATGTACTCCACCTGCTCGAAGACCACCTCGGGTGCTACGCGCACTTTCGAGCGGAACGTGTCCTTGATCTCCTTCTCGAACGCTTCGTCGCGGCGCGTGCTGCCGATTCGCAGCACGATCTGGTCGGTGCCGAGGCTTCCGGTGAATACCTCGATGATGTAGTTGTTCACGCCGGGGATGTTCTCCAGCACGTCGTACAGCGCGGGCGGGTATAGCGTCGTGCCCTTGAATTTGATCATCTGCCCCCGGCGTCCGATCACCGACGAGAGGCGCATCGTCGTGCGGCCGCAGGCGCAGCGTCCCGTGCGGGCGATGCAGATGTCGCCCGTCTTGAAGCGCAGCAGCGGCATGCCCCGCACGCCGAGCGTCGTGATTACCACCTCGCCCTCCTGTCCCTCGGGCACGGGGTTGTTCTGCTCGTCGAGCAGCTCCACCAGGAGCATGTCGGCCGGGACATGCCCGCCGCAGTGGTGCCCGCATTCGGTGATCGAGGTCTGCATCTCGGTCGAGGCGTAAGTCGAGAAAAGTTCCAGTTCGGGCCACAGTTCGGTGATTTTCGCTCCCAGCGTGTTGTTGCTGAAGTCGGTGTCGCGCAGCGCCTCGCCGATGCAGATCGCACGGCGCAGCGACGAGCGGCGGTAGTCGATCCCGTGCTCCTGCGCATAGCCGACGAGTTTTATCAGGAACGACGGCACGACGATGCAGCCCGTGGGGCCGATGCGCCGGATGGTGTCCCATTGCAGTTCGGGGATGCCGTTCCCCACGCGAATCACGCCGCATCCCAGCTCTCGGGCTCCCATGAAGTAAGCCAGCCCGGCCATGAAGCGGCGGTCGATGGTTGTCATCAGCTGCAGGATGTCCTCCCCGGTGCATCCCGCCGTGGTGAACGACACGGCCTCGTTGTAGGCCAGCCGGCCCAGGTCTTCTTCCGTCAGGGCGAACGTCACCGGGTCGCCGAGGGTTCCCGACGTGGTCACGTAGTCGATGATGCGGTGGCGGGGCACGCAGACGAACTCCCCGGGGTGGAGTTGCAGATCCGTTTTGGTGGTTACGGGCAGGTGCCGCAGGTCGTCCGCCGTGCGGATGTCGCCGGGCTGCATGCCGCAGCCGTCGAACATGCGCCGGTAGTAAGGCGAATTTTCATAGAGGTAGGCGACCTCATCGCGCAGGCGTTCCTCCTGGAACGCCGCGATCGCATCGGCCGATGCGAATTGTATTTCCGGGTTTCGTATCATGGCTTGCATTCCGATTTGAGTCTTTCTATCGCCAGGAGTTCGTCCCTGCGGGGAACCCCTGCCTCCAGCGCCTTGCCGAAGCTCTGTGCCGCGCGCCCGTCGTCGCCCTGCGAGAGGTAGTATTCCCCCAGCAGTTTCCAGGTGTGGAAATTCTGCGGATTGGTTTGGGCGAAGGTTTCTATCAATTCCCCGTCGGCCTTCCTCCCTGCTTTCATCGCCCGGCGGATCCGGGCGCCGAGTTGGCGGTATGCGACCACGCGCGGGTAGTCTCGGGCCAGGTAGGCCGTGTCGGAAGGTATCTCCTGCGCCGAGTCGTAGAGCTCAGCGGCGGGGTCGGGGTTGCGCAGGATCGCCCCGAGGTCGTAGCAGACAAAGGCGCCGCCCTGCCACGGCGAGGTCGAGACCCACATTTGCAGGGTTGCCGGCTTGAATATGACCGAGTGGTGGGCGATCGACTGGTTCACCGAACAGTCGTTCCCCACGCCGATGTCCTTGCCGCCCGTGCCGCGCTGGTCGCGCAGCATGGCGGCCGCTGCCGGGACGCCGAGGGGTGCATTCGCCGCCATGAGCTCTTCGAGCCGGGCGAAGCGATGGGGGCTGTCGGTCATGGCGATATTCTCGCGGTTGTCCCCGTCGTCGGCGAACGCCTCCGACTGGTAGTGGTTCGTGCATATGAGGTACTCCCCGTCGCCCTCGTAGAGCACGGTTCGGCGGGGCGTTTTCTCGATGATCGCCGCCCTCCCGTCGCGTGCCGAGGCCACGAGCAGCGATTCGCTGACGAAGGTGTCGCGGCGGCGGGCGATCTCCAGCGCCTCTGCGATGGTCGCCGCATGTTGCAGGATCTCGCGTGCGAGGATCGAGATGGGTGTCGCCGATGCGAGCGGCACGGGCCCTTTCGCGGCATTGATCGTCACGGTTAGCCCTTCGGAGTTCATGCCCGACAGCACGCCGATCATCCCCGCCCAGCCGATGCTGGCGAAGGGATAGCCCGCCTGCGGCCGGCAGAAGGTCACGATCTTGTTGCGGGCGAAGTCGTCGCCCATATAGAAATCGAAGTTGCGCCCGACGACCGGTTTCCCGTCGTCGCTCGCACCGCCCCATGCCGCGAACGAACTGCATCCCACGAGCATGTACTGGCTCATAGCGTGCCCGATGTCGTGCGCCGCGTGGTAGTTGAGCTGGCGTTCGTAGGGGGTGCCGATGGCGTCGAAGTCGTGCGAGCAGTAAAGCGACCGGGCGTATATCTCGCGCCGGTACTCCTCGGGGACGTGCCGCCCCAGGTTGCGGTTGAATATCCGGATCATGCCGCCCAGGAATTTCAGGTAGCCCTCCGAGGGGACGAATTCGCGGATTTGGTCTACGAAAACCTGTTCCTGGTAGTGCATCAGCCCTGCGGTGAGGGCGCCTGCCGCCGCCCCCGACTCTTCGGGCGGCCCGGCGGTATAGAGCTCCCAGAGTCCGTGGGGGTTGCAGCGCAGGAAACTGCCGTGGCAGGTGGTGTAGCCACCGTGGTTTGTGACGCGGTAGGCCGCGGTGTCGATCGTCACCGCTGGTTGCTCCATGTCGGCCGTCAAATAGAGGCCGCAGAGGAATGCCGCCGGCAGGACGAGGATCGCCGCCAGTGCGATGAGTGTGTATTTGAAGAGGCGTTTCATGCGTTTGCGATTTTTTTTGCGAGGTATTCCGTGCCCACTATTTCCGAGCAGGTCGCCGCGGCCGACAGCGTGACGCCGATGGCGCCGTGAACCGTGAGGTTCTGCCCCGTGAGCAGCAGGTTTTCGAATTTGGTGCGGGCCGGGATGTGCGACGCCATGATGCTGCGGCAGTCTTTCAGCAGCCCGTATGCCGCGCCGTGCGGTGCGCCGGTGTAGTGGCGGTAGGTGAGCGGCGTGGCAGCATACGTATGGGCGATGGCATCCCTCAGTTCCGGAAGGCGGGCGCAGGCGAAATCGACCGTCGCCTGCGTCATGGCGGCCTTCAGCGCCGTGTAGGCTTCGGGGCGGCGTCCCGGGGCGGAGCCTTCCCACGCCTCCCAGGGGCGGGTGGCGACGGGCGTCATCAGCGTTACGACGTCGCACCATGCCGGGTCGCCGGCCGGAGCCTGTGCGCTGAGCAGCACCATCCCCGGCCGCATGGCCTCCGGGTCGAAAAGCGTCTTCCAGACATCTTTCCCGGCGAAGTAATAGAGGTTCCGGTTGATGTAGGGGAAGTGCCCCGGCTTCAGCAGCAGGTATGCCGAGAAGAGCCCGTATGAGTCGGGCAGGCTGCCGATCCGTTCCCGGAATGCCTTGCGGACGACGGGCGTCGGGCCTATCAGGCGGAATGTCTCCGCGGGATGGATGGCCGAGATGACGGTTTTTGCCCGCAGCATCCGCCCGTCGGCCAGCTCCACGCCCGTGACGCGCCGCCCTTCGGTGTGCAGGGCGACGACGCGGCTCCGCACCAGCGTCGTCCCTCCGTGCTCGCGGATCTTCGCCGCCAGTGCGTCGGCGATCTGCTGCGTCCCGCCCGTAAAGCGGCAGGCGCCCTCGATGTTCGAGTGGTTTACCATCGCGTGGTGGTAGAGCGTCGAGCTTTCGCGCACGCCTCCGTAGAGGGGGTTCGTCCCCGCGAGGACATTGCGCAGCAGCGGGTCTGCGACGCATTCGCCGATGAATCCGGCCGCCGGTGCCCCAAGGTATTTCGTTCCCCCGTCCGACAGCCGCCCCGTGCGGTGCACCCCGATGCCGATGCTGCCGCCGATTTCGCGCAGCTTCGCGCAGTAGCGGCCGAGCCCCGCCTTTTCGTGCGGGAACAATTCCCCGAGGTGCTTTTCGAAGGCTTCGTAACCGTGCATGTAGGCGTAGTCGCCCGCTTCGGGCAGCGACACGACGTCGAATGCCTCGTCGAGCGGCCGCAGGCGCAGCGAGCCGAGGATGCCGAAATATTCGAAGTAACGGCGCATGATGCCGCCGGCCTGCATGCTGCCGATGTAGTGCATGCCCGTGTCGATCGCATGTCCCCGCCGGGAGAACGATTGCAGGCAGCCCCCGGGGACGTCGGCCTGTTCCGTGACGCAGACCCCCATCCCTTCGCGGGCGAGCATGGCGCCGCACTCCAGGCCTCCGAGGCCGCTGCCGATGACGATTATGTCGAACTGCCCCTCCATGTCACTCCTCCTTTCGGCCCTCAGTTTCCCGCCGGGTCAGTATGTATACCGTATTCGATGTGCGCGTGTCCTTGTGCGCGGCGTGTATCTCCATGCCCAGTTCGCGGGCGATCCGGGCCAGCTCGGGCGTCGAGGTGAAATGCAGCCCGCCGTCGGTCTTGTTGAACCCCACGATCTTCGTCGACCACACCTCGGTCATCGCCGTGGCCTTGTGCCGCTCGGCCTTGCCGCTGTCGCCGTCGCGGATGATGATCCGTCCGCCTGCGTTGAGCCGTGCCGCGCAGCGCCCGATGAGCGCCCGTTGTTCTTCGGGGCGCATGTAGTGCAGCACGTCGACCAGCAGGAAGGCGTCTGCCCCGGGCAGCTCCGCCGTGCGCAGGTCGGCGTGGATGAACTCGATGCCCGGCCGCCGCAGGAAGCTCTGTCCGGCCGTCTCGACCTTTTCCGCATCGTAGTCCATGCCGATGACCCGCCGCCGCTCGCAGAGCATGGCGAGCATGTAGCTCAGGGGGCCGTATCCGCACCCGAGGTCTACGACCGCCGCATCGCGCGGCACGATGCGGTCGAACAGCTCGTAGCTCCGCTCCAGCCGCACCTTGACGCGCATGTACCACTCCAGCACGGGGCCCTTGTAGGTGTAACTCTTGATGAGCATGTCGCGGAAATAGGGGTTGCACGGCCTGTTGTAGGTTTCGTACAGCCCGAGGTACTCCCGGCGCATCAGGCGGCAGGCGGCCTTGGCCTGCGCCGAGCAGTTCGCGGGGTCGGCGGCAGCCATGCGCGGCAGCACGCGGCTTACCACCAGCCCGTGTTTGATATAGATGGGCTGCCTTTTCGACGAGATCATGCCGTTGCCGTAGAGGCAGATCGGCAAGATGTCCAGCCCCAGTTCCCCGGCCAGGTAGAAAGCCCCCTTGTGGAAGCGTCCGATCTTCCCGTCCGCCGAGCGCGTCCCCTCGGGGAAGACGATCACGCTGTACCCTTCGGCCACTTTCTGCGCCAGTGCCGGGGCGAGGCGTTCGTATCCGTCCGCCGCGTGGTAGAACCCCAGGTAGCGGACGATACGCCCGAATACCGGCGAACGCCATACCCAGCCGTTGGTCACCATCACGGCCTTGGGGCAGATGCTCAGCAGCACCAGGATGTCGATGAACGACTGGTGGTTGGCGATCACGACCGCCGGTTTTTCGAACTTTTCGCCCGGCTCGTTCAGGCGTATGGTCTTCGTCGTGACCATCGCCCGCAGGAATCCCCGCGTCATGTGGTGGATCGACCACTGCACGATGCGCTGTTTGCGGCGGCGTGCCATCGGCAACGGCCAGAGCGTGAAGATCAGCGCCTGCAACAACTGGCAGCCCGTCACGAACAACCCGAATGCGTAGGCCGTGTTCACGAGGCTCCCCAGCGTGTAGGGCGCCCCGCCCTTTTCGGTCTGCGAGGTGATCAGCATCCGGAACAGCACGGGTTGTATCGTGTAGGAGACCAGCACCACGGCGACGATGCCGAATAGGGAGATCGTCGCCAGCGAGTGCAGTGCCGGGTGGCGTGCGAAGATCAGCGCCCCGAGCCCCACCACGACGGTGAAGGCCGAAAAGAAGATCGCCGTCTTGTGCGTGTCGAGCATCCTGCGCCCGGTCTTGTATTCGCTCAGCAGCCCGTCCATGATGAAGATGCTGAAGTCGTCGCCGATGCCGAAGATGAAGGTCGAGAGGATGATCGTCACGATGTTGAATTCCACGCCGAACATCGCCATCAGTCCCAGGATGATGACCCAGCTGATGCCCATCGGCAGCAGCGACATCAGCGTCAGCTCGATACGCCCGTAGCAGAGGAATAGCGCCACGGTGACAAGTATCGACGAGATCGAGAGTATCAGGTAGAAGTTGTGGTTCACGCTCCGCGCCATTTTCCCGGCGTAGAATGCCCGGTCGGCGACCACGATGTCGTCCGCCGCCGAGAACACGGCGTAAACCTCGTGCTTGCAGCTGTCGGGCAATGTCACATGGCTCAGGAATATGGGTGTCGCGCCGTGCCCGTCGATCCATTCGCGGAATACCTCCCGTGCCGCCGGGGACGAGTAGTCGAGTTTCGTGTACTCCCTTCCGGCCAGTTCCAGTGCGCCGTCGAAGGCCCCTTCGGCGAATCCGTAGCGCCTTTCGCCCTCCCGGATCCCTGCGCGCAGCACTTCGCGGCGCTGCGGCGTCCAGAACTTTCGCCAGCGCTCCAGCCTCAGCAGCTGCTCGGCGCTGTCCACCACGAACGAGGTCACCCCGGCATGGGAGTCGATCTTCCCGGCCTGTTTCAGCGAGTCGAGCTGCCGTCCCAGGCGCAGGTAGCTGTCCACGGCTTCGGCCGGGGTGTCAGCCGCCGTGAGGAAGAGCACCTTCGAACGTTCCCGGTCGTCGTCCATCAGGCGGCCCAGACGCTCCTCGGCCTGCGCCAGATGGGGTGCGTTGTAGTTCAGGTGCATCATGTCGCTGTCGAAGCCGATGCGGTTGAAGAAGAAGAGGCATACCGCCGTGAGCCCGAGTATCGCCGCCACCAGCATGCGGTTGCGGTCGGGGCGCATACCCGTGAGCCGCTCCACGCCTTCCAGCACGGCCGACCCCCCCCCGCGATCCTCCTTACGGATCAGGTGGGGCAGCAGGACGAGGCTGAACAGCGTCGTTCCGACCAGTGTCAGCGAAGCGAAGAGCCCGAAGTCGCGCAGCAGCTGCGAGTCGGTGAAAAGCAGCCCGGCGAAGGCGCCGATGGTCGTGATGCTGCCGATCGTCAGCGGGTAGGCCAGGTCGCGGATGATCTGCCGCGGGTCGTGGCAGTGGTTGGCATGGCAGAGAATGTGTATCGAGTAGCTCAGTGCGATGCCCATGACGACGGTTCCCGCCCCGACGGCTATGGCCGAGATCGTGTGGCACACGAGTGACATGACCGCCAGCGCCAGCAATCCGCCCAGCGCCACGGGGATCAGGGCCAGCAGCACCGACAGCTTGTTGCGGAACGAGAGGGTGATGAACACCACGATGACGAGGATGGCGATGTTCAGCGTCAGCATCATGTCGTGCTTGATCTGCCGCGCGTTGTATGCGGCCACGGCCGGGGCGCCGAAGTAGTCGGCCGAGATGCCCCGGGCGGCGTACTCGGCGTTCAGGCCGGCCAGCACCGCTTCGATCCGCTCCACCAGCCGGTCGCCGATGCCCGTGTCGCTGCTCTCGTACTGGGGCGAAATGAAGACCATCAGCGTCGTCATGTCCTTTGAGAAGAGGTAGTCGTCGAAGAGCGTGTAATTGCCCCCGATATTCAGCTCCTGTAATTTTCCCAGTGCCCCGAACGACAGCCCCAGCGGGTCGTCGTAGATGTATTCGTCGATGAACCCGCCGACGGGCGACAGCAGCCTGCGGTAGTTGCTCTCCATCGCGCGCGCGATGCCCTGCCGCGTGAGGAGCGTGTCCATGCGGGCATAGTCCGCCTCGGTGAGCAGCAGCGGCAGGTGCCCTTGCAGGAACGCCCGCATGTCGTCCACCAGCTCGCTGCCGAACGAAGCCTCGGCCTGTGCCCAGCGGTGGAAAAGCGTATCGGCTTCGAGCAGTTCCACCAGCCGGTCGGCGCAGGCCATCATCCCCTCCGCCGTGGCTCCCGTGCCTTCTGCACCTTCCCGGGCATTTATCATCACGGCGATCTTGTCCTTGATCTTCAGGTTCGAGAATGCCGCCGCGGCCTTCCGCTCCCCGTCGGGGAAGAAGCCGGTGATGTTCTCGCTGAAACGCAGTTGCAGGGCCGCCGCACCCATCGCCGCGACCAGCACTGCCAGCACCGTGCAGAGCAGTGCGCGGCGCCGTTCGAAGAAGTCGTAGAGGGTGATGAAAAGTTTATTCATGGCCGGGCGTGCGTTTACAGAGTACGAGCAGGGCATAGCCGACCGCCATCGCGGCCGCACCGCATACGGCGGCCATCGTGAAGCTGCCCGCGATGTATTGTACGAGGTCTGCGGCCACCCGTTCTAGGGTGATGTCCGAGAGCGAGAGCGGCATGTCGCGCTGCAAGACCTGCGCCCCCGTCCAGTAACTTCCGTAGAGGATGAACGGGATCATCGGCGGGATGCTGATGTTCGAGCTGATAACCGCCACGGCTTTGTTCAGGTGTGTGAAATGCGCCGTAACGGCGGCCGCGATCATCTGGTAGCCCCACAGCGGGGCGATGCCGAAGAAGACGCCCAGCCCGATCGAGGCGGCCAGCCGCGGGTTCGAGTCCTTCGACCGGGTGATGTTGTCGACCACGAAGCGCCGGATGTTTTCCCGGGTGAGCGACCGCAGGAACCGCCAGGGATAATAGAACAGCAGCGCCCCGAGCACGAGCAGCGTGTTGAGGATGCTGATGCGCGTGAAATCCTTGCCCGGGCGGAAATGCGACACGCGCTCGGCCTTTTCGGGGTAGAAAACCCTCACCGGGATGTTGCGCACCTCGATCCCGCGCCATGCGGCGCGTACCAGCACTTCGACCTCGAACTCGTAGCGGCGCGTCGCGAAACGCATCCCCTTCATCCGCCGCACGGGGTAGAGCCGGAACCCCGACTGCGTGTCGTCGAGGCGGATGCCCGTCTCCACGCGGAACCAGAAGTTCGAGAATTTGTTGGCGAAGGTGTTTTTGCCCGGCATGTTGTCCGACCTCAGGTTGCGGGCCCCTACGAGCAGTGCGTCGGGGGTCTTTGCGATCTCTTCGACGAATTTCGGGATGTCCGAGGCGTAGTGCTGTCCGTCCGAGTCGATCGTCAGCATGTAACGGTAGCCGTGCTCCGCGGCGTAGCGCAGCGCCCGGCGCAGGGCGTAGCCCTTGCCCCGGTTCGGAGCGTAGGAGATGCTCCCGACGCCCGCCCCGGCGATTATCCCCGCCGTCGAGTCGGTCGACCCGTCGTTCACCACCAGCACGTCCGTGCAGTAGCGGCGCACGTCTCCGATGACTCGGGCGAGGGTCTTTTCGTTGTTGTAGGTCGGGATCACCGCCAGTATGTCGTTTTTTTCGCTGGTCATAGCTCTTCGCTGACGGTTCCTTTGAGTTTGAGTGCCGTTTTGCCGTTGTTGGCGACGGTGCAAACGAGCTTCTTCGCCGCGGGGCCGTCGTCCGCGAGCCTGATGTCGATCTCCAGCAGTTCGTCCGCCTGCGGTACGACCATGCCGAGGAACTTGCATTCGCGGATGGCTGCATAGCGGAACCTGCGCCCCGTGCCGCGGTTCAGGCATTCCCGTACGAGTTGCAGCGTGCAGACCCCCGGCAGCACCGGGTGCCCCGGGAAATGCCCCCGGTAGACCGGGTGCGACGCATCGAGCCGCACGCGGAAAGCGTAATGCCCCTCCTGGGCCAAGTAGTTGTCTATGCTGGTGAACAGGTCTTGCATCGGGCGTGGTCTCTGGGTTACGGGTTGAACCTTGCGGGGTCGACCGGGAGGTTGAAACGCTTGTTGCGGAATTCGTAGACCGAATGCCCGCCCTCGGTCTCGCAGAGTTCCATGCGGTCTAAGGTCATGTCCCTCAGGTCGAAGCAGAGCGTGATCGAGTCGATGTACTTGCGGGCGCGCTTCGACTCGGGAACCATTTTCACCTCCCCGACACCCTCCTTTTCGGTGTAGCCGATCTGCCACCCCTGGCCGAACTGCGAGAGGTCGCCGGTCATGCTGGCGCGGATCATCAGCGCCACCTGTTGCAGCATGGGGTTGGCCGACGTCGCGGTCTGGGTCACCTGCCCGGCCGTTTTGAGGATGATGCGGTCGTTGCGGATAATCACCTTGTCGCCTTCGGGCACGGTGTAGTCGAGCGCCATGGCCAGACTGTTATCGTAATAGAAGCGGCCTTTGAGCTCGATCTCGTTCTTCATGCGGCGCACCTGTTTGCGCTGCGTGAAGTCGCACTGGATAGTCCTGTTCTCGCGGCTGGCTTCGGCGAGCCGCTCTTTGAACGACGCGGGCAGCCCGGCCCGGGCCGTCAGCCCCGACAGGAGCAGGGCGGGGATGAAAAGAAGTGACGCTATCTTCATGGTTTCTCGGTTTTAAACAGTTCGCATACGGTCGCCGTGCGGTAGCCCCCGCGTTGCAGGTCGTTCAGCACCATCGCCAGTAGCCGTTCGGCACCGGGGCGGTCGTCGTGCAGCAGGATCACCTTGCCGTCGCCCAGCCGTCGGCGGATGCGGCGTGCCACGGCCTCACGGCTGCGCTGCCGGAGCGTGTCGAGCGAGCGGATGCTCCAGCCCACGCAGCGGCTTCCCGTCCGTTTCACGGCGCGTGCCACCATCGGGTTCGTGACCCCGTAGGGGGGCCGGAAAAGGTCGGTTTCCACGCCGGTTATCTCGCGCAGCGACTCCCGGCACCGCAGGATGTCGGCCGCCATCGCCCCGCTTCGCAGCATCGGGAAGCCGGGCGTGTGGCTCCACGTGTGAATGCCGATTGCATGCCCCTCGGCGGCCATACGGCGTACGATCTCCGGGTGCAGTTCGGCCTTGCTGCCGATCAGGAAGAAGGTCGCCCGTACGCCGTGCGCCCGCAGCGTGTCCAATACGCGCGGCGTCTGCTCGGGGTCGGGCCCGTCGTCGAACGTCAGCGCCACGACGCGCCCCGCCGCCCGGTTGCGGCACAGGCTGCGGACATACGCCCCCAGCCTGATCTGGTAGGAGCAGTAGAAAAGGGCGAACCCCGCGGCGATTATGGCGATAATTACATACATGTCAATTCGATGGCGGATACGGTGCTGCCCGGGAAATCGTTGTAAAGCACGATCCTCTGCCCGGCGTTCCCGGTGTCCTCTATGCTCCCGGCGTTCCCGATATTTCCGGCCTTACCCGTATTCCCGGCCTCCCCGGCGACCACACGGCGGAACACCTCGGCGATGGCCGTGAAATGGGGCGTCACGCCGCTCATCGACGCACGTACCGTCCGGCACTCGCCGCTATGCATCGCATTCCCTGGTTCCTCCCCGTTCCCGGCGGCCGTCCCCGTGCCGGGACTTCCCCCGGCCGGGATTTCACGGCCGGCGTTTCCCCCGGCCGATGTCCTTGTGCCGGCATCTTCCCGGGACTGGATTCTTCCCGTGCCGGCGCTTTCCCCGTCCGGGAATTCACTGCCGGCGCTTTCCCCGATGGCTGTGCCGTCCGTGAACCGGATCCCCGTGATCGCCGCGACCGAGGTGTCGAACGCTTCGGCGGTCAGCACGAAGAATACCGACGATTCGCCCCAGCCGCCCTGCTGTGCCATCCCGAGGCGTTGCAGTACCTTTTCGACCGACGGCGTCGTCTCGTCGAACGCCCCGACCAGTACCGCCCGCGACAACCCCGCGCCGATGCGCAGTGCGGCATCCGTCAGGGCGTTCTCGAAGCTCGTCCAGCGGTTGGCGTAGGTCGTGTTGTAGCAGTGCAGCCCGCGCAGCAGGGCGATCTGAGCCCCGACCGTGTTGAACGTCGACTGGATGAACGGCGTCGGGTTGAGCATCCGCTCTTCGTTGGCGATCAGCGAGTCGAGGAATTTCTCGCTGTCGGCGATGCACCCCAGCCCCGTGGCCGTGACGACGGCCTCGACCGCCGCCCGGTCGCCGAATTCCAGCAGCGATTCGATGCCCGCCGCGACGCCCGACTTCACCACGCGGCTCATCCTCCGTCGGAGGTTCATTTCGGGGATCAGCTCCTTGATGTCGCGGCGCAGCCCGGCGTCCGATGTGATGCAGTTGACGTAGAGTTTCATTTGGCAAAGATTAATGAACAGCAGTTGCCGCCGAACCCGAACGAATTGGAGAGCACCGAACGTACGTCGGCCTCTTGCGTCCGTGCTACGGGGTGCAGCCCGAGCTCCGGGATCGGCTCCGCGAATCCGGGGTTGCCGTAGCGCAGCCCGTGTGTGATAGCCAGCACCGCCAATACGGCCTCGATGCCTCCCGCCGCGGCGAGCGCATGCCCCGTATAGCCTTTCGTCGAACTGAACGGCGGCACCTGTCCGCCGAACAGCCGCCGCAGGGCGGTGCCTTCCGTGAGGTCGTTGTTCGGGGTCGCCGTGCCGTGGACGTTGATGTAGTCCACGCAGCGCAGCCCGCTTTGTGCCAGCGCCCCGGCCATGGCGCGGTATGCCCCCTCGCCCGTTTGCGACGAGGCCGTTTGGTGATAGGCGTCGTTGGCATTGGCATATCCCGTCAGGCGGCAGTAGGTGCGCATGCCGGGCCTTTCGTGCGTGAGGACGAGGTAACCCGCCCCTTCGCCCAGGTTCAGCCCGGCGCGCGTGGCGTCGAACGGGCGGCAGGGTTCCCGGTCGAGCACCGAGAGCGAGTTGAAGCCGTTGAGCGTGAAACGGCAGAGGGCATCCGTGCCCCCGGCCACCACATAGTCGGCCATGCCGCTCCCGAGCAGCAGGGCGCCGGTGACGATGGCGTTTGCGGCCGACGAGCAGGCCGTGCTGACCGTCGCCGTGTAACCTCCAATGCCGCAGTAGCGGGCGATCCGTTGCGTGCTGTCGGCACAGTCGTGCCCCGCCACGTCGCGCAGCCGCCCTTTCGCCTTGTCCGTGCGGAAGTCGCGGTAGAAATTCTCCGTCAAATCCATGCCGCCTACCGAGGTGCCCGAGACGAGTGCTACGCGCGCCCCGGCGGGGATCGCCGCATCCGCTACGGCCTGTGCGGCCGCCGCCATGCCCAGCAGGGCGGTGCGGGAGGGATGTTCGCGCTCCGGGATGCCGAGCAGCTCCCCGAGTGCCGCGTTGTCCCGTTTCACTTCGCCCACGGGCACGCCGACAGCCGAACCGGGAAGCGTCGGCTTCCCGATTCCGCTGCGTCCGGTGCGCAGGTTCCCGAGCGTCTCCCCGGCTCCGATGCCGATGGCCGAGATGATCCCTATGCCGCAGACGGCTATGCTCATTGCGGGCGGTTCTTGCGGATAAAGTCGGCCAGCGTGGCTACCGAATAGAATATCGGTTTGGCTTCGGCCGGGTTCGCCAGCCGTATGCCGTAGTGTTTTTCGAGCAGGAGGGTGATTTCCAGTGCGTCGATCGAGTCGAGTCCCAGCCCGTCGCCGAACAGCGGCGCGTCGGTCGCTATCTCGTCGGCGGTGATCTCCTCGAGGTTCAGCGCTTCGATAATTTGTTGTTTGAGTTGCAGTTCCAGATCTTCCATCGTATCTTGTCCCGTTTTTTCGGTTAATGTCAGTTCGCAGTCGTAGCTGCCGCCGTCGAATTCGCACCAGCCCCACAGGACGGCGTCCATGCGCCCTTCGGCGATCAGCGAAGCGGCGTATTCCCGGATAAAGTTACTGCTTTTGTCCGGGAACGCAAAAAAAGTGCTCTCTCCCTTCAGCCCGTGCTTGATCGCCACCTGCCCCAGCATGATGTTGGGCAGCGTGTAGACGAACACCGCCGGTGAAGCCCCGCACCCGTCCCCGGCGTCGATAATCGCCTGGTGGCGCCGGTCGCTGTCGAGCGAGGCGCTGCGGTTGGCCATCACCACGCCGATGCGCTCCGCCGGGCAATCGGGCCTGTGTCCGGAGAGCAGTTCGCACGAGGCGACGTAGGCCAGCTTGCACAGGTCGTCCATCTTCGAGAACTTCATGTTCGGGTCTGCGAGCGCCCGGTATCTTTCGCGGATGAAGGCGTCGAACGGCAGCGAAGGGTGTTGCGCAATGACGACGTGTGCCGTATCGTGACAGCGGATTCCGCTGCCGTGTCGTCCTGTGCCGGTTTCCGCATGGCCGCCGGCCTTTTCTCCGGTGTCCGGGTTCCGGTCCCCGACCGCATTTTTGCCGTGCCCCCGGTCATTCGCGCTCATAGCCGTTCCGCTTCGGGCACGGGCTGCCTCCGGGCAGTCGTTCCCGCCTTGCGTCCCTGTGTCCGGTTCGCTGCCTTGTCCCGCCGTCGTTTCATTTCCGGGCGCGGCGTTGGGGCCCGCTGCGCGGCGGAATACGACCGCGGCGTTGCAGCCCCCGAATCCCGAGGCGGTTTTCAGCGCCGTGTCCGTTTGTATCTTGCGGTGCGCGGCGCTTAAGTCGGGCGAGTAGGGTACCCCGCACTCCGCGTAGCCCTTCACCCCGAAGCAGGTGCCCTCGCACAGCTCACGTACCGTAACGATGCTCTCGATCACGCCCGAAGCCCCCAGCGTATGTCCGAAATAGGGCTTCAGCGAGTTGCAGGGTACGCCGCACAATCCCGCCAGGTGCAGCGCCTTGCTCTCCATCTCGTCGTTGTAGGCGGTCGCCGTGCCGTGGGTGTTTACCAGCCCGACCTCCCTGGCTCCGGTTCCCGCCTCGGCGAGTGCCGCGCGGATGGCGTACCAGAGCCCGTCGCCAGTGCGCGAAGGCGCCGATATGTGGTTGGCGTCGTTCGAAATTCCGCCTCCCGCCACGCTCACGCCCGTGCCCGAGAGCCGTCGGTCGCGTGTCAGCAGGACGGCGCCGCACGCTTCGCCCAGCGTCAGCCCGTCGCGTGCCGCATCGTAGGGACGGCAAAGCGTCGGGCTCACCGACTTGAAGGCGTTGAATCCGCTGACGATGAAGTCGCACAGCAGGTCGAATCCCGCCACGAAGACATGGTCGTACCGGCCGCTGCGGATCAGCCGTGCCGCGATGACGATGGCCGAAACGCCCGAGATGCAGGCGTTCGAGACCAGCAGCGGCCGGTGCGCGGCGCCGAAATGACGCCCCACGACTTCCGCCGTCCTGTTCAGGTCGCATCGCTCCGGGGCGCTCCCCAGCGACCCGATCTCCCCTTTGGTCGTCGCCAGGACGATCAGCACCCGCTTGTCGGCGGGCGTGACCCCCGAGCGGGCGACCACCCCGCCCAGCGTCGCCAGCACGAGCCGTTCCAGGGGCGTATATCCCGCGAGTCCCTGCTCCGCCGCCAGCGCTCCGAGCCGCTTCCGGTCGATCAGGCATACGGGTGTGGCGTCGTGCCACGACGCCAGCGAGCTTTTCATGGCACGTACGGCGGCCATGTTCTCCTCCGTGCCGAAGCCCAGCGCCGATACCATGTCGTCGGGGCCCCACCAGACCGTTATTTCACCTCCCATCGCTCTTTCCATTTGCGGTAGAATTCCGGCGCGAGCAGTTGCAGTTCGCCCCGGCTGTCGAGAAACACCTGTGTCGAGCTGCCTTCGGCCACCACTTCGCCGTCGGTGGCGCTGCGAATCGTGTACTCGAAACAGACCTTCGCCGCCTCGGTGGCGATATAGCGGGTTTCCACTACGGCCGTGTCATTCACTTTCAGCGGTTTCCTGTATTGCAGGTGCAACTCGACGATCGGCGCCGTGTAGCCGCTGGCATAGATGTCCATGTAACCCAGCCCTGCGAATTCGCGGCCGAACGCCTCGCGCCCGTCCTCGAAATAACGCACGTATTCGCCGTGCCACACGATCTGCATCGAATCCACTTCGCTGAACCTCACGCGCAGCGATGTCTTGTTCACGAGGCTCGCCTCGCTCTTTTTCCTGCGTACCATCACTCTTCCAGGTATATTTTCATCCGGCACTCGGCGACGGGTTTCCCGTCGCATTCCGTCCGTGCCGAAAGAAGCGTTACGTTCATCACCGTCTGCTCGACCATGTTCTGGGTGACGAGCCTGCTGCCCACCGGCGGCAGGAAGTGCACCTTCAGGTCGTTCACGGCGCCGATGTACCCCAGCTGCACTCTTCGGCCCATCGTGCGGTTCATGTAACCCGCCCTCAGGGCGGCCGACTGTGCGATGTGCTCCACGATGCCGCACTCGTCCAGCACCCCGTCCGCGACGAACAGGTTGTCCGCCGTAACGGTCAGCCCGCTGCGTGCGCACCCCCGCTCGTCGATGCCGTAAAAGGTGTCGACCATCACGACCGGCGGGCGCTGCGGGATGTATTCCAGTATCTCCTCCCCCGTAATCAGGGTTTTCTCAGGTACTCCCATAAAGGCCCTTTTTTATTTCGTTTCAACCGCAGCGTATCCGCCAGCGCGCTCTGCGGGTCGTCGGGGAAAACCCACGCCTTGCCCGTGGCCAGCGCGGCAGGCCGCACCTGTTCCAGGTCGAAGTCCGGCGAGAGGTAGTAGGTCGGCCCCAGCAGGTCGTCGTCCCGGCCGACGACACCCTCTTTCGCGGCCAGCTCCGCCAGCCGCGTATGCGGGTAGATGCGCATGCCCGCATAGGGGAACATGACGGTGTACTCCATCCGCCGCGAGTTTTCGATTGTTTCGCGCATGTTTTCGCGCGTGTCGCCGTAGCCGCCCAGGATCAGGAAGTGGGCGTAGTAGACACCCTCGTCCAGCGCGAGCCGGCTTGCCCGCTCGACGTCGCCGAACGTGAAACGCTTGCCGTAAGCCTCCAGCGTCCGGTCGCAGAATGACTCGGTGCCGAATTCGATGTGCGTAAGCCCCGAAGCCCGGAACAGCCGCATCTGCTCTGCGTCGATGCCTCGCGGCGAGAAGTAGGCGCCCCAGCGGATATCCGTGCGGCGGCGGATCAGCGTCTCGGCCAGCCGGACGTTGTATTCCGGGCCGATGTTGAACACCGAGTCGGTGAAAAACAGGTAGCTGATCCCGTAGTCGCGCTTGGCGCGCAGGATATTTTCGGCGATGGCCTCGGGATCCATCGTCCGCACGCACCGCCCGTCGATCGAGGGGTACGAACAATAGATGCAGTCGTAGGGGCATCCCCGCTTGGTCTGTATGTTGAGCATCCCGCTCCGCTTCCAGTAATAGCCCGTCAACTCGGGCTCGAACTGCACCTCGATCGACGGCAGGTAGCTCCTGCGGCCGCTTCCGCGGCGTCCGTCGCGGGTATAGACCGACGGGATGTCGATCTCCGTCCGGCCGCGCTCCAGCGCCCCGATCAGCTCTGCGAGCGGCTCTTCGCCCTCACCGTGGATGCCGTAGTCGGCGCCCAGCTCCCGCATGAAGGCCTCGGGGTAGATCGAGAACCCTGCGCCGCCGATGATCAGGGGGGCGTCGCTTGCCGCGCGTATGACGTCTGCCAGCACCTTGTACTGGGGCAGGAAACCCCGCCGGTCGAGCGAGTTGGCCCCGTCGACATTGCGCAGCGACAGCCCGATGTAACGGGGTGCCAGCGTGCGGATGCGTTCCGCGAGTTGTGCGTCGGAAAGCAGGTTGCAGTCCGCAATATCGACGCGTATCCCGTTTATCGTGCGCTCCAGGTAGGTTTTCAGATACGAAAGTCCGAGCGGATAAACGGGGTAGGGCGAGGTGTGCCGGTTGGCCGATACGAGTAATATGCTGCATGCGCTCACGACCAAAACCGATAGAAGTTGAACCACTGCTGCGGGTAGCGTCTCACCACGGCCTCGAGCGAGCGTACGTAGCTGCCCAGTATGGCCTCCTTCGTGCCGCACCCGTCCTCGTCCGGGATGTCGAAGATGAAGCGGTAACGCCTGCCGCGTTCGCGCATGGCATAGTAGAAGACCACCGGGGCGCGGAATTTCCCGGCGACAGCGAACGGCCCCGCCGGGAACGGCGCTTCGTGCCTCATGAAAGGTAGCGTCACCGTCGGGCTGCCCTCGACGAAGCGGTCGCCCTGGAAGCAGACGTACTCCTTGCGGTCGAGCACCTCCTTGATGCGGAGGATCGACTCGATGCCGCCCTCGTTCACCGCGATCACCTTGTAGCCCTCCTGCCCGCAATGTTTCTCCATGACGTTTTTGATCTGCCGGTATTCGGCGTCGTACATCACCAGGTGCATCTTGCGGGCGTAGTCCCCGAAGAACCCGGCCCCCGTGCCCCAGCATCCGACGTGTGCGCCGATGATCACCGCCCCGCGCCCGCCGTCGAGTACGCGCAGGAAAGCGTCGTAGTTTTCGAATTCGAATTTGTATTTCCGCTCCATGCCGCTGCCGATAGCCACCCGGTCGATGATCGTCTGCCCGAGCGCATAGTAGTGGGCGTAGAGCTTCACCGCCGAGTGCAGCCTGCCGTATCCCAGGATGCGGCGGTTATAGAACCATACGGCCCGCGTGGCGCGGGGTGCGAAGGGGATGAAATAGACGACTACCAGCGAGAGGAAGGCATACGCGCTGCGTATTCCGGCCACCTTCATCAGCAGGATGAAGAAATTGTACCCGAAACCGCCGCCGCGCGAGCGTCCGCTCCACTGTTTGCCGTTATTTCCCATTCGTCCGGCTGATAATCAGGTCGTAGAAGTCCCGGAAGGTCTTCAGCTCCTTGAAATCGGGGCCCGTGAGCGTTACGCCGAAGTTCTTGTCGACGATCACCACGACGTCCACCAGGTCGAGGCTGTCCAGGTCGAGCGTCTCCAGCAGCGGGGCTTCGGGCGTGATGGTCGTCCGGTCGACTTCGAATTCATCGGCCAGTACGGTATCGATCTTTTCTATGAGTTCCTGTTCTGTCATTTTTAGGAAAGGGTTTATTTGTATTTCTTAACGATCAGGGTCGAGTTGGTGCCGCCGAAGCCGAACGAGTTCGAGAGGAAACAGTCGAACTCCGTGTCTACCCTGCGGGTGGGGATGTTGAGCTTCGAGGTGGCCTCGTCGCCCTCGGTGAAGTTGATGTTCGGGGCGATGAACCCGTGCCGCATCATCAGCATCGAGTAGACCACTTCGCTGGCCCCGGCCATCCACATTTCGTGGCCGGTCATCGACTTGGTCGACGCCACGTAGGGGTTGCATCCGGCGAATACCCCGGCTATCGCCTCCGCCTCGTTGTAGTCGCCCAGCGGCGTCGAGGTGGCGTGCGCATTGACGTAGGGGATCTCTTCGGGCCGCATTCCGGCGTCCTCCAGACACCGCAGCAGCGAACGGCGCGGGCCGTCGACGTTCGGCACGGAGATATGCTCGCCGTTCGACGAGAACCCGTACCCGACCACTTCGCCCAGGATTTCGGCGCCCCGTGCGACGGCCGATTCATGGCTTTCGAGGATCACCGTCGCCGCGCCTCCGCTCGGCACCAGCCCGTCGCGGTCTTTGTCGAAGGGGCGCGATGCCGCCGCGGGATCCGATTCGCGGGCCGAGAATGCCCCCAGCCCGTCGAAGCTGCCCACCGAGTAGAGGTTTACCTCCTGTGCGCCGCCGCAGACCACGCGCTCCTGCAACCCCTGCCTGATCATCAGGTAACCCATGCCGATGGCGTGCGACCCGCTGGCGCAGGCCGCCGAGAGCGTGAGGTTGATGCCCCGCAGGTTGAAGATCACCGAGAGGTTCATCGTCACGGTCGAGTTCATCGACTGGAAAATATTGCCCGAGCCGACCATCGCCGTGTTCCGCCTGGCGCGGATGATGTCGATCCCCTCGATCACCGGCGCCGCACTGCTGTCGTTGCCGTAGATGATTCCCACCTCGTTCGCCGCCAGGTAGGCCTCGTCCATTCCGGCGTTGCGCATCGCCTCGGCGGTGGCCATGTAGGCATATTCGCCCTGCTGGGGCAGACACAGCCGCTTGCGGCGGTCGAGCACCCCTTTCAGGTTCGGTTGTTCCACGATCCCCGTCAGCGACGAGATGTATCCCAGCTCCCTGCGCGCCGGGTCGAGCCCGATGCCCGAGCGTCCTTCGCGGAGCGACTGCGTGACTTCTTCCGTATTTTTTCCGATGCAGGCCCAGATGCCCATTCCGGTGATAACTACTCTCTTCTCCATGGTCTCAGGTATATAATCCCCCGTTGATCGAAATGACCTCCCCCGTGATGTAGGAGGCCTCGTCCGAGATGAGGAACATCGCCAGGTCGGCGACTTCGGCCGGTTCGCAGAAGCGCCCGGCGGGTATCTGTTTGCGGAGCTCCGCCTCGTCGATGTCGGCGGTCATGTCCGTGCGCACGAATCCCGGGGCGATGGCATTCACCGTCACCCCCTTTTTGGCCACCTCCTGCGCCAGCGCCTTCGTCGCGGCGATCACGCCGCCCTTGGCCGCGGCGTAATTGGCCTGCCCGGGCAGCCCCTTGATGCCCGAGAGCGAGACGATGTTGACGATGCGCCCGAACCGGTTCACGAGCATCCCCTTGAGCAGCGGCCGCGTGACGTTGTAGAACCCGTCGAGGCTGGTGCCGATCACCGAGTGCCACTGCTGCGGTTCCATCCACATCATCAGCACGTCGTCGCGGATGCCCGCGTTGTTCACCACCACCTCGATGCAGGCGCCTTCGTGCGCTTTCTGCCATGCCTCGATGGCCGCCGTGCTCTCTTCGCCCGAGGCCACGTCGAATTGCAGTGCCTCGCCGTCGCCGCCTGCGGCGCGGATGCCCGCAAGGGTCTTTTCGGCCTCGGCGGCGTTCGACTTGTAGTTGACGAGCACGTGGTAGCCGCACCCGCCCAGTTTGAGGCAGATTTCGCGGCCTATGCCCCGGCTGCCGCCGGTCACGAGTGCGTATTTATTCGTTTTTGCCATTTTCTGCGGTTATAGCTTGCTGCAACTCCTCGCCCAGCGAGCGGCGAAAGCGCCGGAAAGACAGCACAATGTCGCGGTCAGGGTGGTCAGGAGCTTTTTCATAGGGAAGCGGAATTGTTTTTCAGGAAATTTTCGATGGCGGCGATCTCCCTGTGCTTGGGCGTGTCGTCGGCAAAGCGCGGCACGATGCCCCGGATGTCGGCATACAACTGCCGCGTGGCGTCGGAGAGCTCCCCGGCGCATTGCAGGTAGTCGGCGGCCTGCACCAGCGCCAGCATCTCGATCGCGGCGACCTGGTAGCCGTTCTCCACGACCTGCCGCGTGAGCATCGCCGCGTTGGTTCCCATGCTCACGATGTCCTGGTTGTCGTTGTTGTTGGGGATCGAGTGGACGTACATCGGGTTGGAGAGCGTTTGCGACTCGGCCGTGGTCGAGGTCGCCGTGAACTGCGCTGCCTGCAACCCGTAGTTGAGCCCCAATTTGCCGAGGTTTACGAACGGCGGCAGCGTCTCGTTGATCCGGTCGTGGAAAAGGTAGTTCAGCTGCCGTTCGGCGAGCATCGTCATCTTCGTCACGGCGATCTTGAGCTTGTCCATCTCCAGCGACACGTAGTCGCCGTGGAAATTCCCGCCGTGGTAGATCGTCCCCGCCGCGGGGTCTACCACCGGGTTGTCGTCCACCGCGTTGAACTCCTCGACGAGGATTTTCTCGGCCTGGGAGATCGTTTCGAGCACCGGCCCCAGAATCTGGGGGATGCACCGCAGCGAGTAGTAGGGCTGTACCTTGTGCCTGAAGGTGGGTGCCGCGCCCGTGTCGCCGCTGTAAAGTTCCGCTTCGCGCTTGCGCAGCCGGCGGCTCGAGGCGCATATGGCGCGCATCTGCCGGGCGATCTCGATCTGCCCCGCGTGGAGTTTGTATTCGTTGAGCGCTCCGGCCATGAAGTCGTCGTACGACTCCACGATTTCGTTGAGCATCACCGACGCTTTCACGGCCCATTCCAACAGGCGGCGCGCCTGGGCCAGATTCACCAGTCCGATGCCCGTCATCACGGCCGTGCCGTTCGTGAGCGCCAGCCCGTCGCGGATGCGGAGCCTGAGGGGCGTTATGCCGCATGTCGCCATCGCTTCGGTAGCCGGGACGGTTTCGCCCCGGAACGAGACCTCCGCCTCGCCGATCAGCGCCAGTGCGATATGCGCCAGCTGCACCAGGTCGCCGCTTGCGCCCACGCTGCCGTGGCGCGGCACGAGCGGGTAAATTTCGTTGTTGAGGAAATCGGCCAGTATCCGCACCACGTCGGGGTGTACGCCCGACTTGGCGTTGAGGAACGTTTGCAGCCGCGCCAGCATCGCCGCCCGCACGCAGATGTCGGGCAGCGCCTCGCCCGCGCCGCAGCTGTGCGAACGGATGATGTTGTACTGGAGGCTGTTCAGGTCGGCGTCGCCGATCCGGTACTGCGCCATGGGGCCGAACCCCGTGTTGATGCCGTAGATGACCTTTCCCTGCTCGAATTTCTCCAGGAAACGGTAACACGCCTCCACTTCGCGCAGCGCCTGGTCGTCGATCCGTATTGCGGTCTTGTTGAAAATCTGGTCGTTTATGGTATTTAGGTTCGAACGTAGCATTTTTTGAGCCGATTTATGGCTCCAAAATTACAAAAACTATCTCAATAAATATTTATAAGTTTGTTTTTTTGTTTATATCGTCGGGCGATGCATCCGGGTGCCTAAGGCTGCGGACGGCATCCGTGCCCCGTGAAAACGACGGAGGGCACCACCGGGTGCCCTCCGCCGCCAAAGCATATTCTGCGTGTTATTTCACGCCGAACTTGTAGATGCAGACCTGCGTATAGGTCTCCCCGGGGCGCAGTACCGTCGAGGGGAAATTGTCGTGGTTGGGGCTGTCGGGGAACTTCTGCGTTTCGAGCGCCAGCGACTCGCGGTAGCGCTGCGGCTTGCCGTATTTGCCGATGCTCGTGCCGTCGAAGAAGTTGCCGCTGTAAACCTGCAGTCCGGGCTGGTCGCTCAGCACCTCGATGGTACGTCCCGAGGCGGGTTCCCAGACCGTGGCGGCCTGCTCGATGCCGCTTGGGGTCTTGCGGTCGATGACCCAGTTGTGGTCGTATCCGCCGCCGTTGCGCAGCTGTTCGTTCTCCGCTCCGATGCGCTCGCCGATGGCGTGCGGCTCACGGAAGTCGAACGGCGTACCCTCTACCGGGGCAATCTGGCCCGTGGGGATCAGCACCGAGTCCACCGGGGTGGTGTGGCTGGCGTTGATCGTCATCACGTTGTCGAGCACCGTGCCGTTGCCTTCGCCCTTGAGGTTGAAGAACGGGTGGTTCGACATGTTCACCACGGTCGGTTTGTCGGTAGTGGCCTTGTAGTCGATGCGGAACTCGTTGTCGGGCGTGAGCGAGTAAGTCATCTCGATATCCAGGTTGCCCGGGAACCCGTCCTGTCCGTCGGGATGGAGGTAATGCAGCACGAGTTTGTCGTCCGAGGCCGATACCACGTCCCATACCACGCGGTCTACGCCCAGAAGTCCGCCGTGCAGCGTCTGCCCGTTGTTGTTCACCGGCAGGGTGTATTCCACGCCGTCGAGCGTGAAGCGCCCCTTTGCGATGCGGTTGGCGTAGGGGCCTACCACGGCGCCGAGGAACCGTTCGCCCGTGTTGTCTGTGTAGCGGCCGATGTTTTCGTAGCCCAGTACGATGTCCTCGTAGCGGCCTTCGCGGTCGGGCGTCCAAAGCGATACGACGCGGGCGCCGTAATTGGTGACCTGCATGGTGATGTCGCCTGCATGGAGCGTGTAGAGTGCGACTGGTTTGCCGTCGACGGTGGTCTGGAATGCCTCTTCGGGCAGCAGCGGGAGTTCCGTTTTCTGCACGCCGCACGCAGCCAGCAGCGACATGCCGAGTAGGATAAGCGATTTTTTCATCGGTTTCGGGGGTTTTAAGTTTTTTCAGCACGTAAAGTTATACGATTCCGGCGAAAAAACGTACGCCGCGGCCCGGTTTTTTGCCGGAGCCCGTACGGTTTCGGCACGCTTTCGGACATTTGCGGCGTATATTGGAGGGATTTTGCTATTTTTGTCCGGGACATCAGCCCGCTCCATGAAACAGAAGCAGATATTTACGTTCCGCGACGCGGAGAAACAGGTCGCCCCCGCGGCCTTTTCGATCATGCTCAAACCGGCGGGCTCGGCCTGCAACCTCGACTGCCACTACTGCTACTATCTCGACAAGGCGGTGCAGTACGGCGGCCGCCAGGCCGTGATGGACGACCAGCTGCTGGAGCTCTGCATAAAACAGTACATCCGGGCCAATGAGGTCGACACCGTGCAGTTCTGCTGGCACGGCGGCGAGCCGTTGCTGCTGGGGCTGGATTTCTACCGCCGGGCGATGGAGCTGCAGCGCAGGTACGCCGACGGCAAACGGATCGAGAACACGTTGCAGACCAACGGTACGCTGGTCGACGAGGCGTGGTGCGACCTTTTCGCAGCCAACAATTTTCTGGTCGGCCTCTCGCTCGACGGGCCCGGGGATATCCACGACGCCTTCCGCCTGACCAGGGGCGGCAAACCGACCTTCGAGCGCGTGATGCGGACGGTCGGGATGTTCCGGCACAGCGGCGTGGAATTCAATACGCTGAGTGTCGTGAACCGGTGCTGCGAGGGGCGCGGCGGGGAGATCTACCGCTTCTTCCGCGACGAGGTGCACAGCCGCTTCATGCAGTTCCTGCCCGCCGTCGAACACGTCGTCGGCAAACCGGGACACCACCGTCCCCTGATCGTCCCGCCCGGACACGAAGGGGCGCGGCTGGCCGGCTGGTCGGTCTCGGCCGAAGGCTACGGGCGTTTCCTGTGCGATGTGTTCGATGAGTGGGTCGTAAGCGACGTGGGGCGCTGTTTCGTGCAGTTGTTCGACGCCTCGCTGGCGCAGTGGTGCGGTGTGCGGCCGGGCGTCTGCTCGATGGGTGAGACGTGCGGCGACGCGCTGGTCGTCGAGCACAACGGCGACGTCTACCCGTGCGACCATTTCGTCTACCCCGGGTACAGGCTGGGCAATATCCGTGAGACGCCCCTTGCCGAGCTCTACCGCTCGCAGAAACGCCGCGAATTCGGGCTGGACAAACGCAACACGCTGCCCGCCGAATGTCTGCGGTGCAACTACTATTTCGCCTGCCGGGGCGAATGTCCCAAGCACCGTTTCGCCCGCGGGGCCGACGGCAGCCCCAAGAATTCACTCTGCGAGGGGCTGAAACGTTATTTCCGCCACGTCGAACCCTATATGGAATACATGCGCGACCTGCTCGCGCGGCAACAGTCCCCGGCCTGGGTCATGCCTTTCGCCCGCAGGCGCATGGGGCTGATGTAGCCGTCCGTTGCCGATCCGGCGCCCCGGCATACACCTGTCCGGCCTTCCCCGCCTTCCCGGTTCTGCTCCTCCCGGCTTTGTGCCTCTCCCGGCTTCCCGTTTTGGCTCCCGGCGCGTTGGCTTGGCTTACCCGGTTCTTCGGTTCGGCCGTCCCAGCTTTCCCGGTTTAACTTTCCCCGGCCTCCCCGGCTGCTCCCGGGTTTCCTGCCGGCGTTTTCTTTCGTTTTTTGCGGAATACCCACAGCAGCGGCAGCCCGGCCGCGAGGGTCAGCCATGTCACTACGCCCAGCGCGTCGGTCACCCCCTCGACATAGGTTTGGGAGGCCGATACCGTTTCGTGCGCCGCATGGAAAGCCGTCCGGGCCGAGTAAACGGCTGTCAGGATGGCGATGCCGACGCTTCCAGCCAACTGTTTGATGCTGTTCGAGATACCCGCCGCAGCGGCCATGTCGTGCTGCGTGAGGTTCCGCAGCGAAAAGAAGTTCAGCGGGGCGAACGTGAGCCCCATGCCCAGCCCGCGGATGTAGAGCACGAAGAGGATGTGCCGGTGGGTGGTGTGGAGCGTGAAACGGCTGGCCAGCCAAAAGCTCGTCGCCAGCAGCAGGATGCCCGCCGCCGCGAGCAGCAGGGGTTTGACATAGCGCGTGAGGTAACCCGATACGGCCGACAGCACTCCTTGTATGAGCCCCACGGGCAGGAATACGCTCCCGGCCGTCAGCGCCGTGTAGCCCAGCCCGCGCTGCATGTAGAGCGGCAGCAGGTAGGTGCCGCCCAGCATGCCGATCGAGAAGAGCGTCAGCACGGCCATCGAAACCCCGAAGTTGCGCTCCCCGAGCAGGCGCAATTGCAGCAGCGGCGCCGGGCTGCGCAGCTCCGTGCGGACGAAGTAGGCGAGCGCCACGGCCGCCACGGCGAAACAGCCGATCACCGTGGGCGACGCCCAGCCGTCGTGGTTGGTCGGCGAGTTGCCCCGCGCCAGCGCGTAGATCGCCAGCGGCATGAAGAGCGCGATGGCCACGAATCCCCGCCAGTCGAACGGGTGCCGCGCCGGGCTTTTCCACTCCTTCTGGATGAAGAGCGCCAGCAAGATGGCGAACACCCCCACGGGGACGTTCACGTCGAAAATCCGGTGCCAGCTGTATGCGTCGACCAGGTAGCCGCCCAGCAGGGGGCCGAACGAGATCGACGCGGCGGCGGCCATTGCCCACAGGCCGAGCGCCAGGCCGCGCTGCTCGGGGCGGAATTCGCGGGTCACGATCGCCAGTCCCAGCGACTGGATGATGCCGCTGCCGACGCCTTGCAGGGCGCGTGCCCCGATCAGAAACAGGTCGCCCGGGGCTTTGCCGCAGAGCCACGACCCGAGCGTGAAGAGCGCCAGCCCCAGGATATAGATGCGTTTGTTCCCGAAGCGGTCGGCGAACCAACCCGCCGAGGGGAGCATGACGGTCATGGTGATCATGTAGGCGGTGATGACCCATTCGGCCGTCGAGATGCCGATGCCGAAAGCCGACATGATGGCCGGCAGCCCGACGTTGACTACCGTCACGTCCAGCACGGCCATGAACGTCCCGAGCATGATCATGCCCAGGATCCACCATTTGTAAGCGTTGCTTTGCCGGATATGTTCGCCGAGGGTCGCCATCGGCGGGCGATACGTCAAAAAAAATGCCATGCTGCCGATGCCTGCCGCATGGAATGCCCGTCCTTCTGCGTTTTTCTTTCCCGGGCTTCTCTGCTTCCCCGGGTACTGCTCCCGCTCCCGCCGTCCGTCCCGTTGCGGTAGCGGCCCGAAAAAGGGGATGCCGCTTTTTGGCGGCATCCCCGTACGTGCAGGCCCTGTAAGCCGGGTTCTGTTCCCGGGGCGAACCCCGGGCCCCTGTCATTTATCTAGGGCGGCAGTCTCCTGCCGTCTCAAGCAACCTACCCCCCGGCATCGGGCGAGCAACCCTTAATTGCCGGTATACACGGTCTTGCAACCCGCGAGACGTACTGCCGGGCGGCATCGCTGCCCCCGCGGTGGGCTCTTACCCCGCCTTTTCACCCTTACCCGCCGGGATTACGGAAATCCCCTGCGGGCGGTCGTTCTCTGTTACGCTCCTATACCCTCACGGATATCAAGTCGTTAGCTTGCGCGGTGCTCTGTGTTGCCCGGACTTTCCTCTCCCGGCCTCGGCCGGCAGCGACAGGGCGGGCCTGCCCCGCAAAGGTAATAAAATTCGGCGGATTCCCGCTCCGCGGTTGCGATTTCCGGACATAAGCCGGGAATATCCCGGCTTGCCGCCATGGTATTCGCGTCCATGCCGTGCCCGGGCTCCCGGCCTGTGCCGTGACGCATTCCCGCCGGGCGGCAGGGTGCTCCCCGAGGCGGCGGCAATACGCCGCCGTCCCCGGCTTCCGCCTTTTCCCTGTCGCCGGATACGGCGCTGCCTGCGCCGTATCCCCCGTTCCCTTTCGGCATACTCCGTCCGGACACACCGTATGCCCCGTACGGAATCTTTTTTGCAAATATTGGATAAAGTTGTATTTTTGCTTTGTCCCTCCGCCGTTCTTCGGGGCGGCGGGCCCGAAGAATATACCGGCCGATGGCAGATAACGCGCATACGATCGACATACACGACAACCGCACGGTTGTCGGATTGCTCCGTGCGGGGGATGAAAAATGTTTCGATGCGCTTTTCCGCCGCTATTACAAACCGCTCTGCACCTACGCCACGCGCTTCGTGCCGCCGGTACGCGCCGAGGAACTCGTCCAGGACACCCTGATGTGGGTGTGGGAAAACCGCACCTCGCTGATCCCCGAGATGCCGCTCAAATCGCTGCTGTTCACCATCGTAAAGAACAAGTCGCTAAACAGCGCCTTGCGCGACACGCTCAAGAACCGCATCATCCGCCAGCTGGCCGAACGCTACGAAGAGACGTTCGACGACCCCGATTTCTACCTCGAGGGCGAACTGGTGCAGCGGCTGACCGAAGCTCTGCGCAAAATGCCTCCTGAATTCCGGCAGACCTTCCGTATGCACCGCCTGGAAGGTATGACCCACAAAGAAATAGCCGCCCGCCTCAACGTCTCCCCGCAGACGGTCAATTACCGTATCGGGCAGACGGTTCGCCTGCTGCGCGAAGAGCTCAGCGATTACTGGCCGCTGCTCGTGCTGTTGCTGTGGCCTGACCTCTCCTGATAAGGAAATCTGAATTTTTTTTCGCCGTTCCGTTAGCATCCTTTGCTGACGGATTGTATTACTTTATAGACAAGCAAACAGCATGGCAAATTTCGAAATCGACGAAGAGGTATTGGTCGCCTTCCTGAAGGGCGAGCTGGACGCGGCGCAGGCGGAGGCCGTAGAGGCGTGGTACGACCGCTCGGCCGCAAACCGCAGGATGCTCGGCCAGGTTTATTATATATTGTATGTCAGCGACCGTATCAACGATGCGGCCGGTATTGACGTCGAACGTTCGCTCCGGCAGTTCAAGCGCCGCATGCACGCCGGACGCCGTATCTCCCTGCGCCGGAGCGCAGTGCGTATTGCCGCTGCGGCCGTGGTCGCCGCGGTGCTCCTGGCCGGCGGGCTCACGACCGTGTTGCTTTCCAAGCGCCTGGCGCAGCCCGTGACCGTCGTCACCCAGCTGGGCGAGCGGTCGCAGGTGGTGCTGCCCGACGGGACGAAGGTGTGGCTCAATTCGTCGAGCAGCGTGGAGTACGTCGCCCCCTTCTTTTCGCGCCAGCGCCGCGTGAAGATGGAGGGTGAAGCCTATTTCGAGGTCGAGCACGACCGCCGGGCGCCGTTCGTCGTGTCGACCAACGGCCTGGACGTCGAAGTCCTCGGCACACGTTTCAACATCCGCAACGACGACAATGACCACCGTGTCACCACCGTCCTGCTCGAAGGTGCCGTCAAGGCCTCTGCTTCGGGACACGGGCAGGCCTCGGTACGCCTGCACCCCGCGCAGCAACTGGTCTTCGACACCCGGACGCACGCCATGCGCCTGACCGACTGCCCCTCGGCCGAACGCTCGATCAACTGGATCGACGGCCGCTTCTGTTTCGAGCACGACACTTTCGGGGAGATCGTCGCCGAACTCAAGCGCTACTACAACGTCGACATCCGTTTCATGGACACCCGGCTCCGCGACATGCGTTTCTCGGGCAATTTCCGCGTCGAGGACGGCATCTACCACATCATGTCCGTATTGCAACTGACCTATAAATTCAATTACAGGATCGTCGGCAACGACATCGAACTCTACGCAAACCCTGAACGATAACCGAATACGAACTTAAAAACCTTCGATCCGCCTATGGAAAATTAACGTCTCTTTTTCCCGGATGCCGCACTTTTCGGCGGCCTGTTTCGACACCTAACCATTACACTAACCTAAAATCTGATCCATGAAAAAAACTAACCTTGCGACAGGCAGGGGAGGACGTGTTGTCGCTACATGTTTCCGTTGTCTGTTCGTTATCCCGATGCTGCTCCTGGGATGCTTCGGCGCCACCTCTGCCGCAGCACAGACGCAGCAAGCCCTCTCGCGTGTGAGCCTCGATGCCCCGGACGCGACGGTCATCACGGTTTTCCAGGCTATCCAGCAGCAGACGGGCTGTTCGTTCGTCTACAATACGTCGGACATCGACACCGACCGCAAAGTGAGCCTCTCGGTGCACGACGAACCGCTGCAGGCCGTGTTGGACAAGCTCTTCGCGGGCTCCGACATCGCTTATACCCTTCGGGACAAACACATCGTGCTCTCGAAGAAAGCTAAAAATTCCCCCCCCCACAGCGCTCAGGGCGGCGTTACCGGAGTCATAAAGGACGATAAGGGCATGCCCCTGGTCGGCGCCACCGTGCTTATCAAAGGTACGACGACCGGTGCCGCCGCCGACATCGACGGCAATTTCTCGCTTCCGCAGGCCAAACCGGGGGACACGCTCGAAATTTCGCTCATCGGCTATACCAAACAGGAGCTTCCCGTCTCGGGATCCGCCCCGTTGTCGGTGGTCATGCACGAGGACAACGAAGTGCTCGACGCCGTGGTGGTTACCGCCCTCGGCATCAAAAGGTCGGAGAAAGCGCTGACCTACAACGTGCAGGAGGTCACGGGCGACATCGTCAACACGGTCAAGGACGCCAACTTCATGAACTCGCTTTCGGGCAAGGTCGCCGGCCTTCAGATCAACGCCAGCGCCTCGGGCGTGGGCGGTTCCACGCGCGTGGTGATGCGCGGCGTGAAGTCCATCAGCGGCAACAACAACGCCCTCTATGTGATCGACGGTATCCCGATGCCCGACCTGCGTTCGTCGCAGACCGAGGGCACCTACGAAACGCCCGACGGCGGCGATTTCGAGGGTATCTCGAACCTCAACCCCGAGGACATCGAATCCATGACGGTGCTTTCGGGCGCCACGGCGGCCGCGCTCTACGGTTCGCAGGGTGCCAACGGCGTGATCGTCATCACGACCAAAAAGGGCGAGGAGGGGCGTGTGCGCGTGAACTACGCCAACAATACCACCTTTTCGTCGCCGTTCGTCATGCCGCAGTTCCAGAACACCTACGGCACCGAAGCTACGGCACCGTCCATGAGCTGGGGTACGAAGCTCTCGACCCCGACCTCGTACGACCCCTCGGATTTCTTCCAGACCGGCTTCGAGGAGACCAATGCGATCTCGGTTTCGGGTGGTACGCGCGTGAACCAGTCCTATTTCTCGGCCGCTTCGCTCAATTCGCGCGGCATCATCCCCAACAACGTCTACAACCGGTACAACTTTACCTTCCGCAATACCACGCAGCTCATCAAGGACAAGCTGACGCTCGACCTGGGCGCTTCCTACATGCGCCAGTACAAGCGTAACCCGCTCGTGCAGGGCCTCTACCACAACCCGCTGATTCCCATTTACCTCTTCCCGCGCGGCGACGACATCTCCAAGTACGAGGTTTACGAGCGTTACGACGCCACGGCGGGCTATATGAAGCAGTTCTGGCCCCTGGAGTTCATCACCGGCGTCGAGAACCCCTGGTGGATCACCAACCGCGAGCTGTTCGAGAATACGGCGCACCGCTATACGTTCAACGCCACGCTCAAGTGGGACATTGCCGACTGGATCACCCTCACGGGGCGCGTGCGCACCGATAACATGGTGATGAACTATACGCGTAAGATCTATGCCTCGTCCGACAAGCTGTTCGCTTCCGAATACGGCAACTACCAGAACAACAAGATCCACCACAACAACCTCTACGCCGACGCCCTGCTGTCGATCAACAAGAGTTTCTTCGACGACAAGTTTTCCCTGTCGTTCAACCTGGGTGCGAGCATCCTCGACGATAAGAACGACGGCGAAGGCTTCGAGGGCCACCTGGCCACCCTCGCCAACAAGTTCTCGGTCTACAACGTGGATATGAGCCATTCGCAGACCAAACCCTACGCCGACCGCTACCACGACCAGACGCAGGCCGTCTACGCCACCGCCCAGCTGGGATATAACGGCATGGTCTACCTCGACGTGACGGCGCGCAACGAGTGGGCGTCGCAGCTGGCCTTCACGCCCCATATGAACATATTCTACCCGTCGGTGGGCCTTTCGGCCGTCATCTCGTCGATGGCCGACCTTTCCAAAGCCGGCATTTCGTTCCTCAAGGTGCGTGCCTCCTATGCCGAGGTGGGTAACGCCCCGCAGCGGTTTATTACCGGTGTCAATACGCCCTTGCAGACGGGCGGTATCGTTTCGTCGGACTCCTATGCCCCGGCTGTCAACCTTACGCCCGAGCGCACCAAGTCGTTCGAAGTGGGCCTGAACGCCAAGTTCCTCGGCAACAAGATCTGGACGGACGTGACCTATTACAATACCAACACCTACAACCAGCTTTTTAGCTACGATGCACCGCCCAGCACCGGCTACAAACGGGCATATATCAATGCCGGCAAGGTCAACAACTGGGGTATCGAAGCGGTCGTGGGTTACAAGAACAAGTGGCGCGACTTCTCGTGGTCGACCAATGTCAACTTCTCGATGAACCGGAACGAGGTGAAGGAGCTGGTTCCCGAAGGCACGCGCGACGTGGCCGGTAACCTGGTGACTGTCGACGAGGTGAACATGGACTACGGCGGCTACCGCATGAAGGTCAAAAAAGGCGGTTCGATCGGCGACTTCTACGTGACGGGGCTCAAGACCGACGATCAGGGACGCATCTATGTCGACCCCAATACCAATACCGTCACCACCGATCCCAATACGTGGCTTTACGGCGGCAATACCGAAGCCCGCTTCCGCCTGGGGTGGAACAACCGCTTCTCCTACAAGGGCGTGAACCTCGGCGTGCTGTTCGATGCCCGCATCGGCGGCCAGGGCGTTTCGGCGACGCAGGCCCTGATGGATCGCTGGGGTGCCTCGCAGGATTCGGCCGACGCCCGGGAAAACGGCGGTGTCTGGATCTCCGAGGATCAGAAAGTCCCCGATGCCAGGGTCTTCTACGCCAACAACGGCAACGGGCTTTCGATGCTTTCACACTATGTTTACAGCATGACCAACGTCCGCCTGCGTGAACTTACGCTGGGCTACGACCTGCCTTCCAGGTGGTTCAACGACAAGATCGGCATGACCGTGTCGCTCGTCGGCCGCAACCTGTGGATGATCTACAACAAGGCGCCGTTCGATCCCGAGATCACCGCGTCCACGGGTACCTATTACCAGGGGCTCGACTATTTCATGCAGCCCAGCTCCCGGACTATCGGTTTCAGCGTAAGACTCCAATTCTAAAATTTCAGACCAATGAAACGATTCAATCATACAATAGGATTTTTCGCCGCTGCGGCGCTTGCCGCCTGTACCGGTGACTTCGAATCCTTCAACACCAATCCCGATGCGGTGCAGTCGGTCGACAAGAAGACCTACATCACCACCATGCAAATGGATGCCGTGATCCCGTGCAGCGACGTGGGGGCCAACGAGTTCCAGCGCGCCTGCAACCTGATGGGCGACGCCTTCGGCGGCTATCTCTCCCCGATCCAGGCCTTCAACGGCGGCAGCTATACCTGTACTTACGACCTCGACGGTACGGACTACAACAACGTGCCTTTCTCGGTGGCTTTCACCAATGTGATGCCTGCATGGCTCAACCTCAAGTACGCCTACCAGAACGGACAGGTTACCGACGACGTCTTTGCCGTTGCCGAGGTCATCAAGGTGATGGCCCTCCAGCGTACCACCGACATCTACGGCCCGATCCCCGTTTCGAATTTCGGCCAGACCGAAAACCCCTACGAATCGCAGGAGACCGTCTACAAAAACCTTCTCACGGATCTGAATGCCGCCATCGTGGTGCTCAAGGAGTATGCGGCCAATGCCGCCGACGCCAGGCCGTTGCAGAAGGTCGACGCCGTTTACCAGGGCGACTATGCGAAATGGCTCAAGCTGGCCAACTCGGTCAAGCTCCGCATGGCCATGCGCATCCGTTTCGTCGAACCCGGGCTTGCCCGGACCTATGCCGAGGAAGCCGTCAGGGACGGGGTGATGACCGCTTCGGACGACGGGGCGTGGCTCAAGAGTTCCGGTTCGGTACAGGTATACAATCCGCTCGAAGAGGTGTGGAACGCCTATAACGATACCCGCATGGGTGCGACCATCGACGCTTATATGAACGGTTACGCCGATCCGCGCCTGCCGGCCTATTTCAAAACCTGCGAGGATGGCAAGTACCACGGTGTCCGCAGCGGTCTCAGCTCGATGCTGAAGGCGGACTATACCGGACTTTCGGTGCCCAACGTCGCCAAGGATACGCCCGTCGTGTGGTTCCTCGCTTCCGAGGCCGCTTTCCTGCGGGCCGAAGGCGCCATGCTCGGCTGGGAGATGGGCGGTGACGATGAATCGTTCTACAAGACGGGTATCGAATTGTCGTTCCTCGAACGCGGTCTTACCGCGGCCGCCGCGGCCACCTATGCCGAGAGTGCGAGCGAACCCCAGGCATTCGAGGACGCTTCGGCCGCCTCGACGAAATACAACGCTTCGAAACCTTCGTCCGTCTCCCCGAAATGGAATGCCGGCGCCGGGGACGAGGAAAAGCTCGAACGGATCATCACGCAGAAGTGGATCGCCATGTTCCCCAACGGGCAGGAAGCCTGGTCGGAATTCCGCCGCACAGGTTACCCCAAGGTGATCCCGATCGTCAACAACCTCAGCGGCGGCAAGGTCGATACCAACGTCCAGGTGCGCCGTATGACCTTCCCGCGTTCGGAGTACTCGAACAATGCCGCCGGCGTGGCGGCTGCCACCGCACTGCTCGGCGGAGCCGATACCGGCGGTACGAAACTCTGGTGGGATAAGAAATAATGAACCTAAAAACAACACGAAAGATGAAAAATTTCTTGAAATACGTCGCGGCCCTTGCGATCGTGGGTGCCTTTTTCGTCGCTTGTTCGGATTGGACGGATCCCGAGCGCGAAATTACGCAGCATCCCGACCAGCAGTCGCCCATCCTGCGCGATAATGCCTACTACCAGGCCCTGCGCGAATACAAAAAGACCAAGCACAAGATCGCTTTCGGCTGGTACGGTTCGTGGACGGCCGTCGGCGCATCCTACCAGACCCGCCTGCAGAGTGCTCCCGACTCGATGGATATCATCTCCATCTGGAGCCAGTGGCATTCGCTGACCCCCGAGCAGATCGCCGACAAGGAGTTCGTGCAGAAGATCAAGGGCACGAAGGTGACCTTCACGATCTTCTCGGACAAGATGCCCGAGCCGTTCCTCACCGAGATCGGCGGCGGCGAATATACCGACGAGGCCATCGAGGCCTACGCCAAAGCCTACTGCAAGGACTCGATGGACAAGTACAGCTACGACGGCATCGACATTGACTACGAACCCGGCTACGGCGCTTCGGGGCCGTTCGTGGGACATGACAACGAGCTGTTCCGCAAACTCATCCTCGCCATGAGCAAATACGTCGGCCCCAAGTCGGGTACGGGACGCCTGCTTATGATCGACGGCGTGCCCTATGCCGTCCATGCCGATGTGGCCGACTGCTTCGACTACGGTATCGTACAGGCCTATGCGTCGGGCGGCTATACCGACTTGCAGGGTCGCTTCAACAGCGCCGATGCCAAAGGCTGGAAGCCCGAGCAGTATATCTTCGCCGAGAATTTCGAATCCTATTGGAAAAACGGCGGCGTCACGCATACGTGCCGTGACGGACAGCGTGTCAACTCGCTGCTGGGCATGGCGCGCTTCAACCCCACGCAGGGTTTCGGTGCCGGTTTCGGTGCCTACCACATGGAGTATGAGTACGCCAATTCGTCGATGCCTTACAAGTATATGCGCGAGGCGATCCAGGATGTGAACCCCGCCGGCGGCGACTTGATCGTCGGTCTGACCTCGACCGGCTTGTCCAAATACCTGTTCCTGGTCGGGGACGACGGTACCATCACGGGCGAGGTGGACGAAAAAATCCGGGTCGAGCTGGCGCGTCCCGCCCCTGCCGACGTTTCGTTCCCGCTGGCTATCGACAATTCGCTGGTCGATGCCTACAACGAAAAGCACGGCACCTCCTACGAGCCGATCGACCCCGCGCGTGTTTCACTCGGCACGCTCGGCGTGGCAGCCGGTGCGTTCATGTCCGACGAGGTGTCCGTCACCGTAAGCTCCGCCAATATCGAGAAGGGATACTACCTGATCCCTATCGTCGTGGAACTTCCCGCGGAAGACATCTATACCTCGAAGGAGAAACTGGTGCGTTACGTGCTGGTGACGGTGGCGGCGATGGAGATCGACGTCGATGCCACGGCGCTCACGGGCGTGAAGATCGAACCTGCTTCCGGCTGGACGATCGTCTGCTACCAGGGCACCGCTTCGAGCGGCGCCAACGGCGTCTGGAACCTTGATTCCGATACGCAGAAAGCCCGCATGTTCGACGGCAAACTCGACTCCAACTGCTGGTATGCCGCGAATGCGTCCTATTCGTGGGGGAACGGCGGCAATTTCATCATCACGCTGGACAAGGCCTACGACATCAACGGCTTCCGCTGGCATATCTACTACGAGGACTCCAACCCCGAATGTACCGATTTCCAGTACAGCGAGGACGGCACCAACTGGTTCAGCCTGACCAACGAAATTTCGTTCGTCCCCAAACTCACGGACGACGGCTGGAAGATATTCCGGTTCAAGAAGACCGTGAAGGCCCGCTATATCCGGGTATACGTCGGCCGGGTGACCGGGTGGACCAGCATGAACGAGGCCGAGATTTTCGCCCCTGCAAACTAAACCTAAAACAAGAGAACTATGAAACTGAAATATTTGGTCGCTCCGCTGTTGTTCGCCGCCGCTGCGGCGACGGGCTGTCAGGAGTCCGCGGAGACCTATCCTGCGATCTACATGACCGATGCGCAGAGCAATCCCGACAAATCCATGACCATCGACGAACCCCCTGCCGAGACCTCGATCACCGTCTCCGCCTCGGTGGTCGCCGAGCATGACATCCACATTCAGCTCGAAGTGCGCCCCGACCTGCTGGCCGCCTATAACGACAAATACGGCAAGAACTACCAGATCCCGCCCGCCGACAGCTATTCGCTCAGCTCGACGGAAGCGACCATCCTGGCCGGCTACAACACCTCTTCGGCGATCGGCTTCACGGTGTCGTCCGTCTCGGAGTTCGCCGAGGGCGTGACCTATTGCGTCCCGGTGAGCATCAAGACCGTATCGGGCGGGATGACCGTGCTCGAACCGAGCCGCACGCTCTTCATCGTGCTGAAGACCCCGGTGATCAGCAAGGCGATCTACCTGGGATCGAGCAACATTTACAAGGTGACTTCGTTCCAGGAGAATTCCGACCTGGCAGCCCTTCCGCAGCTCACGCTCGAAGCCCGCGTATACATGCTCGGCTTCCAGACCCGCGATCCTTATATCAGCTCCATCATGGGTATCGAGGGCATCTGCGGCGTACGTTTCGGCGACGTGAAGGTCGATCCCGACTGCATCCAGATCTGTCACGACTCCTACCAGCCCGCAGCTACCGACAAGCCGTTCGACAAGGAGAAGTGGTACCACGTCGCCGCAGTCTGGACAGGTTCTTCGTGGGATATCTACATCGACGGGCAGTATGCCACGGGCGTGGAAACGCAGGGCGAGACCATCGACCTGACGAGCGACAATTCGGGCGGTTTCTACCTGGGAGCCTCCTATGGCGGCGGCCGTCCGCTGGACGGTTACGTTGCAGAGTGCCGTGTATGGACACGGGCTCTCTCGCAATCCGAGATCGTCAACAACATGAACTATGTCGATCCCACGTCCGACGGGCTGCTCGCTTACTGGCGCATGAACGCCTGGGAGCCCAACGACAGCGGTTCCGGCAATATCGTGCGCGACCTCACGGGCCACGGTTACGATGCCGTCGGCGGCAGCTCCAACCCGATGATGATGGACACCAAGTGGAATTAGTCCGCTTATAGACCGACTGGGGCCGTGCGACCCCGGCATAAGCCGGGTTGCACGGCCTTTTTCATACTCCTGCTTCGGGCTGTCCCTGCTTCGGGCTGCAAACCCGCCCCGGATGGCGGCCCGTCGCGGCCTGTCGGCAGTCTGTCGGCGGTTTCGGTTTCCGGCTGTCCCCGTTCCCCGACGGTTTCCGGACGCGGATTGCACTTGCTTCCGGCTGTCCCCGTCCTCCGACGGTTTTCGGCTGCGGTTTGCCTTTGGCTGGCTGTTCTCCGGCGGCGCCCTTCCGGCTGCGGCCACGGCTCGCTCCGCCCTCCTCCGGCTTTGCCGGTTCATCCCGATTTGTTGTTGTACCCGACCTAAAGACCTTATGAAAAAAATCACGCTTATCTCTTTTTGCCTTGCCGCTTTCGCCTTTGCTTCGTGCGCCGGCGGCGGGTGCCCGGCCACGGGTATCATTCCGGCTCCGCAGCAGGTGACGTGGGGCGAAGGTGCCTTCCGTATGCCTGCCAGGCTGCTCTACACGACCGACCTCGACGGGCAGGACAAGGCCGACCTCGCGGCGTGGATGCAGCGTGCCGCGGACGGATTCTTCCCTGCCTCCTTTGCCGAGGCCTCCGACGGCGACATGCCCGCGCTCGAACTGCTCCGTACGGGCGACGGCGCCCCCGAAAGCTACCGTCTCGACGTCTCCCGCACAAAGATCACGCTCACGGCCCCCGATGCCGCAGGGCTGTTCTACGGACTCCAGTCGCTCGCACAGCTGGCCGGGCATCATGGCCGCCGCATTCCTGCCGTCACGATCGTGGACGCCCCGCGCTTCGGTTACCGGGGCTTCATGCTCGACGTCTCGCGCCATTTCCGCGACAAGGAGTTCGTCGAACGTCAGCTCGACCTCATGGCGCGCTACAAGCTCAACCGCTTCCACTGGCACCTGACCGACGGAGCTGGATGGCGCATCGAAATCAAAAAATACCCCGCCCTGACCGACATCGCCGCCTGGCGTCCCTATCCCGACTGGGGGGAGTGGAATTTCGGCGGCAAACGCTACTGCCACCGTGACGACCCGGCGGCCGCCGGGGGCTATTACACGCAGGACGACATCCGCGAAGTGGTCGAATACGCCCGTGCCCTGCATATCGAGGTGATTCCCGAGATCGAGATGCCGGGGCACAGCGAGGAGGTGCTGGCCGTTTACCCCGAACTCTCGTGCAGCGGCAAACCCTACACGGACTCCGATTTCTGCATCGGCAACGAGCAGACGTTCGAATTCCTCGAGAACGTGCTCTCCGAGGTGATCGGGCTCTTCCCTTCGGAATATATCCATATCGGCGGCGACGAGGCTTCGAAACGGGGTTGGCGCACCTGCCCCGAATGTGCCGTCCGGATGCGGCGGGAGGGACTGCAGGACGTCGATGAACTGCAAAGCTACCTGGTGCACCGCATCGGGACGTTCCTCGCCGCCAAGGGCCGCCGCCTGCTGGGCTGGGACGAGATTCTCCAGGGCGGGCTCGCGCCCGGCGCCACGGTCATGTCGTGGCGCGGCACCGAGGGCGGGATCGCCGCGGCCAGAGCCGGACTCCGCGCCGTGATGGCTCCCTCGAACTACTGCTACCTCGATTTCTGCCAGGACGACCCCACCCGCGAGCCGGTCGCCGCGGCGGCGTTCCTCACCCTCGCGCAGGCCTATTCCTACGACCCTGCGCCCGATTCGCTGGGTGCGGATGTCGTGCCGATGATCCTCGGCGTGCAGGGCAACCTGTGGTGCGAGCACGTGCCCACAGCCGAACATGCCGAACACATGATCTGGCCGCGCCTGCTGGCGATCGCCGAAGTGGGGTGGAGCGCCCCCGAACGTAAGGACTTCGACGACTTCCACGCCCGCGTGCTCGACGCCGTGGCGTGGATGCAGCAGCGCGGATACCACCCCTTCGACCAGAAAAATGCCGTCGGCCCCCGCCCCGAATCGCTCGATACCCTGCATTGCCTCTCGACAGGCAGGCAGGTGGCTTACCGTACGCCTTACAGCCCGAAATACCCGGCTGCGGGCGACGCTTCGCTGACCGACGGGTTGCGCGGCGGGTGGAACTACGGCGATCGCCGCTGGCAGGGGTGGTTCGATACGGATGTCGAACTGGTCGTCGACCTCGGGGAACGCCAGCCTGTGAAACGTATCGCGGCCTGTTTCATGCAGGGTTTCTATGCCGACATCTGGATGCCCCGTGCGGTCGAAATCTCGGTTTCGGACGACGACAGGCACTATACGCCCCTTGCCTCGGTCGAAAACGACATCCCGTTCGAATACAAGCAGGATTGCTACCGCGAGTTCGGCTGGTCGGGCCAAACGGCGGCGCGTTACGTGCGGCTGAAAGCCCTGCACAACGGCCATCCCGGCGGCTGGATTTTCACCGACGAGATTGTCGTGGAGTAACCCCGCTGGGGCGGATTCCCGGGATGCTTTCCCGCGATGTGTCTGCCGCTACAATGGGAAAGGGGGGCGCCAAGTCTTTCCGGCCTCCCGGGAACCGCGTGGCCTGAAATGCCCCGGATGGCAGTGTAAATAAAAAGGGCTGTCAGCGATATGCCTGACAGCCCTTTTCCATGTCGGGTCGGTTCTTTGCTATTGATCCCGCCGCCCGTTTCCCGGCTATGTTTCCCGATTGTGTTTTCCTTGTTCGTTTATCCTTGCGCCCGTCCGCGTACCCTTGCGTTCTTGTCCCGGTTTATCTTTGCGCTCGTCCGCGTACCCTTGCGTTCTTGTCCCGGTTTATCTTTGCGCTCGTCCGCGTACCCTTCCGTCTTTGTTCCGGCTTATTCTTGCGCTCATCCTTGTTCCTTTGCGTCCTTGTCCTCCTTTTATCTCTGCAATCCGGCCGTCGCTGCGCGCACGCAAACCTTCCGGTTACTTCTCGCGGAAAATGTTGAGGTGCGCCAGCAGCGGGTTGCGGCGGTCGAGCAGCAGGAACTCCGCCAGCAGCAGCACGAGCGCTGCGATGAGCAGGTATTGGTACTGCTCGTTGAATTCCTCGAAACGCATCATTGACAACTCGGTCTGTTCCATTTCGTTGATGCTCTTTACGATCTCGTCGAGGCCGATCGACTGCTTGGTCGAACGCACATAGGCGCCGCCCGTGATCTGGGCCACCTCGGAGAGCATCTTCTCGTCGAGCTTCGAGACGACCATATCGCCCTTCTCGTCCTTGATGAACTCCCCGCCGATCTGGATCGGGGCGCCTTCGGGCGTGCCGATGCCGATGGTGTAGATGCGTATGCCCATCTCCGCGGCGCGTTTGGCCACCGCCAGGGCGTCGTCCTCGTGGTTCTCGCCGTCGGTCACCAGGATGATGACCCGGCTGTGTGTCTCTTCCGTTTCGCCCGAAAACGACAGCAGCGCCTGTGACAGCGCCTTGCCGATGGCCGTGCCCTGTACCGACACCAGCGACGGGTCGATGCGCTTGGCGAAGGCCTTCGCCATGCGGTAGTCCGACGTGATGGGCAGCTGTACCTTCGGTTCTCCCGCGAAGACGATCAGCCCCACGCGGTCTTGCCTGAGCCCGTCGAAAAGTTTGTTGATGGCATATTTGGTGCGCTCGAGCCGGTTGGGTTCGAAATCCTCGGCCAGCATCGAGTTCGAGACGTCGACCACGAGCATCATCTCCACGCCCTGCGCCTTCTCCTCGCGGAGCTTCGACCCGAACTGCGGGCGTGCCACGGCCAGTATGAGCAGGACGGCGGCCGTGCAGAAGAGGATGAACTTGAGTGCGGTGCGCCCGGTCGAAACCTCGGGCATCAGCTCCTCCAGCACCCCGGGGTTCCCGAAGCGTGCGAGCCTTTTGCGGCGGCGTGCCGCCGCTGCCCAGAAGATCAGTACCAGTGCCGGTATTGCCAGCAGCAGCCAGAGATATTGCGGATTTGCGAATCTGAACATAACGAATGCCTGCCCGGCGTATTGTTTCCCGTTTGCTGTCCCTGTCCGACCCGCCGGGTTTGCATTAGGGCACCTGGGGTGCCTGTCGGACAGCGACATTCCCTCCGCAATCTTCCTTCCGGCAAAGGGAGGGCTTTGCCGGCGTCCGGGGCGTGGTGCCCGTCAGGGTATCCGTTTGAGCACCAGGTTTGCGAACAGGAACTCCGCGAACAGCAGCAGCAGCCCCGCCAGCGCCCACAGGAGGTACTGTTCGTGGTAGGTGACGTGTTCCGTAACCTCCACCTTGCTCTTTTCCATTTGGTTGATCTGGTCGTAAATGGCTTTCAGCTTGGCTTTGTCCGTGGCGCGGAAATACTCCCCGCCCGTCATCTCGGCGATCGACCGCAGGGTCTTTTCGTCGATCTCGACCTTGGCCATCACCGTGCCGCCCGTGGGCGTGCCGTAGATGTCCACGGCGGGGTAGGGCGCCATGCCCTCGGTGCCGACGCCGATCGTGTAGACGCGGATGCCCTGCGCCTTGGCGATCTCGGCCGCCGTCAGCGGGGCGATCTCGCCGCGGTTGTTCACGCCGTCGGTCAGCAGGATGATTACCTTCGACTTGGCCTCGCTCTCGCGCAGGCGGTTGATCGCCGTTGCCAGGCCGTTGCCGATCGCCGTGCCGTCCTCGATCAGGCCGCTGCGGATGCGCGACAGCAGGGTCTGCAACGTCCCCTGGTCGGTGGTCAGGGGGCTTTGCGTGAAGGCCTCGCCCGCGAATGCCACCAGTCCGATCCGGTCGCCGTAGCGGTCGGCGATGAACGATCCGGCCACCTCCTTGGCCGCCGTGATGCGGTCGGGCCGGAAGTCGCGTGCCAGCATCGAGCCCGAGACGTCGATCGCCAGCATGATGTCGATGCCCTCGGTGTTCGTGTGCGAAAGCCGCTCCACGTCCTGCGGGCGCGCCAGCGCCACGACCAACAGCGTGAATGCCGCCGCACGCAGCACGAACGGCAGGTGCCGCAGGTAATAACGTATGGTCTTCGGGGCGCGCACGACACCGTCGACCGACGAGATCTGTATCGCCGCCCCGCCCTGCAACGTCCGCCAGACGTAGTAGCCGGCCATCGGTACGAGCGCCGTCAGCAGCCACAGATAGTATGGTGATGCAAAATGCATAGTCCTTGTGTTTTACCAGTTTTTCGTTCCCCGGACGACGACGCCCTGTTTCTCCTTCAGCTTGTCCTGCGTGCGGTCTTCCTGAGCCTGGATGGCATCGAGCATCTGTTCCTGCTCCTGCGGGGAGATACCCGTCGGAACGGGCTGCTGCTGCCCCTCCTGGTCGCCTTCGCCCTCCTTGTCCGGCTGCGAAGGATCCTGCTGCCGGTCGCCCTGCTGTTCCTGGTCGTCGCCCTCTTGGCCCTTGTCGTCCTGCTGCCGGTCGCCGTCCTGTTTGTCCTGTCCGCCGCCCTGTTGCTGCTGATCCTGGTTCTGGTCTTTGTCTTTGTCCTGGTTCTTGTCGTCGTCGCCGCCACCGCCGCCGTCCTTGTTGTCGTCTAACAGGCGCTTGGTGTAGGCGTAGTTGTACTTGGCCTGCTGGTCTGCAGGATTCAGCCGCAGCGACTGTTTGTAGCTTTCGAGCGCCTCCTTGTATTTCTGCTGCTTGAACTGGGCGTTGCCGAGGTTGTAGAACGCTTCGGCACGCTCCCCGTCCGCACGCAGCGAGTCGGCCGCAGCTTTGCGCATGGTCTGCTCGGCCTTGTCGAACCGCTCGGCCTTGTAGAGGGCGTTGCCGAGGTTGTAAGTCGCCTCGAACGACTCCGGTGCGGCCTCCAGCGCCCGCTCGTAACGTTCGATGCTCTTCTCGTAGTTGCCCTTGTTGTATTGCCGGTTGCCGCGCCGCACCTCGCTGCGTTCGGGCATGTTCTGCGCCGAAGCCCCGAGTGCGGACAGGAGGAATACCGCTGTGTATATGAGTTTATACATCTGTCACGCATTTTAGTTTTTCACCGGCTCCTGCCCTTCGGTCTCCTCCTCCGCCTCGGCGACCTTGGTCTCCTCGACGAAATAGTAGGCTTTCAGGTAGTCGGCCTCGTTCTGCTCCGCATCGGGCGTCGCCTTGGCGAACTTCACCAGGTCGGCGTCGCGCAGGATCGCCGTCAGATCCATCCGGGCCTTGTCGGGCAGTTCCTCCGCGCGCATCGCCTCTATGATCTCATCCGAGGTCATCTCCATGGCGCCGAAGCCCCACCGTGCCGCGATGTAGGTGCGCAGGATGTCCGTCAGTGCCGAATAATATTGCTTGTGCTTGTTGTTCTGCCACAGCTTCTGGTGGTGCAGTGCCTCCAGCGCCTTGATCGCCACGACGTGCGGCGGCTGGGGCGGTGACGGCCTGAACAGGTCGCCGAGGCGTTTGCCGCGGCTCTCCAGGTAGCGCTTCAGCGCATAGGCCGCCGCCAGCAGCAATACGAGTGCGAGCGCGCCCCATTGGGCGTAGCCGCTGACCTCCCCGAAGCGGAACGGCAGGTTCCACTGGGGCTTCACGTCGTAGATCGACTGCGACGTCGAGTCGATCTGGAAGGTCGCCACCTGCAGGTAGAGCGAGTCGCGTGCCCAGAGCGTGTCGACGATGTTCTTGTCGGCATAGAGCACCGCCGGGCGGCCGAGATTCCACTTGCCCTCCTCGAACGCCGCCAGCGTGTAGCGCTTGCGGAGTTTGAGGTGGCGGCCGTCGCGTTCGAGCGTGTCGACCGGATACTCCTTGTGGAGTTCGATAGGGCTCCCCGGCTTGTCCTCGAATTCGGGGAACTGCACCACCTGCACCAGGTCTTTCTCGACGTCGACCATCAGGTCGAAACGGTCGCCGATCATGACGCTGTCGGGCTGGATGTGCGCCGTGACCTGCGGCACGTCGGACTGGGCCCGCGCCGCTGCGCCCGCGAGGAGCAGCGCTATTGCAAAAAGTCGTTTCATCGCTGTTTGAACAGTTTTATCAGTTCCGCCACATAGTCGCCCTCGGTCGAGACCATCGCCGTGTCGATGCGGTTGTGCTTGAGCGTCGATTCGATCTGTGCGCTGCGCTGCCGCCATTTTTCGGCGTAATGCTCCCTCACGGCGCGCGACGAGGTGTCGACCCAGACCTTACGTCCGCTCTCGGCGTCTTTCATCTCGACGATTCCCACGTCCGGCAACTCCGTTTCACGCGGGTCGTAGACGCGTATGCCCACCAGGTCGTGCTTGCCGCCGGCGATCTTCAGCGCGTCGTCCAGCGCCGCCCTGTCCTTCGAGGAGTCCATGAAATCCGAGAGGATGAAGGTCGTGCAGCGTTTCTTGTTGACGTTGGTCAGGAAACGCACCGGCTCCGAGAGCTTCGTTCCGGCCGATTCGGGCCGGAATCCCACCAGCTCGCGGATGATCATCAGGATGTGGCTGCGCCCCTTCTTCGGGGGGATGAACTTCTCGACCTTGTCCGAGAAGAAGATGCAGCCCACCTTGTCGTTGTTCTGTGCGGCGGAAAAAGCCAGCACGGCGGCGATCTCGGTGATGATGTTCTTCTTCAGGCGTTCGGTCGTGCCGAACATGCGCGATGCCGAGACGTCGACCAGGAGCATCATCGTCAGTTCGCGTTCCTCCTCGTAGATCTTGATGTGGGGTTTGCGCGAGCGCGCCGTCACGTTCCAGTCTATATCGCGCACGTCGTCGCCCGCACGGTACTCCCTGACTTCGGAAAACGACATGCCCCGTCCGCGGAAAGCCGTATGGTACTTTCCGGCGAAGATCTCGTTCGAAAGACCCCGGGTCTTGATCTCGATCTTCCGGACGCGTTTCAGAATATCGTTCTCTGTCTCTTGCATCGTTAGGGTACGATTACGTTGTTGAGGATGTCGGTGATGATCTCTTCCGAGGTGATGTTTTCGGCCTCGGCCTCGTACGTCAGGCCTATGCGGTGGCGCAGCACGTCGTGGCAGACGGCGCGCACGTCCTCGGGGATGACATAGCCGCGGCGGCGGATGAAGGCGTAGGCGCGTGCGGCCTTCGCCAGCGAGATCGACGCACGGGGCGAACCTCCGTATGCGATCAGGTTCTGCAGTTTCTGCAGGTTGTATTCCGCCGGCTCGCGCGTGGCGAAGATGATGTCGATGATGTATTTCTCGATCTTCTCGTCCATGTAGACGTCCTCCACGACCTTGCGGGCCTTGATGATGTCCTCGGGCGAGATAACCTTGTTGACCTGAGGCATGCCAGCGCCTGAGAGGTTCATGCGCACGATGTCGCGCTCCTCCTGCTTCTTGGGGTAGGAGATCTTGGCCTTGAGCATGAATCGGTCGACCTGCGCCTCGGGCAGCGGGTAGGTACCCTCCTGCTCCAGGGGGTTCTGCGTGGCCAGCACCAGGAACGGCTGCGGCAGCGGGTAGGTCTGGTCGCCGATGGTCACCTGCCGCTCCTGCATGGCTTCGAGCAGTGCCGACTGCACCTTGGCCGGGGAGCGGTTGATCTCGTCCGCCAGCACGAAGTTGGCGAACACGGGGCCTTTCTTGACCACGAACTCCTCGTTCTTCTGCGAGTAGATCAGCGTACCGATCAGGTCGGCCGGCAGCAGGTCGGGGGTGAACTGTATACGCGAGAATCCGGCATCCACGGCTTTTGCCAGCGTGGTGATGGCCAGCGTCTTGGCCAGTCCGGGCACGCCTTCCAGCAGGATGTGTCCGTTCGACAGCAGCCCGATCAGCAGCGTGTCGACCAGATGGCTCTGCCCCACGATGACCTTGCCCATTTCCGTGCGGAGCGTATCGACGAATACCGATTCGCGTTCGATCCGCTCGTTGAGTTCTTTGATGTTGATGACTTCGCTCATTGTTTTATTATATGTTGAATTTCATGCTTCATACCCTGCGCCCGGCATCTTTTGCCCGCAGCCTCCGCATCCGCCCGGCGCAAACGTTGCCGTATTGTCGTCGGATTTAACCTCTTAACGAAAGTAATGCAAAGATATTATTTTTTCCGGGATTTTTTTCATTTCCGCCCGGATTGCCCATAATCCCGTCCCCCGAAACGACCGGGGCGGGGCTCTGACGTGGTTTCGGCACCTTTCCCTCCTCTCCCGGTTTTACCGTGCGGCTTCTGTCCTTCCACCCGGCCTGCCCCTCCGTTTTTCGTGTGCCTCCCTGCAGGCATTCCGTCCGCTCCCGTCCGCTTTACACGTGCCTCTTGCCCCGCCTTCATCTGCGCCATCCTTCGGTTTGCCCCGTGCGCCATCCTTGGGCGCCGTCCCTGCGGCCTTTTCGGAGAAAGGCGCGCCTTTTCGGAGAGGGCTTGCGAAAAAGTATTAACTTTGCAGCCATGGAACCCAAAGAATCTCCGATACTGCAAGGCCTGAACCCCGCACAGCTCGCTGCCGTGGTCAACTACGACAGCCCGTCGCTCATTATCGCCGGCGCCGGTTCGGGCAAGACGCGCGTGCTGACCGCGCGCATCGCCTATATGATCGAGCAGGGCGTGGCGCCTTTCAACATCCTGGCGCTCACCTTCACCAACAAGGCCGCCCAGCAGATGCGCGAGCGCATCGCGCAGATGATCCCTGATAACCGCAGCCGCTATATCCGCATGGGTACGTTCCACTCGGTCTTTTCGCGCATCCTGCGCGAGAACGCCGAAAAGATCGGTTTTCCCGAGTCGTTTACGATCTACGAGCCCTCGGACTGCAAGAACCTCATCAAGACCATCGTCCGCGAACTGAACCTCGCGGACGAGAAATACAAGCCCAACCTCATCGCGTCGCGTATCTCCTACGCCAAGAACTGCCTGGTGACGCCCGGCGCCTACCTCGCCAACTCGGTCTATGCCGCCGAAGACCGGCAGGCGCAGATCCCCGAGTTCGGCAATGTCTACAATATCTACTGCCAGCGCTGCAAGCGCAACGGCGCGATGGACTTCGACGACCTGCTCTTGCAGACCAACATCCTGCTGCGCGACGCCCCGGACGTGCTGGCGCGTTACCAGGAGCTGTTCAAATACATCCTGGTGGACGAGTACCAGGACACCAACTACGCCCAGTACGTCATCATCCGCCGCCTGTCGCAGCTCCACTCCCGGGTCTGCGTCGTGGGCGACGACGCACAGTCGATCTACTCGTTCCGCGGTGCCAAGATCGAGAACATCCTCTCCTTCCAGAAGGATTTTCCTGCGGCCAAGGTCTTCAAGCTTGAGCAGAACTACCGCTCGACCCGCACGATCGTCGATGCGGCCAATTCGGTCATCGTCCGCAACTCCAAGCGCATGGAGAAGCACTGTTTCTCGGCCGGCGACGTGGGTGAGCCGATCCGCATCCTCAAGGCCTATACCGACCGCGAGGAGGCCGAAATAGTGGTCTCCGACCTGCGCGACAAAGTCCGCTCGACGGGCGACGACTGGTCGGAAGCGGTGATCCTCTACCGCACCAACAACCAGTCGGCCGTGCTGGAGGACAACCTCCGCCGCCGCGGCATTCCCTACCGCATCTACAAGGGCAGTTCGTTCTACGACCACAAGGAGGTCAAGGACATGCTGGCCTATATCCGGCTGGTCATCAACCCGCGCGACGACGAGGCGTTCAAACGCATCGTCAACTACCCGACGCGCGGCATCGGCGACACGACCGTGCAGCGCATCGCGCAGCTGGCCGCCGAGCGGGGCGTCTCGATGTGGGAGGCGGTCGACGCGCTGGTCGCCGAGCCGGCCGCCGATCCCGTGCAGAAGACCATCGCCCGCAAGGTGGCGGACTTCGTGGCGATGATCCGCTCGCTGTCGCTCGCCCGCAACGAGAAGGGGCTTTACGACTTCGGGCTCGAGATCGCCACCCGCTCGGGCATCCTCGCGGCCTACCGTGCCGAGAATACCCCCGAGGCGACCTCGGCATTGGACAATATCGAGGAGTTGCTGAATTCGATGCAGGAGTTCAAGGAGCGGTGCGACGCCGAAATCCGCAACGGGGAGCGTCCGCAGGACGAAGAGGCGACCATCGAGGAGTGGTTGCAGAACGTCATGCTGGTGACCGACATGGACAAGGACGACCCCGAAGACCGCAACAAGGTGACGCTGATGACCGTCCACTCGGCCAAGGGGCTGGAATACAAATACGTGTATATCGTCGGGCTGGAGGAAAACCTCTTCCCCTCGCAGCGGGCCGCCGAGTCGCCCGACGGCATGGAGGAGGAGCGGCGCCTGTTCTACGTGGCGCTCACCCGGGCCAAGGTCGAGGCGACGATCTCCTACGCCGAGATGCGTTTCAAGTGGGGCAACATGGAGTTCTCGCGCCCGAGTTGCTTCTTGCGCGAGATCGACCCGAAATATGTCAGGGCCGACTTCGGTTCCGACATCGACGACGCCCGTCCGCACCGCTCGCCCGACGGGGCAGCGCCTTCGGCCATCGACGAACTGCGCCGCCGCTTCGACTACCGTTTCCAGCAGAAACAGCAGGCTGCGGGCGGGAACAATGGCGGCGGCCGGCCGGGCAGCAACCCCGGCCGCGGCAATTTCGGCGGCCGCCCCTCCGACGGCGAATCCGGCCCCGCAAGGCGTTTCGCCCGGGCTGCGGCACCCCGCGACGCCCGCCCGCAGGGGCGTCCCGACCCGGCGCTCGTCCAGGTTCCGCGCCCCTCGATCGACGGCATGCGCCGCATCGGTGTGCGGCAGGCGGCCGACGGCGGCGTGCCCCTGGGCGAGGCGATGCCCGTCAGCGGCGATTATACCGTGGGGCAGCGCGTCGAGCACCCCAAGTTCGGCGTGGGTATCGTGCAGCGCATCGAGACCCTCGCCACCGACCACAAGCTGGTCGTGGCCTTCGATGGCGCGGGCGAAAAGACCCTGCTGGCCAAATTCGCCAAACTGACCAAACTCTGATCCGGCTATGGAAACCCCGCTCGTATCGGTCTGCATGACCACCTACAACCACGAAGCTTACCTCCGCCAGGCTGTCGAAAGCATCTTGGCGCAGGAGACCTCATTTGACGTCGAACTGGTGCTGGGCGACGATTGCAGTACGGACTCCACGGCCGCTATTTGCCGCGAATACGCGGAGAAATACCCCGGCCGCGTGCGTTTCGTCACGGGCCAGCGCAACGTGGGCTGGCGTGCCAACTACCTCCGCACGTTCGAGGCCTGCCGCGGGAAATACGTGGCCTACTGCGACGGCGACGACTGGTGGAGCGACCCCCGCAAGTTGCAGATGCAGGCCGACCTGCTGGAGTCCGACCCCTCGTGCGGGATGTGCTATACGCGCGCCAGCAACTATTACCAGAACACCGGCCTCACCGAACCCGATCACGAGGAGCACTTTACCGACTTCGACCACCTGCTTTGCCGGCTCACCATCGCCAACTGCGCCACGCTGGCGCGCCGCGACCTCATCGCCCGCTACTATGCCGAGGTGCGCCCCGACGAGCACCCCGAATGGCTTACCGACGACGCCCCGATGTGGCTCTGGTTCGCGGCCTGCAGCCGTGTGCGCTACCTCCCGGCCATCACGGCGGTGCACCGCCGCCTGCCGCAGAGCGTGAGCCATAGCACGGAATATCCCCGCCGGATCGCCTTCTGCGACTCCCTGATGGACATAAGCCTGTGGTTCGATGCCCGTTACGGTGCACGCCGCAACCGGTTCCGCATCCTGCGGCGGCGCAGTTCGGTCGCGTTGTGGGTACTCTCCTGGAACGGTTCCGTCGGCGAATACCTCGCCCGGTGGCGCCGCGACGTGGCTGCCTGTCCGCGCCTGCTGTTCTGCCCCGAAGGCTGCGGGCTCCTCGTGAAGAAGATTTTGTTCCGACGTAAAAAACAACGACTATGACTACCAAAGAGCGTTACGACGGCGTTATCGCCTGGTTCTCGGAGCACATGCCCGTGGCCGAGAGCGAATTGCACTATACGGATCCCTACCAGTTGCTCGTGGCCGTGATCCTTTCGGCGCAGTGTACCGACAAGCGGGTCAACATGACTACGCCCGCCCTGTTCGAGCGCTTCCCCACGCCGTTCGAAATGGCGAAGGCCACGGCCGAGGAGATTTACCCCTATATCCGGAGCATCTCCTACCCGAACAACAAGGCCCGCAACCTCGCGGGCATGGCGCGTATGCTGTGCGAAGAGTTCGGGGGCGAGGTGCCGAGCGACCTGCAGCAGATGCAGCGCCTGCCGGGCGTGGGGCGCAAGACGGCCAATGTGCTTGGCGCCGTGCTGTGGCAGAAGGAGGTGATGCCGGTGGACACGCATGTCTTCCGTGTTTCGAACCGTATCGGGCTGACGACCAATTCGAAAACTCCGTTGCAGACCGAGCTGACGCTCGAAAAGAACATCCCCTCGCACCTGCTGCCGCTCGCCCACCACTGGCTGATCCTCCACGGACGTTATGTCTGCATGGCGCGCAGCCCCAAGTGCGGCGAATGCGGGATCGCCGCCTGGTGCCGCAAATACGCCGCCGACCACCGGACGAAAGGGTAGGTGCCCCCCCCCGACGTTTTGGGGCATTTGCCCGGGGAGGCTTTGCCGGGACGGTTCGTTCTCCGGTCGACGGCCCCGCCCGATCGACAGCCCCCCTCCGGTACGGCCCGCCTTCCGCGCGGGGCATGATCCGGCCGACGGGGACATCCTGAACACAAAAAAACAGATCAACCCAACCCAAACCTCAGACCTATGACCAAGATCGTCCTGAAATCCCTGTTGTTGCTGCTCGTGCCCTTTTTTGCGCAGGCGCGTGATACCGATTCGCTGCGCGTGCTGTGGGTCGGAAACAGCTATACCTATTACAACGACATGCCGTCCACCGTCCGGCAGATCGCCGCGACGCAGAAGGTGAAACTCTCCTGTACGCGCTTCCTCAAGGGCGGCGAGCGCCTTTCCGGCCACCTGAAAAACCAGAAACTGCTCGACGCCATCGCCGCGGGCGGCTGGGACTATGTCATCCTCCAGGAGCAGAGTTCCGCACCGGCCATGCCGACCCGGCAGGTCGCACGGGAAGTCTACCCTGCGGCGCGTACGCTCGACAGCCTGGTGCACGTCGCGTCGCCCGATGCCCGTGTGATCTTCTACATGACGTGGGGGCATAAGAACGGCAACCGCTTCCCGATTCCGGAGTACCCGCCCGCCAACAGCTACGGCACCATGCAGGAGCGGCTGATTACCAGCTACCTCGAAATGGCCTACGACAACGACGCGTGGTGTGCCCCCGTGGGCATGGCATGGCGCCGGGTGCGTGCCGAAAGGCCCGATTACGTGCTCTATGCGCAGGATTGTTTCCACCCCGGGCCGCTGGGCAGCTACCTGGCCGCGAACGTGATTTTCACCACGATCTACGGCAAGCCCTACCAGACCGCCTGCACGCTGGACTTCCCGGCCGAACAGGCCGAATACATCCAGCGTGTGGCGCAGCAGACCGTGCTGGAAAACCTCACGCTGCTGAATATAAAAAGGTAATCGGATTTGTACGGATTCATGCCCGCGCTTGTGCAAGCGCGGGGTTTTTCGGATCTCGGACGCCCGCCTGCCCAGCCGCAGGCCGTTCCGCCGGGCGGAATGCCTGCCCTCACCGCTCGCTCAGCTCCAGCCAGCGCATCGTCTTTTCGTCGATCGACGCGATCAGCTCCGCTATGCGCCGTGACTGCGCCGTGAGCTCCTCCACCGGGAGCGTCCCCGACGAGAGCGACGCCTCGAGTGCCGCTTTCTCGGCCTCGAGCACCGGGATTTCCGTTTCGAGTGCCTCCAGCTCCCTCTTTTCGTTGAACGATAGCTTGCGCGGCACAGCCTCCGCCGCCTGTGTTTTCGCCGCCTGCGGTTTGGGGCGGGCCTGTGCGGCTTCGGCGCGGCGTGCCGCTTCGTATTCGCGCTTCCAGGCCACGTATTCCGAGTAGGTTCCCGCAAAATCCCTGATCTCGCCCCCGCCGCAGAAAACCAGCAGGTGGTCGGCGACCTTGTCCACGAAATAACGGTCGTGCGACACCACGATCACGCAGCCTCTGAACGCTTGCAGGTACTCTTCCAGAATACCCAGCGTTACGATGTCCAGGTCGTTCGTCGGCTCGTCCAGCACCAGGAAATTGGGGCTCTGCATCAGCACCGTGCAGAGGTATAACCTCCGCCGCTCGCCGCCGCTCAGGCGTGCCACGTAATTGTATTGCGTTTCCGGCATGAAGAGGAAATGCTGCAGCAGCTGCGAGGCGCTCATCCGCCGCCCGTCGCCCAGTTCGACCTGCTCGGCGATCGCCGTCACCACGTCGATCACCCTCATCGAGTCGTCGAACTCCAGCCCCTGCTGGCTGTAATAGCCGAAGCGTACGGTTTCACCTACGTCGATCACGCCGCTGTCGGGTCGTTCGATGCCTGTCAGCAACTTGAGAAACGTCGACTTGCCGCAGCCGTTATCGCCCACGATCCCCAGCTTTTCGTAGCGGGTGAAGTTGTAGTTGAACCTGTCGAGGATCACCACGTCGCCGAAGCGCTTGCTCACGTCGCGGGCCTCGAATATCTTGGTGCCGATCCGCGACGCCCCGACGTCGAGCCGCACCTCGCCGCTGCGGCGCGTCGTTTTGAGCCGCGATTCGAGATCGCGGAACGCGTCGATGCGCGACCGCGCCTTGGTCGCCCGCGCCTGCGGCTGGCGGCGCATCCACTCCAGTTCGCGGCGGTAGAGGTTCATGTCGCTCGCCCGCTGTGCCGCGTCGGCCGTTTCGCGCTCCTGTTTCTTTTCCAGGTAATAGGAGTAGTTGCCCGCATAGTGGTAGATCCGGCGGTTTTCCATTTCGAGGATGTCGCTGCACACGCTGTCGAGGAAATACCGGTCGTGGGTCACCATCAGCAGCGCGGCGCTGCTCGCCGCGAGGTACTCTTCGAGCCACTCGGTCATGTCGGTGTCGAGGTGGTTGGTCGGCTCGTCGAGGATCAGCAGGTCGGATTCGCTGATCAGCACGTTGGCCAGCGCCACGCGCTTGAGCTGCCCGCCCGAGAGGGTCTCCACTTTTTGCCCGAAGTCGCGGATCCTGAGCCGTGAAAGGATCCGCTTGGCGCGCTGCTCGTAATCCCACGCTTCGAGGGCATCCATCCGCGCCATTGCCTCCTGCAACCCTTCGCCCGACGCATCGCCGATCGCCCGCTCATACTCCGCGATGGCCTTCAGGGCGGGGCTCTCCGAGTGGAAGCAGGCTTCCAGTACGGTCATGCCCGCCGGGTATGCGGGGCTTTGTTCCAGGTAGGCGATCCTCAGGCCGCGGCGCGGCACGACGCTGCCCGCGTCGTGGCTTTCCTTCCCCGCGATGATGTTCAGCAGCGTGGTTTTCCCCGTGCCGTTCTTCGCCACGAGGGCCACGCGCCGGCCCTCCTCGATCGTGAACGAGATATTTTCGAAGAGCACCTGCTCGCCGTACGATTTGGTGAGGTTTTCCACCTGGAGACAAGAAGCCATAACGTGTGATTTAGATTTGCAAATCTACGCAAAATTCCCGAACCGTGCCAATCGCCGTCCCGGAAAGGGGCTCCGGCCCCCGGAAAACGGGCTGCCCCTCCCCGAAAAAAGGACGGCGCCCGACGGTCATATCCCCTCGTGCGCCGTTTCTCGTTGCCGGACTTCCCCCCGGAAACGTTGTGCTGTCCCTCCCGGCGCCATGCTTTCCGGGCGGTTCCCTTTCTTCCGTCAACCTCCCTTCTTCCGGGTTGCGGGTTCCCGTCACGGTGCTTTCCCCGGCATCGGATCCCTCCCCGCGGCATCCGCTTTCCCGGACACCCGTTTCCAGACACTATCTTTTCCCCGCCCTGCCTTTCGGGCGCACTACCAGTTCTTGCGCAGGTCGCGCGTCAGGGGGAACTCGGTGATGCGCAGCGTCGTGCAGCCGTAGGGGATCAGCGTGATCTCTTCGGCGGGATTGGCGGTCTCGTTGGTGCTGTACGGCTGGGGGCCGGCGCTCTCCTGGTAGAGTACCCATTCGTCGAGCCTGCGCCCGCGCGCCTTGATCTCCACCGGGGCGTTTTCCAGCGTCCACGGATAGGTGTCGCCGATGTCGCGCCGCTCGACCCTGAATGCCTCCGCAATGCGTTCGGGGCGGACGTCCTCCTCGAAGAGCGTGTAGTTCCACGGGGTCGTCGGCCGCACTTCGTAATACCATGGGCCGTAGATCTGCTTGCCGGGGTTGCGGACTTTCGACCATTTTTCGCCGATGCGCAGCGAGTAGACCAGCGGCCCGCGCTCGACGACGGCCGAGCGTTCGTACCAGCGGCTGACGGCGACCTCCATCGGCAGGCGGAGCGTCACCACGTCGCCCGTGCGCCACGTGCGGCGCACCTCCGCCACGGAGCCCCCGGCGGGCGTTGCCACGGCCTGACCGTTCACCGCCACGGTCGCCCCTTCGCACCAGCCGGGGATGCGCAGGCGGAGCGGGAACTGGGCCGTTTTCACCTTGCGGCCGTCGATCTTTATCTCGAAGCGTATCTGCTCGTCGAAGGGGTATTGCGTCCGCTCGGCGATCGTCACCCGTACGCCGTCGGCCACTTCGGCCGTGACGTTGCAGGGCGAATAGACCATCGCGGCCAGCCCGCCGTCGTGGGTGGCATACCACAGGTTTTGCGTGAACTTGGGCCATCCCTGGTGCATGTTCGACGTGCAGCAGGCATAGCCCGTCAGCAGGCCGTAGAGGATGTCCGTGCCGTCGTGGCTCTGCTCGAAATTGCGGCGGTGGTCGGTAATCATCACCTGGTTGACCTGCTGGTAGTACTGGCGGGCGTCATAGGCGTCCGTGGCCTGCGTGGGCAGGGCGTTGAACGCCACGCGCTCCAGATGGTCGGCGAACTGCACGTCGCCCGTGATTTCGGCCATCTCCTCCAGCGAGTACATCATCTCCACGGCCGTGCAAAGCTCCGAACCCTGCGTCGGGGCGGCGCCGTGCAGCGCCTCGTCGCCCCCGTACAACCCCGTCGGCAGGCCGATGTAGCGGCGTATGTCCTCGAAGCCTTTCTTCACGGCCGCCACATGCGCCGGGTCGTTGCTGCGCTGGTAGTAGACCACCGGCTCCTTGATCCCCTGCGCGAGGTTCACGCAGTGCAGCGAGAAGGGCGTCGGGATCACCTCCCCGCCGGCGAGGATGCCCGTCCAGTCGAGCGTCTGCCGGTGGATCAGGTCGCCCAGCTCCAGCAGGAATTCGTCGCCCGTGATGTTGTAAAGCCAGTAGACGATGCCCAGGTTGTCGCCGCCGCGCTGTTCGCCCCAGAAAGTCCAGTGCCCCAGCGGGGTCTTCGGAAGCTCGCGCAGCTGGTAACGGAAATAGGCGCTCATCAGTTCGATGACGCGCTCGTCGCCCGTCGCCGAGTAGTATTGTTGCAGCACCTTGAGCATGACCATCTTGGGCCACCAGTCGCGGGCGTTGTCGCGCTGTATGGCCGGGCTTTCGAACGGACGGTCTTCCGCCGGGCCGAAATAGCCGTCGGGCTGCCGGCTGCCGAGCGCCCACTCGACCCAGGGGCGGGTCTTTTCGATCAGCCGTTCGTCGCCGAGGATATAGGCCAGCGGCAGCAGCCCGTCGATCCAATAGGGGCCGCGTTCCCAGACGTCGCCGTCGCCGCCCAGCCAGCCGTTGCGCGGGCCCATCACTTCGGGGTAGACCGAATCGAGGTGCCCCGTCAGCCCGTCGGCCTGGCGCTGCAACTGGTCGCGGAGCCATCCTTCGGCGCGGATGGCGCCCAGCGGAAGTTTTACGAAGGGCTTTTCGCGCAGCGGGGCGCGGTTGTTGGCATAGGGTGCCGCGGCCGTCGCGGCGGTCGTTACCAGGAGCAGGCCTGCCAGGAGCAGGCTTGCCAGGAGCAGGTGGATAAGTTTTTTCATACGTACGGTTTTGGTTAGCCGGAACAAAATTAACGAAATTCCCGGCTGCGGGGTGTATGCAAATGTGCAAATTCAGTATGCATCGGCGGGCGCGGTTTGTTATCTCCCTCTTTTTTGCTACCTTTGCCCAGTATCACCAATGTGAAGCAAGGCTGAAATGGAGCTATCGAAAGAGCGTATCGAATCCCTCAGGGAACTTCTCGCCCCGGCAAACCGGAAGATCGTGATTGTCGCCCATACCAATCCCGACGGCGATGCCGTGGGTTCTTCGCTCGCATGGGCCGAGGTGCTGCGGGGAATGGGACACGAGGTGACGTGCATCGTCCCGAACAAATACCCCTATTTTCTCGACTGGATGCCGGGTATCGGCCAGGTCGTGGTCTTCAAGAACGACACTGCGGGCGATGCCGTGCGCGCCATCGCCGAGGCCGACCTGCTCTTCTGCCTCGACTTCAACGCCGTGTCGCGGCTCGAAATCCTGAGCGATACGATCGAGGCCAACACCACGGCGCGCCGCGTGCTGATCGACCACCACCTTTCGCCCGACGGGCATTTCGACCTCTCGTTCTCGTATCCCGATTCGTCGAGCACCTGTTTCCTCGTATACAGCATCATCGAAGCGCTGTTCGGCACCGATGCCATTACGCGGCAGATGGCCGAGGCGCTCTACGTGGGCATCATGACTGACACGGGCAACTTCGCCTACTCGTTCCTCACGCCGGAGCTGTTCCGCGCCGTGGCGGTGCTGGTCGAGAAGGGCATCAGCATCCCCGAGATACACAACAACGTCTATAACGCCTATACCGAAGGCCGCGCACGATTGTTCGGCTATGTCATCAACCGCAAGATGGAGATCATCCAGGACGGGACGGTGGCCTATATGTCGCTGATGGAGAACGAAATGCGCCGTTTCCAGTTCCAGCAGGGCGACAGCGAGGGTTTCGTGAACTACGCGCTGACGATCAAGAAGATGAAGATGTCGGCCATGTTCCTGGCCCACCGCAAGTTCATCCGCGTGAGCTTACGTTCGCGCGGAGATGTCGACGTCAACCTCTTCGCCCGCAAGTACTTCAACGGCGGCGGCCACAAGAATGCCGCGGGAGGTAAATCGTTCGTTTCGATGCAGGAGACTATCGACCACTATATCAAGTCGGTAAAGGAGTTCGCCCAAGACGGGCATCTGGGTTGAGGACGCTATGGCTGGTGGCCTTGCGCCGATAACCTACGAAAGTTATGGACGATTTCCGACTTAAAGTTTTCATCACCGCGGCCCGGACGCTCAGTTTCACCCGGACTGCCGAGCAGTTGTTCATTTCCCAGCCCGCCGTCAGCAAGCATGTCGGTGAGCTCGAATCCCGTTATAAGACGCAACTCTTCGTCCGTCGCGGCAGCCGCCTGGAGCTGACCCCGGCCGGCGAGACCCTGCTGGCCTGCGCCGAACGGCTGGCCGGCGACTACCGCCGCATGGAGTATGAGATGAGCCTCTGCGCGAGTGCGGTCGAGGGCGAACTGCGCCTCGGTGCCAGCACGACCATCGCCCAATACCTCCTGCCGCCGATCCTCGCCCGCTTCACCACGCGCTTCCCCGGCGTGCGGGTCTCGATGATGTCGGGTAACAGCGACCAGGTCGAACAGGCACTGTGCGGGCGCAGCATCGACCTGGGGATGGTCGAGAGCCTCAGCCGCCGGCAGGGGTTGCACTATACGCTCTTCGCGCCCGACGAACTGGTGTTGGTCGCACGTACGGGCGGCCCCTATGCGCGGACGGATGCCGTGACGCCCGACTGTTTACGGCAGATTCCCCTCGTGCTGCGCGAGGGCGGGTCGGGGACGCTCGAAGTCATCAAGACGGCACTCGGCAAGGCCGGGATCCGCATCCCGGAACTGAACGTGGTGATGCGCCTCGGTTCGACCGAGGGGATCAAGGCATTCGTGCGCAACAGCGACGCCATGGCCATCCTGTCGGTGATTTCGGTCGTGGACGAGCTGCGCAGCGGTACGCTGCGTATCGTCGATGTCGACTCCCTGGCGCTCACGCGCGACTTCGTGTTCGTGCATCCCGAGGCCGAACCTGCCCGGCTTGTCCGGCAGTTCGTCGATTTCGCCCGGGCCGACCGCTGACCCGGCGGGCATCCCGTTCCCGTTTTCGTATTCTGTTCCCGCATCCCGTTCCCGTTTCCATTTTCGGGCATCGCTGCGCGGCTGCAGTTTGCGTTATAACTTATGGTTATGTAGGATAACCGGTTCTTGTTCCATATCCCGCCAAAAGATGCGATCTTTGTCGGCGAAACAAAGGAAAAGTTATAACGGCTTCTTAAAAAAACACGAAGGATATGTTGAAAAAAGGTAACAGGGCGAATACCCTGCACGGGATTCTGCTGATCGTCCTGTTCTCGTTCGCGGCATTCTACATCGCCGGGTTCCCCCTCGTAAAGAAACTTTCGTTCAGCCCGCTGATCGTCGGCATCGTGCTGGGCATGCTCTATGCCAACAGCCTGCGCAACAAACTGCCCGAAACGTGGGTGCCCGGTATCAGGTTCTGTACCAAGCAGGTGCTGCGCTGGGGCATTATCCTCTACGGGTTCCGCCTGACGCTCTCCGAGGTGGCCGCCGTGGGTATTCCGGCCGTCGCGGTCGACCTGGTCGTCGTGACGGTCACGATCCTGGGCGGCGTCCTGCTGGGACGCCTGCTGAAGATCGACCGCGACACGGCGCTGATGACCTCGACGGGCAGTGCCATCTGCGGCGCGGCGGCCGTGCTGGGTGCCGAGCCGGTCGTGAAATGCGAGGGGTACAAAACCGCCATTGCCGTCTCCACGGTCGTGATTTTCGGCACCCTCTCGATGTTCCTCTACCCCCTGATGTACCGTACGGGGATGCTCGACGGGCTCACGGACACGGGCGTGGCCGTTTATACGGGCAGCACGCTGCACGAGGTGGCCCATGTGGCGGGGGCGGGCAACGCAATGGATCCGACCGATACGCTGGGAATCGCTGGGACGGCCACCATCACCAAGATGATCCGTGTGATGATGCTCGCGCCCGTGCTGGTTATCCTGGGGTTCGTGCTGGCGCGCCGCCGGAAAACCGCCGGGGGGCGCAAGGAGAAGAACAAAATCACCATTCCGTGGTTCGCATTCGGGTTTATCGGGGTCATCTGCCTCAATTCGCTGCTGCAATACCTGACCGGGGCGGAGAGTGTCCGCGACATTCCGTTGAACGGCGCCATCGAATATGTCGATACGTTCATGCTGACGATGGCCATGACGGCGCTGGGTACGGAAACGAGCATCGACAAGTTCAAACATGCCGGGGCGAAGCCCTTCGTGCTGGCGGGACTGCTGTATGTCTGGCTGGTCGTGGGCGGTTATTTCGTCACCAAATACCTGGTCGGGATCCTGTAACGGGGTTTTCGGCCGGGCGGCTTCCGGAGGGATTCCGTTTTTTGCGCCCGGCTCCATTTTATGCCGATATGGCGCCTATCCGCCTGCATCGTCTGCATTGCCGGGGATGCCGGGAAAGAAATCCCGCCGCTGAACGGCCTATGCCGGTCGGAACCGTTGTCTTGCTGGAAGCGATCCGCTTTTTACGCTAAATTCGGCAGAGTGGGGGCTTCGTGCTCCGAATAGCGGAGGACTGCCTCCCGTACGAAGTCCGCGAAACTGCGGGCTTCTTCGTAGGTGATGGCGCCGGGATAGCTCATCAGCACCAGCCGGTGGGGCGTGAAAGGCTTGCGGAACGACGGGTGGATGTACCGGTAGGGGTTGGCGACGAACCCCAGCCGTTCGTAGAAGTGCAGGCGGCGGATCGAAATGTCGTCTACGGGCGGGTCGATCTCGAGGATGACGCGCCCGACCTTCCGGCAGAAGGCCGAGAGTGCTGCGGAGCCCATGTTTTGTCCCCGCAGGGCGGGTGAGACGGCCAGGTGCTCGACATAACGGTACCCGTCGGCACCCCAGTGGAAGAGGATGCCGATGAACTCGTCGCCGCGCCAGATGCCGTCGGCTTCGAAATTCGGGTCGCCGAATGCCCGGTCGTAGCCTTCGGCGTTCCAGCGTTCGTTGTAGGGGAACGACTTTTCGTAAAGCTCCCAGGCCTCGGCCCAGCCTTTGTCCGAGCGGGACTTGAAAGGTATGAATTGCAGTGGTCGTGTCATCGTCCGTATTGTTTTGCGCAAAATTACTACAAATTCCGCGCATTACCAATCCGGTTGTGCCGGGAAGGGCGCTCCGCGACATAATGGTAAAAGGGACACCCCGGAGCGGGTGTCCCTTTTACTGCCTTGCGGCGTGAACTTTTTATTACTCCGTTTTCCCTCCGGTGATTTCCTCGGGGATGCCGTCGCAGCGTTCGTAGACCGAAATGTCCGAACGGTCGTCCTTGGCTGTCCATATCATTTGTGTCTTTGAAAAGTCGGTCACGATGTAGCGGTGTTGCCAGTCGCCTACGCTGTAATCGTAGTTTCCGTAGATGATGGCGCCCAGTTCCTCGTCGGTTTCGATGGCGAAACGTCCCGTGAGCTTGCGGGCGCCAAAGCTGTCGAGGTTCTGGTACATGACGTACTTCTGGTCTTTGCGGATGAACTCGATGTATACGTAACTGCCCTCGGCGAGGGGCGCGCCGTTCCATTGGGCGAGCTGCCACGTGCCGGCGAGGTTGTTGGGCGTGACATCCAGGGGGGCTACATACGACTTGTCGTCATCGCAGGCGCAGAAGGCCGTCGCGATAAGTGCAAGGAGCGTAAATCTAAAAATTGTTTTCATATGACTCGTTTTTGTCTGTTTCTTTCTCTGTTTCTTCGAACCGGATCTGCAGCGTGCGCCCACTCGGCGAAACATCGGGCCCTTCGAGGATCAGGGGCAGCTGCACAGGCGGCCTGCGCGTTGCCTGCGCGGGGTCGAACCCGATGACCAGGTCGCCTTTGGCGCCCGGGGCGAGGGTTGCGGGCTCGCACCGGAAGGTGATCCCCGGGGGGAGCAGGTGCTCGTCGCAGCGTGGCCGCATGGCTTTGCCGCCCGTGTTCAGGCATTCGATGCGCTCGTTCTGCAACCTTTCCGGGGCGAGGCGCACGGACTGCTGTTTGAGCCGCAGCGCACCCATTGCATAGGGGTAGTCGCCGTCCGTGCGTTCCGAGGCTATGACCGTGCCCGTGAGGTGCAGGATGGCCGTCGGCATCTTGTCCGAGAGCTGCGTATAGACGAAGATCCGCCTGTCGAAGCTCCCCGGGTGTCCCTTCGGGTGGTAGGTGACCGTCACCGTGCCTTCGCCGCCCGCGCGGACGGGCTGCCGGCCGTAGGTGGCCGCGGCGCAGCCGCAGGTGGTCTGCACGCGGGTGATGACGAGCGGTGCCGTCCCTGCGTTATGCCATTTGAACGTGTAGCCCGGCGGCGTGTCGTCCTCGCCGATATGCCCTGCGTCGATCTGCGTGCGTTCGAAGCGCATCGCTTCGGCACCGTCGGCCGTGGCGGGGTGCGCCAGGCTGTCGAGTTTGGCACGGGGGACGATGCGGATCTGCGAGCAGAGCGGTGTGGCGGCGGTTACCGCCCACAACGCCCCGCAGCAGAAGAGCATACGTGCTATCGTCGTTCCGCAGCGCATTGTCCGTTAGAGCCAGCCGTTGCCGTTTGCCGTTTTACGCACCGTGATGTTGAAATTGTGCGTCTCGCCCTTGCTCGAAGTGATGCTTGCCTTGGTCGTGCCGGCCTTCAGCCCCCTGACCGTCAGCTTCGCACCCTCCAACGACGCCGTGGCGACCGCCGTGTCGGCGATGCTGACCGTGTAGGTCAGCGTTTCGCCGCCGAGGAAGTAGTTGGCCGGGATGGCCTTCACCTCTTTGCCCAGCGAGATGTAGAGGTTCGGGAACGAAACCTGCTTGCCGTTGCCGGAGACCGCGTTGAGCAGCCTGGCCGCATTGACCTGTCCCACGCCCATCTGGTTGCGGTAGTTGGCCAGCGTCAGTTGCATGGGCTGGTTCAGGCCGACTTCGGCGACGTAGCGGTAGTAGTTTTTCAGGCCGGTCATGTAGGAGTCGATCGGCGTGGTGGTTTCGCAGAGCAGTGCCTTGAACTCGTCGGCCGTGAAGTGGCGGCGGAGCTGTGCGGCATATGAGAGCCCGAGCGCGGCGACGCCCGAAACATGGGGGCAGGCCATCGAGGTGCCTTCCATGTAACCGTAGCCCGTTTCGCTGATGGCATAGGGCAGCGTCGAAAGGATGCAGCCGATCTCGCCGCGTTTGTGGTTGTCGTCGAAGTACTCGTAATAGTAGTCCTGGTCGCCGCCCGGGGCTGCGATCGCCGTGCCGGGGCCGTAGTTGGTGTAGACGGCGGGCGTATAGTCGGCAGCCGTGGCCGATACCGAGATGCACTCCTCGGCAGCGCCCGGGAACCCGGCCTGCGGGGCGCTCTCGTTGCCGCCTGCGAAGATGGCCAGGCCGCCTTCGATCGGGCCGTTGGGCGATCCGGCGTTATGCAGGAAGTAGTCGAGGGCGTCCTTCTCCAGCGGGGCGTTCGTCGCCCACTCCTCTTCGTCCTTGAAGCCCGGCGCCCCCCACTCGTAGCTGTTGGCGCTGCCCGAGATATAGCCCCAGCTGCACTGCAGGATGACGGCGCCGTTGTCGGCCGCGTACTTGATGGCCCGGACGGTCGCCAGCGAGTTGCTGACCGCGTTGCCCGAGAATATCTGGCAGCTCATGATCTTCACGCCCGGGATGTCGGCGTTCCCGCCGGCGATCGAGCTGATGCCGATGCCGTTGTTATTCTGTGCGGCGATCACGCCCGCCACGTGCGTGCCGTGACCCGTATCGCTGACGTCGTCCCACGAGATAACGCCCGTGTCGAAGACGAAGTTGTAGCCGTAGACGTCGCCTTTGTAGCCGTTGCCGTCGTTGTCCTGCTTCGAGCGGTAAACCTCGCCTTCGTTGACCCACATGTTGTTCTTCAGGTCGGGGTGTTCGACCATGACGCCTTCGTCGAGCACGGCGACGATGATCGACTGGTCGCCCGTCGAGGATTTCCACGCCTCTTCACACTGCACGTCGGCATCGACGATCGACTTCTCGCCGAACAGGTTGCCGCGGTTGATCAGGTGCCACTGCATCGGCAGCAGTTCGTCGTTGAAGGGATAACCCGTATCCCCGGCGGCGCGGGTCGCACGCTGCATGGCGGCGAGGGCTTCGCGGGTGAGGGGCATTGCCTTCTTGCCGGCGTTGTAGGCACGGCGGATCGTGCGGTTGAGATTCACGTGCTGGACTTCGCCCAGGGCCGAGAGTTTTTCGGCGACCTCCTCGGCGGAGTAGTCGTCGCCGAAGCGTACGACGTACCACAGGTGCAGCTCCGATTCGCGGGTGCGCTCTTCGTTGCGGCCGTCTACAGGGAAGACGCGTTCGATCTGGTAGCCGCCCACGATGTCGAGAACCTCGTCGACCGAAAGGATGCCCGAGCGGGTGGCGGGGCCGCCGCTGCGGGTCGCTGTGGCCGCCTTGTCGAGTATCTCGCTCACGTAAGGCGAAAATTTGACGAGTATCTCCCCCGACTTGTGCTCGACAGGGGTGTCCTGTCCGGTGCCGGGCGTCGGGAGCTCCTCGTTGGTGCAGGCGGTAAATGCCAGGAATGCAATGGCAAAAATGCCGTATAAATAGTTTTTCATCGTCTTGATTATTTGGTCGTATCCTCGTCTTCCTCTTCTGCGCCGGGGTCTTTCTTGTACCCCTCGTAGAATTCGTAGTAATAGTTCAGGTTGGCGGGTTCGTTGCCGAATCCGGCCGATGCGCCCGTCGCATCCTTGCCTTCCTGCGTGAACACGAGCTGGAAGGGTGACCACCAGTCGAGGGCGGGGTGGTAAAGCAGCCAGTCGGGCAGTTCGCCGGTCAGGCGGTTGAGGTTGATGGCGAAGCGCTTGGTGTGCGGCATCACCTTCGGGGTGCCGATCAGCGCGCGGGGCAGCGTGTCGGCGTCGATGATGTCCTGCTCGGTGTATTTCTCCCAGTCGTCCATCTTGGGCAGCGGCCCCTGCAGGTAGTTGACCGAGAGCTGCAGCGTGTCGAGATCCCATTCGATCATGCGGCGCGGGAATCCTTCTTCATCGACGAGGCCGCCGTAGTTGGTTTCGACGGTGTTGCTCAGGTCGTAGATGTTCCTGCGCGTGTTGGCGCCCATGAGCAGCGTCCGCAGTTTCGGGAAGTTGGTCGGGTTGATCTCGTCGGGAATCTTCTGGAAGTTGTTGCTGCTCAGGTCGAGGAACTCGAGGTTCTTGAGCGCCGTGAAGTTCTTGTCCAGCGAAACCAGCCCGTAGGCGGCGATGGTGAGGCGTTTGAGCTGCGTGAGTTTGGTGATGTACTCGCCGGTGGTGAGGTCTTTCAGGAAGGCGTTGACGTTGCTGTAGAAGTTCAGCTCGTCGGCGGCCGTCAGGTACTGCACTTCGAAAGGCAGCTCTTCCTTGGTGTCGAACATGAAGAACCGGGCGTATTTCACGCGGCCGTTCTTCTCGGGCGTGTAACCCGCCATGCCCTCCTCCCAAAGGGTGACGTCGTCCCAGTTGTCCATGCGTTCGCCGTTCTCCCACGAACTGTTGGTTCCGAGCGTGCGTGCGATGGCCAGCAGGGCGATCGAGTCGCCGCTGCGGGTGTTCTCCTCGATGGGTTCGGCGGCGCCCTGCGTGACGAGCAGGTTGTCCTGGCGGGCGAGTTCCACCTCGCGTTTGGGCTTGAACACCACGTCGGCGATACGCTCGTTGGGCTGGGAGTTGATGCTCCAGTTGAAGCGTACGGTCACCTCGCGCGGGCGGATGCCGCGGTCGAGTTCGACCTTATAGCTGTCGAATTTGAGCCAGCTTTCGGCCGAGGTGGGGACTTCGACGGCGAAGTCGACGTTGGTCTTGACCTTCACGTCGAAATAACGGGTGCCGAAGGCCGAGAAGTTGGCCACGGAAACCTCTTTCTCCCCGAGCGTGATGGCGTAGTCGAAACCCTGCTGGTCGATGGTGATCTCCTTCTTGTCCCAGGTGTTCTGCTCCTGGATGCGTACCACGCCGCGGCGGGGCGAGTCGGTCAGCGCCGAGTCGATGAGGATCCTGCACTCGGTGGTGCCGCGGCCGTTGGCCGGCGAAATGGAAATCCACGGCTCGTCGGTGGTGGCGACCCAGTCCCCCGATGCCGATACTTTGATCTTGTGGCTTCCCCCTGCGGCTTCGGCTTTGATGGCGTCGCTGTCGAGCCCGAACGCGATGTTCTTGTCGGCGTCGGAGCAACTGCATAATGCGATCGAGCAGAGGATGACCGGTATGTAATTCTTTATTTTCATTGTCGTTTCTCCTTAGGTGTTATTCGAGCATTTTGTCGCAGTTCAGGATGTTCTGGGTCTTGTCGTAGATCAGGTTGTAGACCCCCTGCTGCCAGTAGTAGCAGATGGCCGAGGCATCGAACGTGATGTTGGGGTTGTCGCTGATGTCGAGGTGGTAGATCAGGTAGGAGATCGTGTCCTCGATCTTGCGCAGGTCGTTCGAACCGATGTAGAACCCGCGCAGGCCCGTGTGCTGGTAGAGCCCCGTGGGCCACTCGCGCAGGCAGCGCTTACCCTCGGCATCGCGCTGGCCGCGGATGGCGTATACGGTCAGCCCGGCGCAGTTGAGCGGCCCGAACGGGAACTTGTCGAACGAGTTGTACGAAATATCCAGCCCGTAGAGGTAGGGCAGCTGCTCGGCCGTGAAATCCTTGGACAGGGCCTTCAGTTTGTTGTAGGTCAGGTCGAGCGATACGAGTGACGTCGAGTTCTTGCCGCCAAAGCTGCCCTCGGGGATTTCGTCGATGCTGCAACCGCGCAGGATGATGTAGGAAACCAGCGAATTGGTCGTGCCGAGGCATTTGGGGAACTTCGTCAGCCCGGGGTTGGCCGCCAGCGAGAAGGTCTCCACCCGCAGGCCCTTGTATTTGCCCTCCTCTTCGCCTTCGAAGCCGTCGATCTCGTTGTAGGAGAAATCCACCGATTTCATGGCGTATTTGGACTTGGCCGAGAAGATGTTGGGAACCTTCTTGAGCTTGTTGTAGGTCACCGAGAAGGTCTCCGTGTCGTCCGTGCCGCAGAAGATGCCGTCGCTGTTGACCGGGAGCGAAGTGATGTTGTTGTGGTCGAGGTAGAGCTGTACGGGTGCGACCTCCTTGCCCAGCGGATGGAGCGTTTCGATCTGGTTTCTGGACAGGTCGAGCAGGCCGATCTTCTTCAGGTTGCAGAACGACTCGGGGATCTCCCTGAGTTTGTTGTTGGTCGCATAGAGGATCTGGAGCTTCTCCTTCGACGAGCCGTTGGCGATGGCGTCGAGCCCCTTGTACAGCTCTTCGGCCGACCATTGGGCGTTGTTGGAGATGTTGACCGAAACGAGCTCGGGCATCTGCGCGATCTCCACCGGGAAGCGGGTCATTTTCGGGCAGTTGTAGACCTCCAGGTCGGTCAGCGACTTGAGGTTGGCCACTTCGGCGGGAATCTCCTCCAGCTCGCCGTTGGCGATGTTGAGGTACTCGAGCTTTTCGAGTTTGCCGATGGCCGGGTCGATCGACTTGAGCCCGTTGGTGAGCTTGCCGTGTACGACGTCGTAGGGACGGATATTGTTCTGGAGGCCGGTTTTGCGGTCGATGATCTGATCCTCGGTGAAATTCTTGTAGAGCGACGTGGCCGGGATCGAGATGCCGTGCTCGGCCAGGGCCCGGGCGATCGGCTCGGACGTCTGGGTCGGGATATGGATCAGCGAGAGGAACTCCTTGTGGCGCTCCATGCGGGTGCGGGTGCGCTCGGAGAGGCTCTTGTCGTGTGCCAGCGAGGGGTCGTATTCGAGCAGGTTGCCGTCGTTGTGCGTGCCCAGATACAACTCGACGAGCTCCGAGAGCTGGCCGATGGCTGCCGGCACGTGCCCGCGGAAGCCGAACTCGCCGATCGAGATCTTCGCCACGCGGCCGTTGGAGTGCACCTCCACGCCCGGCTGGACGCCCCACAGGTCGGGATCCTTGTTGAAATCCCAGTTGACGCCGGTGGGATAGTTTTCACCCCTGTAAGACCAGTGCTCCCCGTCGAGCGCCTTCCAGATTTCGTAAAGCGCGTAGTAGTCGCGGATATACTCGTCGGCCTCGTAGAGCGTGACGCCGACTTTGGCCTCGGTGGTCTTGTTGTCCTCGATGGTGAAATCCAGGTTCTTGGGGCGCTTGTTGATCTCCAGCAGGACTTTGTTCTTGTCGTAGGCCTGGTATCTCTCCAGGCTGTAATCGCCCGCCTTGAGCGAGAGCAGCGTGTCGCATTCGAGCGAGGAGGTCTGGTAGCCGTCCTCGATGTCCTCGGGGGCCCCGTCCTCGCGGTCGTCCTTGAAGTGGATCGAGAACTTCGCGGGGAGTTTTTCGAACGTGGTGAGCTCGTTGGTCGTCTTGTGCCTTACGGTCAGGTCGAGGAACGCGATCTCGTCGAAGGTGTACTGCCGTTCGGCGGCACGCGTCACCACGGGTGTCTCGGTGAAGTCCGACAAGTCCTTGGAGATCGAGAAACGCACCGTGCCGCGCGGCTCCACGTCGACCGTCAGGTCGTGCGAAACGAGGCCGCCGGCCACGATGTCGAGCCTCTCTTCGCCCGGCATGCCGTTGTAGATCAGCTCGTCGTCGGCATTGAATAACGAGAAGGTGATGATCTGGTATTGTCCCGTCAGCAGCCGGAGCTTCTCGCTGCGAAGCCCGAATTCGCCGCTCTGCTTGTCGGGGGCCGAGAGCGTCAGCGACTGGGTGATGGTCGTGCCGTCGTAATAGAGCGAGACCTGCACCTTGCTGGCTTCGGAAAGGTAGTCGAGCTGGGGTTTCTGGGCCCGGCTCAGGGCGTCGTAGGACGCCTCCTTGTGTAGCTTGAACTGAACGTATCCGTAATCTTGGTCGCGGTTGTCGATGCCGTCGTCGTCGGAACATCCGCCGAGGAAGGCCATGCCCAGTGCGAGGAGTGCCGTTACGGAAAATTTTAAAAGTTTCATATCTAAAAACCTGGTCTGTATGTTCTCCATAAATTGTAGTCGTATCGAACAGGGCCCCTGCCCCTTGGGAGAGGGGCCCTGAATCATTGGGGTCAGATGTTGAGCGTGCAGATGATCACCATCACCACGTTCCAGTTGGCACCGTAGAGGAACATGACGCCCTCGGTGGCGGTCTGAGAGTCCATGTTGACGTAGATCTGGGTCGGGCCGTAGGATTCGGCCGTAAGCCAGCTTTCCGCATCGCCCTGGGCCATGAAACTCGAGTAGGTCGGGACGTTCATCACGGCGTTCGTGGTTTCTCCCTCGTAGGTCAGGTGGTAGATCGGGGCGCCGTACTCCGCATACTGTTCGTAGTATTCGCCCGAGGTGATCTCTTCGAGGGTCGCGCCGGTGACGTATTCGGGATATGCGAACCCGATGTCCGTGCCGCCGATGTCCGCATTGGGATCGTAGAGGCAGTTGACGGCCGCGATGTTGCCCTCGGCGTCGTAGAAGACGATGTAGCCTTCGTCCTCGCGATCCATATCGATGATGGCCCCGCCTTCGACGCGGCGTACCGAGAGCCAGTTCTGCTCGTCCGGCAACGGCTGGCAGTCGGCGTCGTAGCATTTATAGCCGGTGAAGTCGCGTTCGAATGTCAGCGTGGCTTCGGGGTCGTTCGACCAGGCTTTGGTGTAGGTCAGTTTGTAAGCGTCGTCGACTTCGAGCTCGCGGAGCGACCAGTGGGTCGAGGGGAGTTTCTCGAACAAGGTGCCGATCTCCGCCATGCCCTCGGGGTTGGCAGCCTGGATCGGGCCGGGGCTGGCCTGCTGTGTCAGCGTGGCGAAGACATAGGGCTGGTACTCTTCCTTGATGTCGTAGTCGAAGAGTTCGTTGGGGTCGGAGACCGCCATCGAAGCCGGGAGCACGATGATCCTGGCCGTGCGGGCATCGCCCTGGTTGACCTCCGTGCCGACGGTGAAGCCCCTGTCCATGATCACCAGGTCGTCGTCCCAGGCATTCTCCGTGACCGTGACCCATTTGGTGTCGGCTTCGTCGCCGCTCAGGCTGGTATTGCCCCAACGATCCGTGACTTCGGCGATGACGTAGATCCTCGCACCCCTGATGCCCTTGACCGAACCGCGTGCGGCGCCGGGCGACCAGTCGCCGTTCATGCTGTTGTAGATTTCGGCTGCGGCGTTGAATTTGAGTTCCTTGTCGAGCGTGACATCGAAAATGTCGCGGCAGGAGGGGATCGTGACCGGAATCTCGACCTTCGCGTCGAGGTTGTTCTTGTCGATGAACACCAGCTTGTCCTGCGCCCCGTCGAGCGGGTAGGCCGACGGGTTGCCCTGGATGCGGATCTCGACTTTCGTGCCGGGTTTCCCGACCGTCACCGACGGGGTGGATACCCACTCCGGCAACTGGTTGATCGCCCAGTCGTAGTTGGCCTCGACCAGGATCGGCATCGAGAAATCGGTGCGTCCCTCGGGCCAGGTCAGGTCGATGCTTTCGGCCTCCCCTTCGTTATAGGAGTAGGTGAGGCCGGTTTCGCTGCCGCCGTATTCGAAGTCGCCGTACTGGTCGAGCTTGCATGTGCGGAGGCTGAAGCCGCGTTCGAGCGTACCGCGTGTGATCGTGGCGATGACCTTGCTCTGGCCGCCCATCTTGAGGGTTACCTCGCAGACACGCGTGTCGTCGAACTCATCGAGTTCGGCCACGCCGATTACGATCCGCGATGCACCCGCACCGCCGCGCAGCGTCCAGACTTTCTGTGTTTCGTCCTGTATCCAGAACCATGCGGCGGTAGCCGTCGGGACACTCACCTCCCAGTTCTGGTTGGGCTCTATCTCGAGCGTGTAGGTGCCGCCGGCTTCGATGGTCGCCGAAACCGCCTCGGGGAAGTTGGGGCTGGGGAGCTTCGTATCCTCATCCGAATCGGAACACGAAGCGGCCGCCAGACATGCTCCGGCGAGCAGCGACATCACCAAGTGTAAATAATGTCTTTTCATATTTCGTTTCTTTATTTACGTTATGATTTAGAGCGATCCGGACGCCGTGACGCCTCCCGGGAGCATGCCTTCTTCCCGCTGGAGCCGTTCGGCCTCCTCGTCGCTGACCCATTCGATGATGTTGTAGAAATGGCCTACCAGGCCCATATTCACGCCCATGTCCTCGACATGCACCTTGATCCACAGCGCCACGTAGTGCTGGCAGCTGTTAAAATAGGAGTCGTAGAGCGGGCTGTTAGTGACCAGTATCTTGTTGTCCCCGACGATCTGTCCGAAGACCGAAGCCTCGTCGGCCAGTACCTGGTTCTTGTCCATGGTTACCAGCGGTTCGATCGGATCGCGCGGGTCGAGGCGGATCGTGACGTCGTAGCCCGAGAAGAGCCAGTCGTGCAGGATAATCATGTTCTCTTCGGTGGGGTGCTTCTCGGTGCGGATGAGGCGCTGGATGCTCTTGTTTTCCACGCCGGGGTAGCTGTTGAGGAACATCGAGGTCACCACGCACCAGCCCGTGAATTCGTTGATGTCGTAGGGGCAGCTTTTCTGCATGACGACCTTCGTCCGGTCGTGGTAGAGATCCCATTTCAGCTGCTCGGGCATGACCAGTTTGAGGATGAAGCCCAGCGAGTCGGTATCTTCGATGTTGTCGTACAACCCGCGTACCTGTACGTCGGCCTTGCGCGAACCGGCCTTTATGGTGATGGTGTTCGACAGGAGGCGGTAGTGCTTCCCCTCGACGGCATTGCTGCCCTGATCGATGATCTCCACGCCGAATGTGCGGTCGTAATCGCACGCGACGGTCGAGGAGACCGGTACCGAGAAATAGTCTTGGTCTTGGAGTACGGCGTAGGTGGCCAGGGTATCGGCGAACAGCACGTACTCCGCGTCGGAGTAGGTCTTATATTCCTCCTTGCAACCCGTTGCGAGGGCGGCCAGGAGTCCCGTTGCAAACAAAACCGTGATAATTCGTTTCATTGTCTCTCTTCTATTCGTTGTTGCTATCTGTTGCTTTCGTTCGGGAGTATCTCCGAGCCGGGGGCTTCCAGCTCGTGCTGCGGGATCGGCCATACGAAAAGCGGGTTGTCGGCTTCGATCTTGAGCGAGCTTCCCTCGGCCTGCGAATTGGCCTGCGGCTTACGCTCGAAGCCCTTGTGCCAGCGTTTGAGGTCGTGCAGGCGGAAACCCTCCATGTAGAGTTCGCGCAGACGCTCGTCGGAGATGGTCTGCAACCAGTTGTCCTTCGTGACGTTGATCGTGCCGCCCGATTTGTAGCGCATCTTGCGCAGCGTCGAGAGGTCGTTGCCGGCCTTCGAAAAATCGTTCTTTTGGCAGTAGGCCTCGGCGCGGATCAGGTACTGCTCCGCCAGGCGGAACGGCTTGGGCATCGAGACATGGTAGATCTGGTTGGCGATCAGGTTGCGGTTGCCGTAGTATTTGACCAGCAGCGGCCAGCTCAGCCCGTGGGCATAACCGGTCTCGGTCTGGTAGAAGTAGCCCGAATAGCGCAGGTCGGCATCGTCGTAGAGATCCAGGGCGGCCTGGCCGGGGACGTAGTCGGGATAGAAATAGGTGTAGTCCTTGTTGAAGTTGAGGAACACCGTGCCGAGCGCCCCGCCGTAGGAGGTGTCGGTGAAGCCGATGCGCCAGATGATCTCGTATCCCAGGTCGTACGCCCACATGTAGTCGAAATAGGTGTAGTCGGAGGTGTAGTTGGTCTTGGCATCGGAGAGCTGGAAGGTGGCCTTTTTTTCGTCGATCAGGGTGCTCGAATATTCGATCGCCGTGTCCCAGTCCTGCATGTAGAGCGCCACGCGGGCGTGCAGCGCCTCGGCCGAGGCCGAAGTCATGTAGACGTTGCCGTAGGCGTCGTTCTCCTTGTCGAGGCGTTTCTCGGCCTCGGCCAGGTCGTCGAGCACGAACTGGTACGAGTCGTAGAGCGACGCGCGGCGGGCCGCCTCGGGCGTAAAGTATTTCGTGCGCAGCACGACGCCCAGTTCCGATTGGGCCGTGTCCGGCTCATAGGCCTTGCAGAAGGTCTTGAGCAGCTCGGTATAGCAGAGCGCACGCACGGCGTAGACCTCGCCCGTGTACTGCTCGAGCTTCTCGATGTTGGTGTCGCTGATTTCGTTGGCCATCACCTCGTCGATGCGGTCGAGGTAGAAATTGCAGTTGCCGATCACCTTGTAGAGGGCGGCGTAAACCGCTTCGAGCTGCAGGTCGGTCGGGCGTATGTCCCAGCGCCAGAACGAGCCGTAGGTATTGGTATTGCCTTCGACGGCATAGACCAGGTCGGCCTGGATGTCGGGCAGCAGGGTGAGGTAGCCGCTGTAAAGCGCGCTGCTCTTGAGCGAGGCGTAGATGCCGGTGAGCGTCTGCTCGGCGTCGGCGAAGGTGCGCATGGCCTCCTTCTCCGGAATGGACGAGCCGGGGTACTTGTCCAGGCACGAGGTGGTGCCGACAAGTATCGCGAGGGCCGAAAGATAGAATTTTATATTGCGTAACATGTTCATAGTCCCTGATTAGAATGTTAAGTCGAGTCCGAAGGTGAATTGGCGAGCCATCGGATACTGTGCCTGGTACATATTGCTCGACCCTTCGGGATCGAGGCCCGTGAATTTGGTAAAGGTGAAGAGGTTCTGGGCCTGGGCGTAGATCTTCACGCCGCTGATGAAGCGTGTCTTGCGCAGCCACTCCTGCGGGAAGGAATAACTCAGCATGAGGTTCTTCAGGCGCAGGAACGAAGCGTCCTCCAGCAGGCGGTCGTCGAATTCGGTGTAGACGCCGTGGCGCGGGATGTCGGTGATGTCACCGGGTTTCTTCCAGCGGTTGAGCAGGCGCTTGGACTGGTTGTAGGAGGCGAAACGGCCGTTCGACTCGTCGAAGTAACGGTCGTTGTTGATCATCCAGCGGTCGGCGACCCAGCTGAACTGCGCCGACAGCGAAAGCCCCTTCCAGGCCAGCGTCGTGCCGAAGCCGCCCTGCCAGGGCGCCACGTAGCTCTTGCCGACCATGACCTTGTCCTCGTCGCGCAGCTCGGTGGTCAGCTCGCCCTCCTTGGTGTACCACAGCGCGTCGCCGTTGGCGGGGTTAACGCCCGCGAACCGGTTGAGGTAGAACTCGCCGAAGGAGTGCCCCACGACCAGTTTGGTGTTGGTGCTCGAAAGCTCGTATTCGCTGACCCCGCTATAAAGCTTGGTCATCTTGTTCCTGTTGTAGGAGACATTGGCGTTCACGCTCCACACGAAATCCTTGTGCTGGATGACGTCGGCGGCCAGGCTCAGCTCGACGCCGCGGTTGGTCATGTCGCCCACGTTGTCCCAGCGGTAGCCGAAGCCGTTGGAGGTGGTGTAGGAAACGGGAACCTCCATGAGCATGGCGCTGTTCTTCTTGTGGTAGAGTTCGACGTCCACGTTCAGGCGGTTCCAGAAGCCCAGGTGCACGGCCAGGTTGGTGATCCACAGCTTCTCCCACTGCAGGTCTTCGTTGCCCGGCTGTGAGGGGGCTATGCCGGCGTCGCCGTAGTAGTTCAGGCCGCCGCTCACGAGCGCCATGTGTTCGTAGTTGGGGATCGACGAGTTACCCGAGGTACCTGTGCTGAAGGCGACCTGCGCGTTGGTGAGCCAGCGGCGCGAGTTCTCCATGAATTTCTCGTTGCGCAGGTTCCACATCATGCCCACCGAGCCGAACGCAGCCCAGCGTCCCGAGGTGCCGAAGCGCGAGGAACCGTCGGTACGGACGGAGAAGTCGACGTAGTAACGGTCGGCGTAGTTGTATTCGCCGCGCGCGAAGAACGACAGGAAGGCGTAGTTGTCGTCGGTGACGTCGCTCCACGACGTGGCGCGCGTTCCCGAAGAGATGTTGACCAGCTTGTCGTTGTTCTGGCCGCGGGTGGCCAGCGTGAACTCCTCGTAGCTGTAATCGACGCCCTCCTGGCCCAACAGGAAGTTGAACGAGTGTCCGCCGTCGAGCGAGAAGCGGTAGTTGATCGTATTGGTGATGGAAAGGCTCATGCCGTCGGTCGAGTAACGCTGCGCCGTGCCCGAGCCCAGGTTGGGCGGGTAGTTGGGGTAGGAGGCGCCGAAGCCCGTCGTGTGCGAATAGTCCACGCCGAACTGCGAGCGGATGGTGAGCCCCTCGATGGGGGTGGCCTCGGCGAAGAGCGTCGAGATCACCTTGTATTTTTTATAGGAGATCTTGTTGTTGGCCAGCCATTCAAGCGGGTTTTGGCCTTCGCCCTTCCAGGTGCCGTCCTTGATCGAGGCGAGCGAGCCGTCGGGGCGGTGGGGGTTCCAGTAGGGCATCATGAAACGTGCGGCCGAGATGGGGGTCACGAGCGTATATTCGCCCGACTCGGCGCGTTCGATGGTCTGGTAGTTCATCATCGTGTTGGTGCCGAGCTTGAGCCACTTGGCTGCCTGTTGTTCGACGTTGGCGCGGAGCGAGAAGCGCTCGAAGGCCGAACCTGCGGCAATGCCCTCCTGGTTGTAGTAGCCGCCCGAGACGTAGTAATTGGTCTTGTCGGTGGCCCCCGAAACCGAGAGCTCGTAGTTCTGGAGCAGGGCGGCATCGTTGAACACCTCGTCGAGCCAGTTGACGTTGGTCTTGCCCAGGACGTTGTAGTTCTTGCCGTCGGTGAACCCGATCTCCTTCTCGTACCGGATGCGTTCGTCGGTGTCCATCAGATCCCAGTTGCCGTAGGCGATCTGCGAGAAACCGAGCTGCATGCGGTAGTTGATCTTCGCCCGCTCGGCCATGCGCCCGCGCTTGGTCGTGATGACGATCACGCCGTTGGCCGCGCGCGCACCATATATAGAGGTGGAGGAGGCGTCCTTGAGCACCGAGATGCTCTCGATGTCGGCCGGGTTGATGGCGTTGAAGTCGGAACTGGCGATGGCGACCCCGTCGAGGATGTAGAGCGGCGAGGTACCCGAGTTGATCGAGTTCATGCCCCGGATCATCATCGTTGCCGACGTGCTCGGCTCACCCGAATTGGAAAGTACCGTCAGTCCGGGAACCTGTCCCTGGATGGCCTGATCGAACGCCGCCGTAGGGGTGTTCTCGACCTTTTCGGCCTTGACGGTCGATACCGATCCGGCGATGGTGCCCTTCTTGCGGACACCGTAAGCGATGACCACCACGTCGTCGAGCGCCTGTGCCTCGCTCTCGAGGGAGACGTTGTAGGTCAGCGAGGCGCTGCCGCCCGGAACCGTAAAGGTGGCGGGCTTGTAGCCGATGTACTGGAAGGTGAGCGTCGTCCCTGCGGCGACGCTGATCGAGTAGCTTCCGTCCGCAAGGGTGCTCACCCCGCTGGTGGCCCCGGAAATCACGTTGACCCCGATGAGGGGTTGCTTGTCATCCGCCGAGGTGACGATGCCTCTGACGGTCACATTTCCCCCCCCCTGAGCTACGGACATCGCCGGCAAGGCACATAGGAAAAATGCAAGAATGTTGAGTAGAAGTTTCGTTTTTTGCATAAGTAAATGATACTTTCTTACGCGACAAAGAAAAATAATTAAAACGAATTTGCCAAATGTTCAAAATAGATGAAATGTAAGCAGGAGTGTTCGGAAAGGGTCTTTCCGGCCCTCTTTTCAGGGCGAAAACAGGTGCTATAAGACTAAATATAAATAACTTAACATTTTGTTTTAACCCGAAGAACCATTGTTGAACACGGGTTAAAATATTTTTATAAAAACGAAAATAAAATTCAATATGTTTTGAATATTTTGGGGTTTCGGGCGAAAAAATACCCTCCGGTACGGTTTGATATGCGGTGAGTTTCCGGACGTAGGTGCTTCTGGATACCTTATTTTTTAATATTATTTAATATATACCAACCTGCGGGGTGGTTTTTTGAAAAAATATAAAAAATATAAAAATATTTTTCGCCGGAGGGGACGAACTTCCCCGAAAACCTGAGGAGATAACAATTTTCCGGCAATCGGTGGTGTACGGAGGAAATACGCGAAACCCCGTAAAGAGTTCTCAAAGGGGATTTTATCGGGGGCGATTAGGCTGAAACGGGAAGTAAAGTAAAGGATGCGCAGTTTTTTGGTGTGTTATGCTTGCAGATTGTAAGTGATATGCCGTGATTTCATTTTAATACATAACATCAACCCCTATTTGCGCCCGCGGGTCAATGCTTTGGTCGGCGGCGGGTTGTAGCCCCCGTGCATCGCTGCCGTGGGCAACCCGCGGTGCGTCACGGCCGTGGTCTGTTCCGGCGGGTCACTGCCCCTTCCCGCCCCGGAAGCGGGCGCGGTACTGACTGGGGCTGAGCCGTTCGCGGAGGCGGAAAAAGAGCGAGAAGGCGCTCACGCTTTCGAAGCCGAGCGCATAGGCTATTTCCGAGATGCTGTGGGCTGTCGTCGCGAGCAGTTCCCGGGCCTTGTTGAGCCGCATCGTGTGCTGGTATTGCGCCGGCGCCATCCCCACGTATTCGCGGAAGACGCGGCGGAACCACGTGTAGCCCATGCCCACTTCGCGGGCGATCTGTTCGGGCGAGCGGTTGCGGCCGAAGTCTGTGCGCATGATGGCTTTCGCGCGGTTGATCTTCTCGACGACGGGGTTGTCGGAGTAGAGCAGGTTGCTGTGCTTGAAGAGCACCGACCCCAGGATGTGGAGCACGATGCTCGAAATAAGCGGCTGGAATCCCACGCGCTCCTCCTCGACCGTGCCGATGATCTCGCGGTAGCACCGCTCGATGCCGCCGCTGCACCCGATCCGCAGCAGGGGGCGCCGGCGGCAGAGGAACCCCTGCTGTTCCAGGCGGTCGATATTGGCGCCGCGGAAGCCGACCCACCACTCCGTCCATCCGGTGCCGGGGTCGGGCGAGTAGGAGTGCCATTCGTTGGGGAAGAGCAGGAGCATGGTGCCCGCCTCGACCGTCTGCGAGGGGCAGGATGCCGATTCGAAGCGCCCCCGCCCGGCGGTGATGTAGACCAGCTGGTATTCGTCGAGCGTGCGGCCGCTGCCTTTGTAAAACAGGTAGTGCTCGGGATGTTCCGAGACGGGGTAGGGCGTCCCGGGCGGGACGTGCTGGTGCCCGGCCGTGGTGCAGACGATGCCCCACTGCTCGTCGCGCGGGGAGACTGGCAGGTAGTGAAGGATGCTCAGCGGCCGGTCGTCCATAGTGTCAAATCTATATATAGTTTGTCAAAACCATCAACAAAGGTAGGGAAAAGATTGTATAGTTTTGCATCAGTAACCTAAAACTTTCCGTGATGAACCGTTATTTCGTCGGTGTCGATCTCGGTGCCACGAGCGGCCGTGTCATTCTCGCCACGCTCTGCGGCGACGGCATCGCCCTCGAAGTTCTGCACCGCTTCCCGAACCGCCTGCTTTCGATCGGCGGCAAATATTATTGGAACATCTACTCCCTCTATGAGGAAATCCTGCACGGCCTGACGCTGGCCGGGCAGCGAAGGCTTCGGGTCGATTCGATCGGTATCGACACGTGGGGCGTCGACATGGCCTGCGTGGCGGCCGACGGTACGCTGGCCGGGCTTCCGAGGGCTTACCGCGATCCCTATACCAACGGGGTTCCCGAGGAGTTCTTTCGGAAAATACCCCGGCAAGAAGTGTACCGCCGCACGGGTATCCAGATCATGAATTTCAATTCGCTCTTCCAGCTCCGTGCCGCACGCGGGGAGGGGATGTCGGCGCTGGAAAATGCCGCGTCGGTGCTTTTCATGCCTGACGCGCTGTCGTACCTGCTCACCGGCGAGAAGGTATGCGAGTATACGATCCTCTCGACGTCGCAGTTCATGGAGCCCCGCACGCGGGAGATCGACGGCGCACTGCTGCGCGAGGCGGGCGTCGATCCCGCGCTTTTCCCGCGGGTGGTGATGCCCGGCCGGAGGATCGGGGTGCTTTGCGACGCCGTAGCCCGGCAGACCGGGCTGGGGGCGGTGCCCGTGGTGGCCGTCGCGGGGCACGATACGGCTTCGGCCGTGGCGGCCGTGCCTGCCCGGAACAGCCGCTTCGCCTACCTCTCGTCGGGGACGTGGTCGCTGATGGGCATCGAGGTGCCGGAGCCGATCATTACGGAGGAGTCCTATGCGATGAACTTCACCAACGAGGGCGGCGTGGACGGCACGGTGCGTTTTCTGAAGAACATCACCGGCATGTGGCTGCTCGAACAGTGCCGCGCGGTGTGGAGCCGCCAGGGCAGGGAGTATAGCTATGAAGAGATCGTGCGCATGACCGAGGGCGCCGCCCCGTCGCCGGGGGTCATCGACCCCGATGCCGCGGAGTTCGCCGCGCCGACCGACATGCCGCAGGCGATCCGCGCGTGGTGCGCGGCGCACGGCGTCCCCTCGCCGGCGGACGATGCGGCGCTGATGCGGCTGATATTCGACTCGCTGGCGGCGAAATACGCCGAGGTGCTCGGGAAACTGCGGCGGCTGGCGCCGTTCGAAATCGAATGCCTGCACGTCATCGGCGGCGGCGCACAGAACGACCTGCTGAACCGGATGACGGCCGACGCTGTCGGCATCCCCGTCGTGGCGGGCCCTGCCGAAGCCACGGCGCTGGGCAACATCATGGTGCAGGCGCGTGCCGCGGGCGTGGTCTCTTCGCTCGCCGAAATGCGGCGCTACATCGGCCGCTCGATCGAAACGAAAACATATCAACCGAAAAAATAAAACTGTCATTCTTATGAAAACGGAACTTATCGAAAAGGCATACGCCATCGCGCGGGAACGCTATGCGGGGATCGGCGTAGACACCGAACAGGCGCTCGCGGCGCTTCAGAACATCTCGCTCTCGCTCCACTGCTGGCAGGCGGACGACGTGACGGGCTTCGAAAACCGGGGCGGCGACCTTACGGGCGGCATCCAGGCCACGGGCAACTACCCGGGCAAAGCCCGCAACATCGGGGAGCTGCGTGCCGACATCCTTAAGGCCAAGTCGTTCATCCCCGGTACGCACCGCCTGAACCTGCACGAGATCTACGGCGAGTTCGGCGGCGAGACGGTCGACCGCGACCAGGTGGAGCCCCGGCATTTCCAGGGCTGGATCGAGTGGGCGAAAGAGCACGGCATGAAGCTCGACTTCAACTCGACGTCGTTCTCGCACCCCAAGAGCGGCGATCTCTCGCTGGCCAACCCCGACCCCGGAATCCGGGACTTCTGGGTGGAACACACCAAGCGCTGCCGCGCCATTGCCGAAGAGATGGGCAAGGCGCAGGGCGACCCCTCGATCATGAACCTCTGGGTGCACGACGGCTCGAAAGACCTTACGGTGAACCGCATGCTCTACCGCGAGCTGCTGCGCGACTCGCTCGACCGCATCTTCGAGACCGAATACGACCACATGAAGGACTGCATCGAGTCGAAGGTGTTCGGCATCGGGCTGGAGAGCTATACCGTCGGGAGCAACGACTTCTACATCGGCTACGGAGCCAGCCGCGGCAAGATCGTGACCCTCGATACGGGGCATTTCCACCCCACGGAGATCGTGGCCGACAAGATTTCGTCGCTGCTGCTGTTCATCCCCGAGGTGATGCTGCACGTGTCGCGCCCGGTGCGCTGGGATTCCGACCACGTGACGATCATGAACGACGATACGCTGGAGCTGTGCAAGGAGATCGTACGCTGCGATGCGCTCGACCGCGTACATATCGGGCTGGATTATTTCGATGCCTCGATCAACCGCATCGGCGCCTATGTCATCGGTTCGCGCGCCACGCAGAAGTGCCTGATGCAGGCGTTGCTCGAACCGCTTGCGCAGCTTCGCCGGTACGAGGCTGCCGGACAGGGCTTCGAGCGCCTGGCGCTGCTCGAAGAGTCGAAGTCGCTGCCCTGGAACGCCGTATGGGACATGTTCTGCCTGCGCAACGACGTGCCCGTGGGCGAGGAGTTCATCGCCGGGATCCAGCAGTACGAAAGGGAAGTAACCTCCAAACGCTAAGGCCATGTACCGCATCGTACTGAACGAGACGTCGTACTACGGCGCAGGGTGCCGCTCGGTGATCGCCGACGAGATCCGCAAGCGGGGCTTTAAAAAGGTGCTGCTCGTAACGGACAAAGACCTCATCCGGTTCGGCGTGGCCGCGAAGATCGAGGAGGTGCTCCGCGGGGCGGACATTCCCTATGAGATTTACAGCCAGATCAAGGCTAACCCCACGATCCGCAACGTGCAGCAGGGCGTCGAGGCGTTCAAGGCTTCGGGCGCCGACTGCATGGTGGCGCTGGGCGGCGGCTCGTCGATCGACACGGCCAAGGCCGTGGGCATCATCGTCAACAACCCCGGGTTCGCCGACGTGCGCTCGTTGGAGGGCGTGGCCGACACCAAGCACCGCGCCGTGCCGACCTTCGCCGTGCCGACGACCGCGGGAACGGCGGCCGAGGTGACGATCAACTATGTCATCACCGACGAGGAGAACCGCAAGAAGATGGTCTGCGTCGATCCCAACGACATCCCGATGTGCGCGGTGATCGACTGCGAGCTGATGATGTCGATGCCCCGGGGGCTGACGGCCGCCACGGGCATGGACGCCCTGACGCACGCCATCGAAGGGTATATCACGCCCGGGGCGTGGACGATGAGCGACATGTTCGAGCTGAAGGCCATCGAGCTGGTCGCCGCGCACTTGCGGAATGTCGTCGAGGACGGCAGCGACCCCGTCGCCCGCAACGGCATGGCCGAGGCGCAGTACATCGCGGGCATGGGTTTCTCGAACGTCGGGCTGGGCATCGTGCACTCGATGGCGCACCCCCTGGGGGCGTTCTACGACACGCCGCACGGCGTGGCGAACGCACTGCTGCTGCCCTATGTGATGGAATACAACGCCGAGTCGCCCTCGCGCGCCAAATACCTCGACATCGCGCGGGCGATGGGCGTCGATACCGCGGGCATGAGCGTCGACGAGGGCGTCGCCGCGGCTGTCAGGGCCGTGCGCGACCTGTCGCTCAGCATCGGTATCCCGCAGCACCTGCACGAGATCGGCGTGAGGGAGGAGGACATCCCCGCGCTGGCCGTGGCGGCGTTCAACGACGTCTGCACGGGCGGCAACCCACGTCCGACCTCGGTCGGGGATATCGAAAAACTATACCGTACCGCATTCTAAAACAAAGGCCATGAATACGCTTCTCGGACTTCTGATCATCGCCATCGGCAGCTTCTGCCAGTCGAGCTCCTATGTACCCATCAAAAAGGTGAAGGAGTGGTCGTGGGAGAGCTTCTGGCTGGTACAGGGCATCTTCGCCTGGCTGGTGTTCCCGCTGCTGGGGGCACTGCTGGCGGTTCCCGCGGGCAGCTCGCTCGGGGAAATCCTCTCGACCGACCCCTCCGCCGCCTTCAAGGCCGCCGGCTACGGCGTGCTGTGGGGTGTGGGCGGCCTGACGTTCGGGCTGTCGATGCGCTACCTCGGAGTGGCGCTCGGGCAGTCGATCGCCCTGGGCACCTGCGCCGGGTTCGGCACCCTCTTCCCCGCCATCTTCGCGGGTGAAAACCTCTTTGCGGGCAAAGGGCTCGTACTGCTGTTGGGCGTCTCGATTACGCTGGCGGGCATCGCCGTGATCGGCTACGCCGGGTCGCTGCGCTCACAGAACATGACCGACGAGGAGAAACGCGCCGCCGTCAAGGACTTCGCCCTTACGAAGGGGCTGGCCGTGGCGTTGCTGGCGGGCGTGATGAGCGCCTGCTTCAACCTCGGGCTGGAGGCCGGGAGGCCGTTGCAGGTCGAGGGCGGCAGCGCCCTGTTCCGCACGCTGCCCGCCACGCTGATGGTGACGCTCGGGGGCTTCGTGACCAATGCCGCCTACTGCCTGTGGCAGAATGCGCGCAACCGCACGTTCGGCGACTACGGCAAGGGGACGCTCTATGTCAACAACCTGTTGTTCTGCGCGTTGGCCGGGGCGCTGTGGTACTCGCAGTTCTTCGGCTTCGGCATCGGGCAGACCTTCTTCGAGCCCGGGTCGGTCGTGGCGGCATTCGCCTGGTGCATCCTCATGGCGCTCAACGTCACCTTCTCGAACGTGTGGGGCATTATCCTCCGGGAGTGGCGCGGGGCGTCGCGAAAGACCGTGGGCGTATTGGTCTGCGGCCTGGCGATCCTGATTTTCTCACTCGTATTTCCTAATTTGTTCTGACGATGAAATCCATACTCGAAAACCGCCCGGCGCTGGCCGCCGAGGTGGACAAAGTGGCCGAAGTGGCCGGTTACGTCTGGCAGAAGGGGTGGGCCGAGCGCAATGGCGGCAACATCACGGTAAACATCACGGAGCACGTCGACGACGTGATCCGCGCGATGGCTCCGATTAGCGGCCGCTTTGAAATCGGCACCACGCTGCCCCGCCTCAAGGGGTGCTATTTCTTCTGCAAGGGTACCAACAAACGTATGCGCGACCTGGCGCGCCGCCCGATGGAGAACGGCTCGGTAATCCGCATTCTCGACGACTGTGCGTCGTACGAGATCATCGCCGACAAGGCGGTGAAACCCACCTCGGAGCTGGCTTCGCATCTGGCGATGCACAACCAGATGATCGCCTCGGGCAACGGCTACAAGGCGGCGCTGCATACCCATCCCATCGACCTGATCGCCATGACGCACCACGCGCCGTTCCTCGAAAAGGACGTGTTGACGAACCTTCTGTGGAGCATGATCCCCGAGACGCGGGCCTTCTGCCCCAAGGGGCTGGGGATCGTTCCCTATAAGATGCCCTCGTCGGTCGAACTGGCCGAGGCCACCATCGCGCAGCTGCGCGAGTACGACGTGGTGATGTGGGAGAAACACGGCGTATGTGCCGTAGGGCCCGACATCTTCGAGGCGTTCGACCAGGTCGACGTGCTCTCGAAATCGGCGCAGATCTACCTCACGGCCCGTTCGATGGGCTTCGAGCCCGCTGGGACGACGCAGGAGCAGATGGACGAATTGAAACGGGCCTTTAACCTCTGACCCAAAGATGCCGGCGGGCGGGGACGGCAATCCCCGTCGGGAGCGGCAGACGGGCATCCCCGTATGCCGAAAGCCTGCGGACGGGGTATCCCTGCGGCCTCGGGCGCCGGAGCTGTCCGTACTTGTACCCCGGAACGCGGCGGGTGCCGTTGCCGCCGGAGGACGGAAACGATAATTTTACCGTTTTATGAAAAAGATACTCTTAACGCTTTGTTTTGCGGCTGCCGCGATCGGTGCGCAGGCCGCGGCACCGTGTACGCCCGTGGGGCTGCGGTGCGAACATCTGGAGACGCCGCTGGGCATCGACGCCCCGGCGCCGCGACTGGGCTGGCGTCTGGACGACAGCCGTTCCGGGGCGCTCCAGCGGGCTTACAGGGTCGTCGTGGGGCGGGATTCCGCCGCCGTGGCCGCCGGATGCGGCGACGTGTGGGATTCGGGGCGCACGGATTCGGACGGGATGCTCGTCCGTTACGCCGGGCCGAAACTCGACCCGTTCACCCGGTATTACTGGGCCGTGACGGTGTGGGACAAGGACTACGCACGCTCCTCGTCCGGGGTCGCGGCGTTCGAGACCGGCATGATGGGGGCCGGGAACTGGCAGGGATGCTGGATCAGCGACCACCACGACATAAACCATAAGCCAGCGCCCTATTTCCGCAAGGAGTTCTCCGTGGGCAAACGCGTGAAATCGGCCCGCGCCTATGTCGCGGCGGCCGGGTTGTACGAACTCCATATCAACGGGCAGAAGGTCGGTGACCACCGCCTCGACCCGATGTATACGCGCTTCGACCGCCGGAACCTCTACGTCACCTACGACGTGACGCGGCAGTTGCAGGACGGGGCCAATGCCGTGGGCATCCTGTTGGGCAACGGCTGGTACAACCACCAGTCGGGCGCCGTGTGGAACTTCGAGCGGGCGCCGTGGCGCAACCGCCCGGCGTTCTGCTTCGACCTGCGTATCGAGTATGCGGACGGGACGCACGAGGTCGTGAAGTCCGACCTCGACTGGCGCACCTCGGGCGGGCCGCTGGTGTTCAACAGCATCTATACTTCGGAGCATTACGATGCGCGGCTCGAGCAGCCGGGCTGGAGCGCCCCCGGGTTCGACGACTCGGCCTGGGACGGGGTGATGTACCGCGGCGCGCCGTCGCAGAGGGTTACGGCACAGCAGACGGTGCCGATCCGCAACGTCACCCAATACAGGCCGCGCAGCGTGCGCAAGCTCGACGAACGGAGCTACCTCTATGATTTCGGCCAGAACATGGCCGGTGTGACGAAGCTTCGCCTGAGGGGCGAAGCCGGGACGCAGCTGCGGCTCATCCATGCCGAACGCCTGCGCGAAGACGGCCATGCCGACCTGTCGAACATCGACGTCTATTTCCGCCCGACGGACAAGGACGACCTGTTCCAGACCGACGTGGTGACCCTGAGCGGCCGCGACGACGAGTTCATGCCCCGGTTCAACTACAAGGGCTTCCGCTATGTCGAGGTGGTTGCCGACCGGCCGGTGGAGCTGTCTGCGGAGAACCTGACGGCCTATGCCATGCACAGCGACGTGACCCCCGTGGGGCATATCGAGACGTCGAACGACCTGGTGGACAAACTTTGGGACGCCACCAACAAGGCCTACCTCTCGAACCTGATGGGTTACCCGACCGACTGCCCCCAGCGCGAGAAGAACGGCTGGACGGGCGACGGCCACCTGGCCATCGAAACGGCGCTGTACAACTACGACGGCATTACGGTCTACGAGAAGTGGCTCGCCGACCACCGCGACGAACAGCAGCCCAACGGCGTGCTGCCCGACATCATCCCCACCGGCGGCTGGGGCTACGGCACGGCCAACGGGTTGGACTGGACGAGCACCATCGCCATCATCCCGTGGAACCTCTACCTCTTCTACGGGGACACGAAGCCGCTGGAGGATTGCTACGAGAATATCAAACGCTATGTCGATTACGTCGACCGCCGCAGCCCGGGGCACCTCTCCTCGTGGGGACGCGGCGACTGGGTGCCCGTCCGCTCGCAGTCGTCGCTGGAGCTGACCTCGTCGGTCTATTTCTACGTCGATGCCACGATCCTCGCCCGTGCCGCCGCCCTGTTCGGCCGGGAGGCCGACCGGAAGCACTACGAGGCTCTGGCCGGCGAAATCCGCGGGGCCATCAACGACAAATACCTCGACCGTGCGGCGGGCATCTATGCCAGCGGCACGCAGACCGAGCTGAGCGTTCCGCTGATGTGGGGCGTCGTGCCCGAGGAGATGGTCGCCAAGGTCGCCGGCAACCTCGCCCGCAAGGTCGCCGAAGCCGGGTTCCACCTCGACGTCGGGGTGCTGGGCGCCAAGGCCATCCTCAATGCGCTGAGCGAGAACGGCCATGCCGAAACGGCCTACAAGGTCGCGGTGCAGGACACCTATCCTTCGTGGGGATGGTGGATCGTGAACGGCGCCACCACGCTGCTCGAAAACTGGAACCTCGAAGCCACGCGCGACATCTCGGACAACCACATGATGTTCGGCGAGATCGGCGGGTGGTTCTTCAAGGGGCTGGGCGGCATCAAACCCGACCCCGAAGCGCCGGGCTTCAAACACATCTTGCTGCGCCCGAATTTCGTCGGGGTCGATGCATTCGAGGCTTCGCACGACGCCCCCTGCGGGCGGATCGTGTCGGCATGGACGCGCCGGGGCAATACGGTGACCTACCGCGTCCGAATCCCGGCCAACAGTACCGCCACGCTCTATCTGCCGGCCAACGTGGACGGCGGAAAGGTGCATCAGCTGGGTGCCGGAAGCCATACGCTGACGCTCAGGGTGGCCAAATGACCCTTCCGCCTCGGGGCGGACGGCTGCTGCCGCGGGCCGCATTCCCGTGCGGGACGGCTGCCTGCACAGGACGATTTTTACCCATAACCTGAAATATTCCTGCGATGAACAAACTATCGAAACTGATTCTGATGCTGCCGCTGGCCCTCGCTCCGCTGGCGGGGCAGGCCGCCCCGAAGGGCGGCTCCCATGCCGCCCTGGCCGCGGGGTTCGTGGCGCCGCCCGACTCTGTCCAGACCTCGGTTTACTGGTACTGGCTTTCGGGCAATGTCTCGAAGGAGGGCGTGGTGAAAGACCTCGAAGCGATGAAACGGGCGGGGATCAACCGTGCCTTCATCGGCAATATCGGCCTCGGGGAGCTGGCGACGCCCTATGCCCCCGTGAAACTTTTTACGGACGAATGGTGGGAAGTGACCCATGCGGCGCTCAAACGCGCCTCGGAGCTGGGCATCGAGATCGGCATGTTCAACAGCCCCGGCTGGAGCCAGGCCGGAGGGCCGTGGATCGAACCCGGGCAGGCCATGCGTTACCTGGCTTCGGTCAAGGCGCATGTCCGGGGCGGCGGAAAGGTCGAGGTGGAGCTGCCGCGCCCGTCGGCCGATTTCCAGGACGTGCGGGTGGTCGCCTATCCCGCTCCCGCCGTGGGGCGTGCGGCGCTGACGGCGGCTGATACGCGTGTGACGGTGGCCGGCACGGCTGCCGGGGCGCAATGCCTCATAGACGGCGATCCGGCGACGGAGCTCCTCTTCGACGGCAGCCCCGAAGCCGTCATCGACTTGGTGACGGACGCCGACCTGGATCTGCGCAACATCACGGTGTGGCCCGCCCGCCGTCCGATACGTGCTGAGGCCGAATTGCAGGTGAAGGGGGCGGACGGCTACCGGACGGTCGCATCGTTCGGGATCGACCGCTCGAATCCCAATATCGAGGTCGGTTTCGACCCTTACGCCCCGGTTTCGGTCAGCGTGGCGAAGACCACGGGGCGCGAGTTCCGGCTCATAGTCCGCGGCGCGGGGAAGGATACGGGTTTGGGGGAGGTGCTTCTCTCGTCGCTGCCCCGTGTGGAGCGTTATGCGGAGAAGACCTTTGCCAAGATGTTCCAGTCGCCGCTGCCCTACTGGGAGGAGTACCAGTGGCGCGACCAGCCCGTGCTGGACGCGGAGTCGCTGGCGGTCGACCCCGCGGAGGTGGTCGACATAACGGAATGTCTCGACGGTGACCGCCTGGTGTGGGAAGCCCCTGCCGGGGAGTGGGTCGTCATGCGTACCGGGATGCGTCCGACCGGCATCCAGAATTCGCCCGCGGCGCCCGAAGGCACCGGGCTCGAAGTGGACAAGATGACCCCGGCCTACCTGCAGCACCATTTCGACGCCTTTATCGGTGAGATACTCCGCCGCATCCCGGCCGAAGACCGCAGAACGTTCCGCGTGGTGGTGGCCGACAGCTACGAGAAGGGCGGGCAGAACTTTACGGATACCTTCCTGACCGACTTCAGGGAGCGTTACGGCTACGACGCCCTGCCGTTCCTGCCCGTTTACGACGGCGTGGTGGTCGGCAGCCAGGATATCTCCGACCGGTTCCTGTGGGACATGCGGCGCCTGGCGGCCGACAAGCTGGCCTATGCGCATATCGGGGGGCTGCGCGAAATCGCGCACAAATACGGGCTGACGTTGTGGCTGGAGAACTACGGCCACTGGGGTTATCCCGGCGAGTTCCTGCAGTACGGCGGCCAGTCGGACGAGGTCGGGGGCGAATTCTGGGGCGAAGGGTCGCTGGGCGACATCGAGAACCGTGCCGCCTCGTCGTGCGCCCACATCTACGGCAAGCGGAAGGTGTCGGCCGAGTCGTACACCTCGGCCGGGAACGATTTCGGGCGTTATCCGGCGATGGTGAAGCCGCGCGGCGACAGGTTCTTCTCCGAGGGGATCAACAACACGCTGCTGCATGTCTACATTTCGCAGCCGGGCGACGAACTGCCCGGCATGAATGCCTGGTTCGGAACGGAATTCAACCGCAACAACACGTGGTTCTCGCATATCGACCTCTTCACGGATTACCTCAAGCGTGTCAATTACATGTTGCAGCAGGGGCTCAACGTCGCCGACGTGGCCTATTTCATCGGCGAGGACGCCCCGAAAATGACGGGCGTCACCGACCCGGCGCTGCCCCGGGGATACCAGTACGATTATATCAACGGCGAGGTGCTGCTGGAACGCGCCACCGTGAAGGACGGCCTGTGGACGCTTCCGCACGGGACGCAATACCGGATACTGGTGTTGCCGAAGCTCAAGACGATGCGCCCCGAACTGCTTGCGAAGCTGCAGGTGCTCGTCCGTGAGGGCGGCGTGCTGCTGGGGCCTGCGCCGCAGCGTTCGCCGAGCCTCGAAGGCTATCCCGATGCCGACGTCCGGGTGCGCCGCATGGCTGCGGAGCTCTGGGGCGGGGTCGACGGCAAGGCCGTGAAGGCCGCCCGCTACGGCAAGGGCGCCGTGCTGGACGGCATGACCATGGAGGAGGCGCTGGCCTATGTGCAGTGCCTGCCCGACTGCGAGGTCGGGGCCGATGTCCCCGTGCTCTTCGGGCACCGCGATGCGGGCGACGAGCAGATTTATTTCCTGACCAACCAGTCGGACGCGCGCATCGCTTTCCCCTGCACGCTGCGTGTGACCGGCTCTGTGCCCGAGGCATGGGATGCCGTGACGGGGGCGATCCGTCCGCTGCCGGAGTTCGAGGATGACGGTCGCAGGACGACGCTGCCGATGGTGTTGGAGCCCAACCAAAGCCTGTTCGTCGTACTGCGCGCGGATGGGGCGGGCGCTGCGCACAGGGACGGGACGGCGAATTTCCCGACCCCGGTGCGGGTCAAGACGCTGGACGGGCCGTGGACACTGACCTTCCAGGAGGGGCGCCGGGGCCCGGCGGAGCCTGTCGTGGCGGACGAACTGAAAGACCTGCGGCTCTCCGACGACGAGTCGGTGCGCTATTTCTCGGGCAGTGTCCGCTATGAGACGACGTTCGACCTCAGGGGGAAGGAGAAATCCGGCCGGCTGTACGTGAACACGGGCCAGGTCGGCGTGATGGCCAAGGTCTATGTCAACGGCAAGTACGCCGGGGGCGTGTGGACGGCGCCGTACAGGGTCGACGTCACGGACTTCGTGCGCAAAGGGAAGAATACCCTCGTCATCGACGTGGTCAATACGTGGGTGAACCGCCTGGTCGGCGACAGCAGGCTCCCCGAGGATCAGCGCGGGACATGGACGCTGAACAATCCGTGGCGTCCCGATTCGCAGTTACAGCCTTCGGGGCTGTTCAACCCGGTGGTAATCGAACGGGTGATTGCACGATGAGACAGATAGCATTGCTTGCCCTGCTGCTGGCCTTTGCGGCGGCCGTGTACGGGCAGGAGAACATACTGGAGAAGGGGCTGGAAGGCCGGAGCGCCGCGGATGTGATTTCACGCAGGTACGTGACCCCGCTGCGGCTGGTCGCACTGCCCGGCGAGCTGACGGCGGGGGTGGAAAACCCCGAAGCGCTGCTCCGGAATTTCGACGGGCAGCTGACGACCGGGACACCCGATGTCTGCCGCCTCTCGACCCGCGACGGGCGCTCGGCTTCCGTGCTGCTCGATTTCGGCAAGGAGTTGTGCGGCGGGATCGCGCTCTCGGCGGCGATACGCGCCGACCAGCGGGCGCTGAAGGTGCGGATCCGCCTGGGCGAATCGGTGAGCGAGGCGATGAGCGACGTCGGCGGCGACGCCCCGATGGCCAGCGCCACGAACGAGCATTCGCTGCGCGATTTTACGCTCGGCGTGCCGTGGCTGGGCAATGTCGAGGCCGGGAACTCGGGGTTCCGCTTCGTGCGGATCGACCTGGTGGAGCCCGATGCGGAGCTCAATCTGAAAGCCGTGCGGGCGATCCTCCGTTACCGCGACGTCCCTTATCTGGGGTCGTTCCGCTGCGATGATGAACGGCTGAACCGCATCTGGGAGACGGGGGCCTATACCGTCCATCTCAATATGCAGGAGTACCTCTGGGACGGGGTGAAACGCGACCGTCTGGTATGGCTCGGGGACATGCACCCCGAGGTGATGACCGTCCAGAGCGTGTTCGGCGGCAATGAGGTCGTGCGCCGGAGCCTCGACCACGTGCGCGACAATACGCCGCTGCCCGGGTGGATGAACTGGATCGCGGCCTACTCGATGTGGTGGGTCATCATCCACCGCGACCTGTATATGTACGAGGGCGATTTGAACTATCTCCGTGAACAGCAGGAATATATGCGCGCCCTGCTGCAGGTGCTGGCGTCGCAGATGGACGGCGACCGCGAGAACCTGCAGGGCGGCCAGCGCCTGCTGGACTGGCCCACGTCCCAGATGCCCGACGTGATCCATGCCGGGTATCAGGCCCTGATGGTGATGGCCATGGAGGCCGGCGCCGAAATCGGTGGCTGGCTCGGCGACAGGCAGATGCAGTCGGAGTGCCATGGGGCGCTGCGGCGGTTGCGGCGGCACGTGCCCGACCACCTGCGGAACAAGCAGGCGGCGGCGATGCTCGTGCTGGCCGGGCTGGCCGGCCCCGGCAAGGTGTGCCGGACGGTGATCGCCCGGGGCGGGGCGGAAGGTTTCTCGACCTTCTACGGATATTACATGCTCGAGGCGCTGGCCGAAGGCGGCCTTTACGACGAGGCTTTGCAGATCATCTCCGATTATTGGGGTGCGATGCTCGACCTGGGGGCCACGACTTTCTGGGAAGACCTCAATTACGCGCATGCGGCCGGTGCGGCGCGTATCGACGAGCCGGTTCCGGCCGGGAAATTCGACATCCATGCCGAGTCGGGCGCCTATTGCTACAAGGGGTTGCGCCACAGCCTTTGCCACGGCTGGGCATCGGGCCCCACTCCCTGGCTTTCGCGGCACGTGCTGGGCATCGTGCCGCTCGAACCGGGCTGCAAGTCCGTGGCGGTGCGCCCCCACCTGGGACACCTGAAGTGGGCCGAGGGGACGTTCCCGACCCCGTGGGGCGTTATCCGGGTGCGCCACGAGCGCGGTGCCGACGGGAAGGTCTCGACGAGCGTGTCGGCACCCGATGGGGTGCGGGTCGTGCGCTGACCCCGGAAAAAATCGTATTACTGTTAACAACCGATGGATATGACAAGGAAACTGATTTTGGCGGCGTGGGCGCTGCTGTTCGCCGCAGCTGTCCCTGCACAGCAGAAGGAGGAGTTCAGGTTATGGCCCGAGGCCGGGAAGTATGCCCCGGAGCGGCTCGGTGCCGGATTCGACCGCGACAACGCCCCCTATGTCACGTTGTACCGCCCTGAAGGGAAGAAGCCGGCGCCGGCCGTGGTGGTCTGCCCGGGCGGTGCCTACGGCGGCCTGGCTATCGGCCATGAGGGCTATCAGGTGGCGGAGTGGTTCGCGGCGCGCGGGTTTGCCGCCGTCGTGCTGAAATACACCATGCCCCACGGCAACTACGACCTGCCCCGCCGGGACGTGCAGCAGGCGATCGAGCTGGTGCGTGCGAATGCGGCCGGGTGGGGCGTAGACCCTGCGCGGGTCGGCGTCATCGGCTTTTCGGCCGGGGGACACCTGGCCTCGACGGCTGCGACGCACTTCACCTGCGATGCGAACCGTCCCGATTTCGCCATCCTGGTCTACCCGGTCATTACGATGGACGAACGTTTTACGCATGCCGGGTCACGGAGGAACCTGCTGGGCGAAGCGCCGGCCGAAGGGCTGGTTGCGGCGTTCAGCAACGAACTGCGCGTGACCAGCGGGACACCGCCGACGTTCATCGCCTTCAGCGACGATGACGACGGGGTGCCCCCGGTCAACGGCACGTTGTTCTACAATGCGCTCAAAGCCGCCTCGGTGCCGGGCGAGATCCATATTTATCCGACGGGCGGGCACGGCTGGGGCTGGAACGAGACCTTTAAATACAAGGACGAGTTCCGGAACTCGCTCGTGCGCTGGCTCTCCGAGCGGCTGGGCGAATGACGCCGCATCCGTTCGCCATAAGTGCCGGCAGGCACCAAAATCCCCGTTCGGCAATGCTGCCGAATGGGGATTTTGGTCGTGGACGGTTCCCGGTTGCGGGACAGGTTTACCGCGCCTTGCCGGCAGCGGGAATCGGGCGGGCTTCGACGCCCTCGCGGGTCATCCTGACCGGAACGATGTGCCCCTCGGCATCGAAATACATGCGGTCGATGCAGGTTTCACGGCTGCTGGCTGCCGTTTCGTCCAGCGGGCGGCGGTGGTAGACGATGTACCATTCGTCCCGCCCCGGAACCTGTATGACGGAGTGGTGCCCGGCGCCGCGGGCGATCGCCGGGTCTTGTTCGAGGATCTTGCCGATGCGTTCGAACGGCCCGAAGGGCGAGTCGGCGATGGCGTAGGCGACGCAGTAATCGGGGCCCGTCCAGCCCCCTTCCGACCACATGAAGTAATATTTTCCGCGGTGCCTGAGCATGAACGGCCCCTCGGTGTAATTCGCGGGGGTGACCTCCTTGTAGAGGGTGCCGTCGTCGAAGGGCACGATACGCAGCAGATCCGGCGACAGGCGTACCATGTTGCAGTGCCCCCAGCCGCCGTAGTACATGTAGTAGCTGCCGTCGTCGTCGCGGAAGACGAACTGGTCGATGGGCTGGGCCCCGTTGACGATGCTGTCGATGAGCGGCTTGCCCAGCGCATCGCGGAACGGCCCGGCCGGGGAGTCGGCCACGGCTACGCCGATGCCGCCGGTTTCACCCTCGTGGATGTCGTTACCGGCGAAGAAAAGGTAGTATTTGCCGTTGGCATGGACGGCCGCGGGCGCCCACATGGCGCGTTTCACCCACTTCACTTCGTCGTTGGAGACGATCCGGGGGTGCTTCTGCCAGTGTACGAGGTCTTTCGACGAGAAGGCGTCCATGAAGGTCTGCTCGTCGTAGTCGGCCGAGTAGGTCGGGTAGATCCAGTAGGTGTCGCCGAAGACCACCCCTTCGGGGTCGGCGTACCAGCCCGGAAAGACGGGGTTGCCGCTCCTGCCGGCTGCCGAGGCCGTATTTTGCGCCGCGGCGCAGTATGCCGCAAGGCATGCGAAAAGGAGAGTTACGTATTTCATAAGTTATTCGATTAGGGTCGATTGCGGGCCGAGGTAAGAGCGTTTCATGCCCCCGAAGTCGAGGACGATCTTTTGCAGGACGATGCCCGGGTCGCCGACGCGGATGCGCAGCGTGTGGCGTCCCGGCTTGTCGATGTGGAGCGTCGATTTGTTGACGGCGCAGTTGCGCAGCACGCTTTCGAACCACACCTGCGCGTATTCGACGTGCGACGAGGAGGGGGTGGCCAACGCCCCGTCGTCGATCTGGACGCTGTACTTGGTGTCGGTGTTCGTGTTCTCGCCGATGCGGAAATCGCGGTCGGCGTGGAGCGGGAAGGTCGGCAGCACGTAGATGTAGACATCGACCGAACCGGCATCGAAGGCGTAGAAGTCGTATTCGGCGCACGGGACGTCGCGGCTGCGGAAGATCTGGAGCGGGGCGGTCGGGTCGCCCAGCTGCAGCGCGGGGCCTTCGATGCCGAGGTCTTCGACGACCGTTATTTTGATTCGGTCGTTTTCACGGACGCGGTGGCAGCCTGCGGCGGGGATCGAGACGCAGCCGTTGTTCTCGACGTAGATGCCGCGGAGCTCGGCCCGCGACGGGGCGGTGGGGTTGAAGAGCGATACGAGCACCTTCTCGGACTGTTCACCCGCGCGGAAGACGATCTGGGCCGGCACCGCGTTCCCCGAGGGGGCTTTCTCCCAGTCGATGCCCACCGTGATGCGCTCTTCGTCGGCAGTTTTTCCGGCGGATTTGCTCAGGACGACCCAGGGTTCGGAGGCATGCGCCGTCCAGGCGAGCGTGCCGCCGCCCCGGTTGTATATCTCGACGGGGTAGGTGCGGCGCAGGTAGTTGTCGAACGCAGGCAGGGCGTGGAAGGCCCGGGCGCCCGTGACGTCCTCGCCTGCGACCTGCAATGCCAGCCGGGGAGCGCCTGCGGCATCGTGCGTTGCCAGGTGCGGCAGGTTGAAATAGGAGCTCACGCCGTCGTAGTTCTGGCGCATGGACATCATGTGGTTCCATTTGCCGCCGAGCAGCGAGTTGTAGCCCCGGGTGATGACCTGCAGGCTGTCGTAGCAGCGCTGCACCTCGTCGCGCACGGCATTGGTCGCCGCGCGGCCCTGGCGTGCGTACCAGCGGTTGCGCTGGCCGCCGAGCGTCATGCGGTTCATCAGTTCGGCGCCGCGCAGGGGGTAGTAGACCAGCTGGTAGAAAGCCGGGCGGGCTTCGTCGCCGATCTCGTGCAACAGGGCTTCGGCCCGGGCGCCGAGCTGCCGGTAGGCCTCCAGCCGCCGCTGTGCCTCGTCGTAGTTGGTGAACGAGAAATCGGTGTCGGTAAGCTGCTCGCAGTTGTGGTCGAAGCGGTTCCAGTGGTAGCCCCAGCCCATGTATTCGGGCTTGCGGGGGAAGGCCAGCCGCAGGTGTTCGCGGGTCATCGCTTCGAGGCGGTCGTAGTACGCTTCGCCGAAGATGCCGGCCAGCCAGCGTGCCGGGTAGGTCACGACGTTGTCGGCCGTGAAGCGGCCGATGTCCCAGGCCATGTCGAGGAAGAGCGAAACCTGCATCTCCGAGCCTTTCAGGTCGCCGCAGTTCAAGAGCCACAGCCGGTCGGCCGTGGTGTCATAGGCCTTGCGCAGCTCTTCGTACATCAGCGACGGGGGCGTCGTGCTGAACCAGAGGTAGCTGTGCGGTACGCCCAGGTAGGAGACATGGTAGTAGACCCCGGAGCGCCCCGTGCGCCGCTGCTCGCGCACGCCGCTCAGACGTTTCATGTAGCCGTAGTTGTCGTCCGGCCAGACGATCGTGATGTCGTCGGGCAGTTCCAGCCCGTTGGAATAGATCTCCAGCACCTCCTTGTAGGGTGTGAACGCCTGCGGGACGGTCTCGACCGGTCGGTCGATGTTCTCGGCGAGGATTCGCCGCTGGTCGAGCAGCGCCTGCTGGAGCATCCGCACCTTTTCGTGCATGGGCAGCGTGGTCGACATGGCGCCGTCGTGCAGGCCGCGCAGCGCCAGCGTATAGACGTTCTCGTAGGGGCTGTTCTCGCGCACGCGCTGCGTGAGCACGCGGTTGATACCCTCCTTGTTCTTGTCGTAGTTCCAGGGCCCCATCGTCTGGGTATCCCATTCGCTGGCGGTGTTCAGCAGCAGCGGTTCGCAGTGGGTCGATCCCATCACGATGGCGAACGTGTCGGCCACGAGCTTGTTTTCGGGGATTTGGTTGAACGAGGTGGAAACGGGGTGCATGGCCGGGGCGAGGTAGTTGGCCTTGAGGCGCAGCAGCAGTTCGCAGACCTTGGCGTAGGTTCTGGGGCCGATGTTGCCGCGCTCGGGCTCGAAGGTCTGCGAGGCCCAGGGCGTCAGACCCCAGTCCTCGTCGTTGAGGAAGATGCCGCGGTAGCGCACCGACGGCGTCTGGGAGTAGGTCGGCGGGGCGTCGACATGGAGCGCCGCATGTTTTTTCACCGGAACGTCGGCCCACCAGTACCAGGGGGATACGCCGATCAGCTCCGAGAGCGTGAAGAGCCCGTAGGCCGCGCCGCGGCGGTCGCTGCCCGCGATGACGAGGGCTTTGCGGATGCCCGGCAGGGGATTGGCGACGGTCTGGATCAGGTAACGCTCCCAGGCGCCTTCGAGCGGGGCGGTGTCGATCTTCCCCGCTTCGGAGAGCCTGCGGATGAGGGCGCTGCCTCCGACCGTCCCGACGATTACCGCCGGGCCTGTTTCTCCGGTCGCGGAGGTCACCTGCGGGCGTCGGCCCGTTACGGTCTCCACGTCGGCGGCGAAGAGCTCCGCCGCGCGTTTCACCACCGCGGCGTCGGATGCATCGTAGAGGATCGCGGCCGTCTGGCGGGGCGAGGCGAGGGTGAAGGCGTATTTGGTTTCCGGGCTTTTTTCGTGTACGGCCACCTGTGCGTGGCCTGCGGATACGGCCACGAGGGCCGACAACATAAGAATCAAGTGCTTCATGGGTATCGGTTTGCATTGCTAAGGTAGAAATTTCGCAGCAATGCCCGAAATTTTGCATCGGAAAACAGGGCGCGTGGCAGGATTATGTACTTTTTTGGCAGTATCCGTGACCTGCGGTTCGCCGGGTTACTCCCCGGGGTTGCCCAGGCGGGTGGTGACGACCATGCTCCGGCGTCCGGCGGGGGTGACGGCGACGCATTTGAGCACCCGTTGTTCCCCTGGGGGAACGACCACCTCCAGATAGTCCGGCACTTCGCGGTCGAAGTCGTAGGGCGTGGCGCCGTTGAGCGTGTAATAGACCCGGCAGCCCGGGAAAGGCGGGCGGATCGTGAAGCGGAAACATCCCCCTTCGAGCGTCTCTTCGCGGATGCCGTGGGGTTGCGGAACCTGATAGGCTGCCCCTTCGGCGTCGAGCCGCGCAAGGTATGCCGGAAGGCGCTGCCGGGAGAACTCCTCCCACGACTTGCGCGCCACGGGCGACCATGCGATCTCGGAGAGGGCGTAGATGCGCGGCAGCAACTGGTACTCGACCCGCTTCCCGGTCGCCACGAATTCCGTCCACAGGTTGGCCTGTATGCCCAGCAGGTATTGCTGTTCCTCTTCGGAGAGCCCCTCGGCCGGGTCGTAGCCGTATATCTTCTCCAGCGGCAGGGAGAGGTTCAGGCTTACGGGCTCGTCGGGCGAATCCGTCCCCCGTTTGTCGAAATAGAGGTACTGGCCGGGGGTCATCACCACATGGTGGTGCTCTCTGGCCGCCGCGATGCCGCCCTGCGTGCCCCGCCAGCTCATGACGACCGCCCCGGGCGACAGCCCGCCCTCCATGATCTCGTCCCAGCCGATCAGCTGCCGGCCTTTCGACGTGAGGTAGCTGTCGATGCGGTGGGTGAGGTAGGATTGCAGCTGCGTCTCGTCGCGCAACCCCTCGGCCGCGATCCGGGCCTGGCAGTCGGGGCAGGCTTCCCAGCGGGTGTGCTGGCACTCGTCGCCGCCGATGTGGATCAGCTTCGAGGGAAAGAGCGCGACGACCTCGTCGAGCATGTTTTCGAGGAATTCGAAGGTGCTCTCCTTGCCCGGGCAGAGGACGTTGCCGGGGCCGCAGATCCAACCCGCTATTTCGTAGGATTCGTCTCCGTTCGTGCATCCCAGCCAGGGATAGGCCGTGAGGGCCGCGAGCGAGTGCCCGGGCATTTCGATTTCGGGGATGACCGTGATGTACCGCTCGGCGGCATAGGCGACGACCTCGCGGATCTCGTCCTGCGTGTAAAAGCCGCCGTATCTTCCGAATTCGAAGGTGGCGGGCTTCTCTTCGTAGCTGCCGATCTGGGATTTCGAACGCCACGCCCCGACCTGGGTCAGGCGCGGGTAGCGTTTGATCTCGATGCGCCAGCCCTGGTCGTCGGTCAGGTGCCAGTGGAAGCGGTTGAGCTTCGCGGCGGCCATGCGGTCGAGGTAGCCCTTCACGAACTCCACGGGGAAAAAGTGGCGGCAGACGTCCAGGTGAAGCCCTCGGTAGCCGTAGCGGGGGTAGTCCTCGATCTCGGCGCAGGGGATGTTACCGTCGGCGTCGGCCATTTGCAGGAGCGTCTGGAGCCCGTAGAAGATGCCGCTTTCGTCGCCCGCCGTGAGTTCCGCCTCGTGTTCGGCGACGCGGAGCCGGTATCCTTCGGCGGGGATGCCCGCGCGGGAGTCCAGTTGCAGGAGGAGCGTGTTCCGCGTTTTCCGGGCCGGCTGCTTTCCGTGCGGGGCGGCCAGTGCCGAGGCCACCCGGATCAGCCCTTCGGGCCGGGAGGCGAAGCCTTCGGCGGTGACTTTACAGCCCGGTGCGGCGAAGTGCCCTTCGCGGAGTTCGGCCCGGACGGGCTGCGGGATGAGTTGCAGGGGGCGCTGCGCCGCGGTTGCGCACAGCGTGGCCAGTACGGCGATCAGGGGGAATAGTTTTTTCATAGCATGGGTGTTTTGTCCGGCCGGGCCGATGCCGGCCCGGCCGGGGCTGGCGGGATTACTCCGCCGCCTTGAGTTCAAGTACGTGGCTGGCATGTTCGCCGCCCACCTCGAAGTCGAGGCCGGTCTCCATCAGGAACGCCCCGGTGAAGGTCTTGCCGTCCTGGGGAATGGGCTTGCCGTCGAGGCTGAGCTCCCTGACGAGGTACCTCTTCTTCGGGTCGAGCCCGGCCATCCGGAACGCCGGCCGGGGCATGTTGTGGTACTGTTCCAGCTTGTAGACGAAATAGGCCGCGTGGTCTTTTTCGGGCGAGACGTACATCAGCGATGCGTACCCGGTCTTGTCGAAGGGCGAGATCAGGCGGTAGAGGTCGCCCTGCTGCACGACGGGGCGGATCAGCTTGTAGTCGGCGATGGCGCGTCGGGCGAAGGCCTTGTCCTCGTCGGTCATGTGTGCGGGCTGGAGCTCCATGCCCATGCGTCCGCTCATCGCCACGTCGAAACGCAGTTTGAGGGGCGTCTTGCGGCCGGTCTGGTAGTTGGTGTCCACGCTCACGTGCGAGGCCATCGCCACGGCGGGGAAGAAGTTCGAAACGCCCCACTGGATGAAGATGCGTTGCAGGGCGTCGGTGTTGTCGCTCGTCCAGAATTCGTCGTAGTAAGGCAGCAGCCCGTAGTTGATACGGCCGCCGCCGCTGGCGCAGGCCTGCATCACCAGGCCGGGATATTTGGCGTGGATGCGCTTGAGGATGTTTTCCAGGCCGCGGTGGTAGGCGATGTAGAGATGCGACTGTTTGTCGCGGGGCAGGTAGGTCGACCCGTAGTTGAACAGCGTCATGTTGGCGTCCCACTTGATGTAGGCGATTTCGGGGTGCGCCGTCATCAGCTTGTCCACGACGCCGAACACGAATTCCTGTACTTCGGGGTTCGACAGGTCGAGCACGAGCTGGGTGCCTCCGCGACCCTTGTGCATCTCGCGGTGGGGCTGCTGGATCACCCATTCGGGGTGCTTCTCGAAAAGCTCGCTCTTCGAGTTGGTCATCTCGGGTTCGATCCAGATGCCGAACTTGAGCCCTTTCTCCCTGGCCGAGGCCGTCAGCCCCTTGATGCCCTCGGGGAGTTTCTCCTTGCAGACCACCCAGTCGCCGAGGCTCGACGTGCCGTTGTTGCGCGGGTATTTGTCGCCGAACCAGCCGTCGTCCATCACGAACATCTCCCCGCCCATGGCGGCGAAGTCGGCCATCATCTGATCCATCACCTCCTGGTTGACGTTCATCGAGACGCCTTCCCAGCTGTTGAGCAGGATGCTGCGCTGCTCGCCGCCGTGGTTGAGCCGGTGCAGCCGCGCCCAGCGGTGGAAGTTGCGGCTGACGCCGCCCTTGCCCTCGTCGCTGAAGGTGAAGGCGAATACGGGGGTCGTAAAGACCTCTTTCGGTTCGAGGATGTATTGCGACTGGTCTTCGTTGATGCCGGCGAAGATGCGTGTGGTGTGGGCATTGTCGTTGTCGATGGCGATACGGTAGTTGCCGCTCCATGCCAGCGTGCCGCCGATGACCATGCCGTGCTGTTCGTCGGGGCGCCCGTCGAGCGTGAGCATGAACGACGGGCAGCTGTTCTGCGTATTGCGTACGCCGTCCTTGTCCTTGATGACCCTCATGCCGTCGGTCAGCGCTTCCTCGTAGAGGTATGCCTCGGCGCCCCAGGGGCCGTGGAAGTGCGAGAGCCAGTTGTCGCCGCGGCGCACGGGCAGGAAGGCCGACGCGAAACGGTAGAGCGTGACGGGTTTCTTTTCCAGGTGGCGGATCTCCGTCCAGGTCTCGATCACCTCGCAGTCGGGATAGGTCTTGTAGTAGATGGTGACATAGAACGGGTAGAATTTGTCTCGGGTCGCGATCGCCGTGACCTGGCCGCCGTCGCGGTTCTCCCTGGTGACCGACTCCACGACCAGTTCGAGCGACATATTGCCGTCGTTGTGGGTTGCCTGAATGGCTGTTTCACGCGAGCACTGGACGCCGAACTGGGGGTATACCGGGTCGTTGAAGGCGCTCCCGCTGTCGAATACGTCGCCGGGATTCGCCAGCCGGGGGCCGAAGTACTGTATCCGGGGCGATTCACCCTTTGGGGCCGTGATCAGGATAGAGCTTTTCCTGTTGGAAATAACGATGTTATCAGCCCGGAGAATCCCGGAACCCAATAACGCGGCGCATAGCAGCACACTTGCAAAGAGTTTGTTCATAGGTGTTCCTTAGATTAAATAAGTTTTGGTTTAATAGTCATCATTCTAAAAATATGTGGTAAAATTAAGAATAATTATGAGAAAATTTAGCATTGTCGGGCATTATTTTATCACTCCCGGTCGATATTCGTGCCCGGGAGTGTCCCCTGCCCGGGGCGGGAGGTCTTGAAACGCGTGAAATCCCCCGGCTTAGGGGGTGGTTTCGGGGGCGGGTACGGGCATGGCGGCCGGCCGTCGGACGGGGATGTGCGGGCGGGATGGTTTGGGGCTGCCGGGAGCGGCCCGGGGAAGGGAGTATACGGATTTTTCGGGCGGGAGGTATGCCTTAATCATACTGTTTGTTGCTGATTATTAGTATTTAATGTGTCCGTATGGAACATTCCCGGGTTCTTGCGGGTATCCTGTGATTATACCATTTTGGTAGTATTGTATACAATTCGGCGAGTAATATAATCTACTTTTGAATTACAAAAAAACACTGACCATGCGCTACGCACATAACCCGATCCTGAGCCCCGAAGATTTGTGTCCGAGCCAACCCTCGATGCAGATCGAATGCCTGCTGAATCCCGGCGTATTCCGTTACGACGGGAAGGTCTGGATGCTGGTCAGGGTCGCCGAACGCCCTGCACAGGCCGAAGGGGAAGTCAGTTTCCCGTTGCTCGACGCGCAGAACCGCGTGACGGTGATGCGTGTCCCGGCCGCCTCCCCCGAACTCGACCTATCGGATCCGAGGGTCATCAATTACAAGGGCGAGGATTTCCTCACGACGATGTCCCACCTGCGGCTTGTGAGCAGTACCGACGGCATCCGTTTCCGCGAGGAGGCGGGATATCCGCCGCTGACGGGCAGCGACCGTTACGAAGCGTACGGGATCGAAGACTGCCGCGTCACGCAGATCGGGACGCAGTATTACCTGACTTATACGGCCGTCTCGGCCAATGGCGTGGCGGTGCGGATGCGCAGCACGTCGGACTGGCGCCGTTTCACCGATTACGGGCTGGTGCTGCCCCCGCACAATAAGGACTGCACGCTCTTCGACGAGAAGGTAGGTGACCTATATTATATGCTGCACCGCCCGAGCAGCCCCGAGATCGGCGGGAATTATATCTGGATCGCTCAGAGCCCCGACCTCCGCCACTGGGGAAACCACAGGTGTGTGGCCCGTACCCGCAAGGGGATGTGGGACAGCGCCCGCATAGGTGCCGGGTGTGCCCCGATCCGTACGGGCGAAGGGTGGCTGACGATCTACCACGGCGCGGACGCTTCGAACCGCTATTGCCTGGGTGCGATGCTGCTCGATGCCGCCGACCCGTCGAAGGTGCTGGCGCGCAGCCGCACGCCCGTCATGGAGCCTGAGGAACCCTACGAACTGGAAGGCTTCTTCGGGAATGTCATCTTCACCAACGGCCACCTGGTCGATGGCGACCGCATCGCCCTGTACTACGGGGCTTCGGACAAGGTGATCTGCCGGGCCGACCTCTCCGTAGGCGAAATCCTGGAAAACCTGCGCAAAGACTTATAATAGAAATCCCAATAAAACCTACTTAAAACTCATGAAGAAAACTTTGACCTATTGTTTCGGTTCCCTGCTTTGTCTGATGACGCTCGCTTCGTGCCAGAACGGCGGTTCGTGCTGCGGCCGCGCCGCTACGGACGTCGACCTGACGGGCAGGCTCTATCCGAAAGTCAAAACCCCGACCAAATCGCTCGTCATCGTAGACCTGCAAAACGACGATATCGAGGGGCAGGTCGCTGCCATCGGCCTGCAGGGTATCGTCAACCGCGACAGCGAACAGAAGATCTATGTGATGAACAGCCGTTGCAAGGACAACCACGGCGGCTGGAAAACCGGCCCGCACGACATGGCCCAGATGGGGCAGTTCTGGCTCGACCGTGTGCTGAAGGACATTCCGCAGGAGACCCTCACGCTCGATGCGACCAAGTCCAACCCCGGGTTCTCGGCGCTTGTCGAGCAGTATAAGAAACATATCAAGGGTGTAGTTATCTATGACCCCGAACTGGTCGAGGCCACGATCGAGGCGGCGACCACGATCGCGGCACAGACCGACGCCCTGATCGTTTCACCCCGCCTTTACGAGGAGGTGAAGGGATATGGTTTCCCGGTGATCCGGGATTTGCGCGGGATGTTCAAGACCAACATCGAGTGTGTCGACTGGCTCGTGGAAAACTATTTCGGGACGGCCAACCGCGACGTGGCTTTCACCTGGTCGCACATGACTACCGATTTCCAGGAGAGCTGGGGCGCAGCCAACAAGGACTACGTGGTTGCCAACCGCCTGTTCACCTATTTCCTCGACATCCAGGATCATGACCAGTGCGCATATTACGAGAACATCGTCAAGAAATATCCCGCCGGCACCCAGATCATGGGCTGGACCGACGAACTGAAGGCCGACAAACTCTTCGCCGAATACGGGTATTTCATGGTGCCGTTCATTTCGGTCGAGAACATGACCGTCATGTCTTCGTTCCCCTCGGTGCAGGGTACCCCCATCGAACCCAAGGCGCTCGAGGCCGAACCCAATACCGTTTATATCGCGATGCTCGTCTCCGACGGCGACAACCTGCTGCATACGATGATCTACATGCCCTACACGATCGAGGAGTCGGCCGCCTACGGCGATGTCCCCGTGACGTGGATCATCAACCCCGCCATCGTAGACCTCGCGCCGCGTGTTTTCACCTGGTACGAGCAGGTGATGAACGAAGGCGGCCAGGAGATGGGCGCCATGATGGGCGACGGCTCCCCGACGACCGACCGTTACAGCGGCTTCTCGTTCTATTGCGCGCTGACGCGGCATTACCTCAGGCAGGCCGGCATGCACACCCTCAAGCAGATGGTCGACGGCGAAGCCGTGGCCTGGAACGTACAGCCCTACTGCCTCGAAGGCGGTTATGCGGGCACCGACTGGCGCGGTATCGGTTCCGACGAATACCACATGGACAACAACTGTTTCCATATCGGTACGACCAATTCGCGTCCCGAATACCTGAACAAGGTGCTGGACAGCGCCCCGGTAGACGAACCGCTGTTCCTGTCGGTCATGATCGGCACGGCGAGCGAGGATGTGACCACCTATGCGTCCGAGCTCAAAAAGCAGATCGAAGCCCGCAACGACGGCCGGAAATACGTGTTCCTGAGGACTGCCGACCTGGCCGCGACGTACCGCGCCTATAAAGGTCTCCCCGTAGAATAATCGTGCGGAATGCCGCGTGCATCGGTGTGCCCCGACGGGCACACCCTGTACGCTGACGTCCCTGACTATTGCGGCGGGTGTTTCCGACTGCACCCTGCAAAAAGCGTTGGGATATTCGTAAAAACCTAATTATAAACCACTTATTAACTTGACACCTAATTGGCCACAAACTGAAAAGATGTAAAACCTACCGATCCGCCGGGAGCCGGGCGTTCCCGCGGAAAGCAAAGAAATGACAACCAACGAACTACATTAACGATTGATTAAAATTATGAAACAAAGCTTACTGAAATTAGCTTTCGCAGCAGTGATGTTGATGCTTGTCGCTCCGTTCGCAGGCAGTCGGGCTGTTGCACAGACGCACAATCTGACCGGAACCGTCGTCGACGCACAGGGTAATCCGGTTGCGGGTGCCGCCGTGGTGATCGACGGAACGACGAAGGGTACCTCGACGGGTTCCGACGGTTCTTTCGCACTGAACGGCGTTATGGCGAACCAGAGCCTTCTGGTGACATTCATCGGTTATGAACCCCAGACGGTTGCCATCGGCTCGCAGACGAATATGAAGGTCGTGCTCAAGGAGGACAACCAGACGCTCGACGAAGTGGTCGTCATCGGTTACGGCGTCCAGAAGAAGAGGGACGTGACGGGGTCGATCACCTCGGTGAAGAGCGACGTGTTCGAATCGCGTTCGGTCGAGAACGCGCAGCAGGCCCTGCAGGGAAAGGCCCCGGGCGTGCAGGTGCTCTCCTCTTCGGCCGCTCCGGGTTCGAGTCCCTCGATCCGTATCCGCGGATTCAGCTCGAACAATTCGGGCGCATCGGAGCCCCTCTATGTGGTGGACGGCCTGAAGGTGTCGGACATTTCCTACCTCGACCCCTCGTCGATCGAGTCGATGGAGATCCTCAAGGACGGTGCCTCGGCGGCCATCTACGGTGTCGAGGCCGGTAACGGCGTCGTACTTATCACCACCAAAAAGGGTAAGAAGGGCGACGGCCGCATCTTCTACGATTTCACCTACGGCATCACCTCGCTGGCCCGCAAGGCCGACCTGATGAATGCCGAGCAGTACGTGGCCTACCAGACGGCCGCCGGCAACAGCCAGTCGCTGTCCGCGTGGGACGGTAAAACCGATACCGACTGGTTCGACGTGCTTTACGGCGACAACGGTTCGTTCCAGCGCCATACGGCCGGCGTCGAAATGGCCAACGACTATGGTTCGGTTTACGCTTCGCTGTCGTATATGGACAACGACGGTATGTACTACGGCAACAAGGACTGGCTGAAGCGTGTCACCTTCCAGCTCAACGGCGACTACAAGGTCAAGAAATGGCTCACCTTCACGACCAACAATACGGTCGAAAGTTCGCGTTCGCAGAACAGCGGCGACGGCGTGAGCAATCTGGGCAACAGCAACCAGTTCATCAACCCCTACGGCATGGATCCGCTGCTGCCCGCTTTCTGGGACAAGGACAACCTGCCGGCATACATGACCGAGCTGATCGCACAGCAGGGCGACGACATGTTCATGAAGAACGAGAAGGGCGATTACGTGGGCATCCCGTTCGCCGCCAAGGACGCGGTCAACCCGCTTACCCACTATTACAGCAACACGGGCGAGCATAAGAACTTCGCCCTGCGCGGTGCGTCGTCGCTGGTTTTCGCCCCCGTCGAGGGCCTTACCGTCACGTCGCGTGTCGGTTACCGGCTCGAATCGACCAATTACAGTTTCTACGGCGTGCCGACCTACTTCGCCGTGTCGTCGCGTACGAAGATGCAATTGGACGGAAAGACCACGATGAACCGCTTCTACATGTGGGAGAACTTCGCCAACTACAACAACACGTTCGGCAAGCACACGATCAACGCGATGGTCGGTATGTCCTACCAGTACGAGTGGAGCAACTTCACTTCGGGTTCGACCAACGGCCTGACCGACAGCAGCAGCAATTTCCACCACTTGGACTTCGCTTCGACCGACGCGACCAAAGGCGTGGGCGGCAGAGTAGGCGAAATTTCCAGTATCAGTTACTTCGGCCGTGTCGGCTATACGTTCGACAACCGTTACAACATCATGGTCAATTTCCGCGCCGACGCTTTCGACCGCTCCAAATTGTCGAAGGAAGCCCGCTGGGGCTATTTCCCCTCGGTGTCGGCCGGGTGGACGATCTCCAACGAGCGGTTCATGCGCGATATCGACCCCAAGATCATTTCGTTCCTGAAGCTCCGCGCTTCGTACGGTGTCAACGGTAATATCAGCGCGCTGGGCGCTTTCATGTACAGCTCGTCGATGAGCGTGGGCGATTATTACCCCATGAACGGCTCGCTGGTTTCCACCGTCTATCCTTCGGATGTGCTGGCCAACCCGGATCTGAAATGGGAGACGGCACGGCAGTTCGATGCCGGTATCGACGCGCGTTTCCTGAACAACCGGCTGACTTTCGGGATGGACTTCTACAATAAGAATACCGTCGACCAGATCCTTACATTGACGCCTCCCCTTGCGACGGGTACCACGAGCATGGCCAAGAACATAGGCAAGGTCAACAACCACGGTTTCGAGTTCGAACTCGGCTGGCAGGATCAGGCCGGTGAGTTCACCTACGGTGTCAATGCCAATCTTGCCACCATCAGCAGCGAGGTCAAGGAGATGGAAGGTACGCGTATCGTGAACGACCTGTCCGATTTCGTCTATTTCGACAAGGGACAGCCCATGTGGAGCTACTACGGCTACAAATACCTCGGTGTAAACCCCGAGGACGGCAGCGCCATGTATTACGACAAGGACAAGAGCGGTACGATCGACGACAAGGACAAGGTGTACCTGGGTTCGGCCATCCCCGACTTTACCTACGGTATCACTCTCAATGCCGCTTACAAGGGCTTCGACCTGACGGTATTCGGCAGCGGCAGCCACGGCGGCCTGCTGAGCCTCTACGGCGCCCGCCTGACGCCTTCGGCCAACAAACCCTCCGAACTGTGGACGGATTCGTGGGACGTGAAGGGCGCCGGGGCCAAATACCCGCATCCCGATCCGATCGGCGATACCGCTTCCAGAAACTCGAGCATGTGGCTCAAGAGCGGTTCCTATTTCAAGATCAAGCAGATCCAGCTGGGTTACACGCTGCCTTCGTCCTTTACGACAAAGATCGCCATTTCGCGCCTGCGCGTCTATGTCTCGCTCGACAACTTCTTCTGCATCACGCCCTACTGGGGTATGGATCCGGAAGCTGTCAGCGGTACGTCGGGCATCGGCATGGACTATGGCGACTACCCGACCCCGAAGACCCTGACATTCGGTGCAAACCTTTCGTTCTAACCTAAAAACATTACGACTACTATGAAAAAGCATATTTTGGCATTAGCCGGACTGCTTGCCGGAGCGATGATGGTGACCTCGTGCTCCCAGGCGCGTCTCGACGAAGTGGAGCACCTCGGAGTCACCGAAGTGGACAAGACCTATGCGGAGGCGGACGATATGACGGCCCAGCAGCTGATCGCGAACGTATACGTCACGGCCAAGTACCTGATGATGGGCGACTGGGGCGTACACTACATTGCAACCACCTCGGCCAAGACGGCCGAGTGCTGGCCGGGCGGCTCGGGCCCGAACGACGGTACCGACTACCACCGCATGTCGGCCATGATCGACGATTCGGAGAACAACGCCTACAAGGAGATGTATACCCGTTTCTACAAGATCATGTACAAATGCAACATGATCGTCGATAAACTCAACGACGGTTCCGATGAGCGCAAGCGCGTGATCGCCGAGGCCAAGGCCTGGCGTGCCTGGGCGATGATGCGCCTGACGCAGCTGTGGGGCTCGGCCCCGCTCGTGGATCACGTGCTGGACGGTATCAACTATTCGTTCTATCCCGGCAACTCGAACCCCGAGGACAACTGGAAATGGATCATGACGCAGTTCGACGAGGCTGCTGCCGTGCTTCCCTCGAAGAGCGGACTGGGCGGCCAGAAAGCCATCGGCGGCCGCTGGACGGCCGAAGCCTGCTACGCTTACAAGGGCCAGGGGTACATGTGGCAGAACGATTATGCCAACGCCAAGGTCGAACTGGCCAAGGTGATCAACTCGGGTAAATACGAACTTTGGGAGAAGACCGCGACCATGGGCCCGTCGAGCTACGGGACGAACATGCAGCTGGCCAAGAGCCAGAACGAAAACTGGAGCGACGGCAACGAGGAGTACGAATACCTGACGCTCTACCGTGCCGAGGCCGATTTCTGCGACGAGTTCCTGCTCGAACTGGACATCGACGGCGATGCCACGACCATCACCAGCACCGAGCCTTACTGGTTCCGCGCCTACATGAACTGGCGTAAGGACGAGGTCAACCTGCCGGGCAACACGACGACCGCCTCCGACGGCTGGGGCTTTGTCAACCCGACCCGCACGTTCGGTTATGCGTTTGCCAAGCACGATGGCAACAGCGTGCGCCGCCGTGCGGCCATCGCTACTTACAGCGAGGTGTACCACGACTTCCCCTACCTGAACAAGGACGTACGCGGTGTCATGTCGAGCATGTTGTTCGAGAACGAGGGCTATTTCCGCATGAAATACTACGACTTTGTGGACGACGTGGTTCCCGAGCGTTTCGCAAGCGGCCAGACCAACGGCAACCGGACGAACTTCCCGCTGATGCGCTATGCCGACGTGCTGCTGCTCTATGCCGAGGCTGTCTGCATGTCGGGCGAGGGTACGGCCAACATCACGGGGCTGGAGGCGCTGAACAAGGTGCGCCGCCGTGCGGGCCTTACGGACGCCCCCGCACTGGATATGGATAACGCCGAGTACGGTATCAAGGCCGAGCGCCGCTTCGAGCTGTGGCTGGAGGATTGCAGCCGCTATGTCGACCTGATCCGCTGGGGCGATTACAAGAAATTCATCACCGACACTTCGATCGACGGTGTGAGCGAGCATTGGGGTAACGAATGCGCATGGCTCGTCGGACTCAAGGACGCGACCGTGCGTACGACCGATCCTACCGATTGGAGCAACTACGAAGTGCGCTACGACCCGCTGTCGACGCGCGGCAGCTGGAGCGACCGCTTCTACCTGTGGCCGTTCCCCTATGCCGAAACGACGCAGAACCCGAACCTCGTCCAGAATACCGGTTGGTAAAAACCGGTTGTGAAGGCCGTACCGGCCGGTTACCCGGGGCGGTATGATAATCCGGCGACGGCGGTGGATCGTTTTTGTTTCACTTCGCCGTCGCCGGGATTTTTTCCGGCCGGGCCGTCCGGATCGGCCTGCATCGGCGGGTTGCCGCCCTTCGCGTGCGTGCGGCCGTGCGGTGCCGGATGACCGGCGGCGTTGAAGCCGTGCGGGAGCGAATAATCTGTAAAAAACGAAGGAATGAAAAAATATCTGTTGATCGCAGCGTCGCTGTTGCTGTGCCTTCCCCTGGCAGCCGCTGTGCAGAAAGTGTCGCTCAACAGCGACGGCCGGGTTGCCGCATGGCAGCTCCGGGCGCAGGACGAGGTGACCGACGTGAAAGCCATGCTCGGGGCGGGCTACGATGCCTCGGGTTGGGTCGCCGCGGTCGTCCCGGGGGCGGCCTTCACGTCGTTCGTCGAGGCGGGGATCGAATCCGACCCCAACTTCGGCGACAATGCCTACAAGGTGGACAGGTGCAAGTACGACCGCAATTTCTGGTACAGGGCCGAGTTCGCGACCAAAGACCTGCCCGCCGGTGCGCGCCGCTGGATCTGCTTCGAGGGCGTGAACCGCGGGGCCGAGGTCTATTTCAACGGCGCGCGGCTGGGGTCGCTCGACGGGTTTATGGATCGCGGCATGTTCGAGGTCACGCACCTGCTGCGGCAGGATGCCGCGCCCAACGTGCTGGCCGTGCTGGTGCGCGTGCCGACGAACCCGATCGCCAATCATGCCAGCCCGACCTATATTTCCAGTGCGGGCTGGGACTGGATGCCCTACGTCCCCGGGCTGTTGGGCGGCATCACCGACGACGTGTATTTCACCACGTCGGGCGACGTGTCGCTCGTCGACCCGTGGGTGCGTACCAGGGTGCCTTCGCGCGAGCAGGGCGTCGTCTCGCTGACCACCGAACTGAAGAACCACTCGCAGCAGGAGAAAACCGGGGTCGTGAGGGGCGTCATCCGCCCGGGCGACATCACCTTCGAGAAGCGATTTAAAATAGGGGCGGGCCAGCAGCGCACCGTGGGCGTCGACCCCCGCGAGTTCCCGCAGCTGACCGTCGACGACCCGGCCCTGTGGTGGCCCAACGGGTACGGCGACCAAAACCTCTATACGTGCGAGCTGACGTGCGAGGTCGACGGCGAGGTTTCCGACTGCCGGACGGTGACGTTCGGCATCCGGGAGTACTCCTACGACTTCGTGAAGGGTGTGTTCCAGCTCTCGGTCAACGGCGAGCGCATCTACTGCAAGGGCGGTAACTGGGGCATGAGCGAGTATATGCTCCGCTGCCGGGGCGCCGAGTACGACCTCAAAATCCGCCTGCACCGCGAGATGAACTACAACATGATCCGCAACTGGATCGGTTCGACGACCGACGACGAGTTCTACGAGGCGTGCGACCGCTACGGCATCATGGTCTTCGATGATTTCTGGCTCAATTCGCATCCCAACCTGCCGGACGACGTGTTCGCCTTCAACCGCAACGCCGTGGAGAAAATCAAGCGGCTGCGCAACCATCCTTCGATCGCCGTCTGGTGCGGCGACAACGAGGGCGTGCCCCTGGCGCCGCTCAACGAGTGGCTGCGCGAGGATGTCAAGGCCTTCGACGGCGGCGACCGCTGGTACCAGCCCATTTCGCGCGAGTACGGATTCTCGGGCAGCGGCCCCTGGGTGAACGCCCATCCGATCTGGTACTTCACGGCCCACCCGCTGGGCTACGGAGACCACAAGCTCGACGGCTGGGGCTTCCGCACGGAGATCGGCTCGGCCGTCTTCACCAACTACGAGAGCTATAAGAAGTTCATGCCCGAGCCCGAGCGGTGGCCGGCTTCGCCCGGGATGCTGGACAAGCATTTCTTCGGCAACTCGGCGGGCAATGCGCGCCCGACCCGTTATTTCGCGGCCGTGGAGTACAATTACGGCAAGGCCGCGGGCGCGGAGGATTTCTGCCGCAAGGCGCAGCTGCTCAACATCGAGGTCAACAAGGCGATGTACGAGGGGTGGCAGCACCACCTGTGGAACGACGCTTCGGGCATCCTGACCTGGATGAGCCAGTCGGCCTACCCGTCGTTCGTATGGCAGACCTACGATTACTATTACGACCTGAACGGTGCCTACTGGGGCGTGCGCAAGGCCTGCGAACCGCTGCATATCCAGTGGAGTTACGCCGACAACACGGTCAAGGTGGTCAACGCCAGCGGCGAGGCCTACAACGGCCTGCGTGCCACGGCGGCGGTCTACAATATGGACGGCAGCGAGGTGAAGCACTACGCGCAGCGGGCCGCCCTGTCGTCGCTGCCCAACACGGCGATCCGGGTGATGAGGCTCCCGTTCCCGGAAGACCATAATCTCGCACGGGGTAAGAAAACCGTCGCCTCGTCGTCGGAGAATGACGTTTCGCATGCCCCCAAGTCCGTCACCGACGGCAATACGGGCTCCTCGTGGCGCTCGGGCGGCCCGGGCGAGCAGTGGGTCATGGTAGACCTGGGCGCGCCCACCGAGTTTTCGGACATCGTCCTGACGTGGGAGAGCGAAGCGGCCAAAGCATACGAGATACTCGCGTCGGACGACGCCGAAGAGTGGCGGACGGTCTACACCAGCGGCAAGCCCAGCACGCCCATCGACCAGATCCGGATCGACCCCGTGACGGCGCGCTATGTCAAGTTGCAGGGCACGGCGCCCCACGACGACTGGCAGCTGGTGCTCTTCGAAATGGAGCTTTACGGCCCGGAAACTCCGGCCGAAGAACTTTCGCCCGTGCATTTCATCCGCCTGCGGCTGACCGACGATGCCGGGAACCTGCTCTCGGAGAATTTCTACTGGCGTTCGAACCGCCTGGGCGACTACCGTGCGCTGAACGACCTCGAACCCGCGAAACTGGATGTACGCACGAAAGCCGAAACGGTGGACGGCAAGCGCATCATCCGCGCGACCGTCACGAACCGGGGCCGCAGCGTGGCGTTCGCCGTGCGCCTCATGCCGGTCTATGCCTCGACCGGGGAGCAGATATTGCCGGTCATCATGGACGACAACTACTTCACGCTGCTGCGGGGCGAGGCCCGGAAGGTCGACATCGAGATCGACGAGTCGCTGCTCGGGGAGGATACCTACAAACTGGTCGCAAGGCCCTATAACGATTGATTGCGGGTATGAAAAGGTTTTGTGCGCTGGTGCTCCTGCTGTGCGTGGCATGGGCGCCGTCCGAAGCGAAAATCAAGCTGCCCGCCATCGTGGGCGACAACATGGTGCTGCAACAGTCCTGCGAAGTGAAGCTCTGGGGCTGGGCGACGCCCGAGGCCGAAGTCAGCGTCGCACCCTCGTGGTGCGGCGCCGTACGGACGCAGGCCGACAAGAAGGGACGCTGGTGCGTGATGGTCGCAACCCCGGCCGCCTCGTTCGAGCCGCGCAGCATCGCCCTGGGCGACGGCGACGGCGAACCCGTCGTGCTGAAGAATATCCTCATCGGCGAGGTGTGGCTCTGTTCGGGGCAGTCCAACATGGAGATCCCCGTGCAGGGAGGCCGCGACTGCCCGATCGAGCATGCGCAGGAGATCATCGCCGAAAGTGCGCAGTATCCCGACGTGCGGCTCTTCTCGGTGAAAATCGACGGCGGGCTCCGTCCCCGGGAGGATGTGACGGGTGCCTGGTGCGAAGCCTCGCCCGGGAGCGTCAAGACCTTCAGCGCCATCGGCTACCTGTTCGGCCGCAACCTCCGCCGGGCGCTGAACGTCCCCGTGGGGATCATCAACAGCAGTTGCGGCGGCACGTGGATCGAAGCGTGGTTCCCGGCGTCGCTGCAACGCGGGTTCGCCGATTTCGACCCGGCGTCGGTCGCCACGCGCGAGGGGAAGAGCGGCATGAATACGGTCGAAATCCTTTACAACGGGATGATTTACCCGTTGCATAACTTTGCGATCAAGGGGTTTTGCTGGTACCAGGGTTGTTCGAATGTCGGGCGCAGCACTCACTATGCCGAGAAAATGGTGGCGATGATCGACCACTGGCGCGCGTTGTGGGGCGGCGAACGCAAGCCGTTCTACTACGTCGAGATCGCACCCCATGAGGACGGCGAAGAGAACGTGAACGAGGCGCTGGTGCGTGAGCAGCAAGCGCGGGTGATGGACATGACCGACAACGTGGGCATGGTTTGCACCAACGACCTGGTCTACGACTACGAGACGTGGAACGTGCATCCCAGCCGCAAGGAGCCCATCGCGCGGCGCCTGGCCTATTGGGCGCTGAGCCGGGACTACGGCTACGGCGATGCGGTCAAGACCATCGGGCCGCGGTTCAGGTCGATGGAGGTGCTCGAAGGCGGTGTCGTGCGGGTGCATTTCGACGGCAGCGACTGCGGGTTCCTCGTCAAGGGCGAGATCGAGGGCTTCGAGCTGGCCGGCAGCGACGGGGTGTTCCGCCCCGCGAAGGCCGTGCGCCGGCGCCCCGACCCCACGGTGCTCTATGTCTCGAACTACGACGTGGGCAGCCCCGTGTACCTGCGCTATAATTTCAAGAATTGCAGCGTCGGCCGCCTGTGGGATGCCTTCGGGCAGCCCGTAGTGCCGTTCCGGACGGATAATTTTTAACTTTGTGGAACCGATCTAATATTTTGCGGAAATGAAAAAAATGATCTTGTTATGTGCGCTTTGCCTGTTTGGGGCGGGCGTTGTTTTCGGCCAGGCCTATTCCGACCTTCTCTACCGGGACTGGGCGGGGCTCAGGGCCTATGCCCAGGTGAACAAAACGCTGGGCGACGTGCGCCCCGACGTGGTTTTCATGGGTAACTCCATCACCGAGGGGTGGTTCAACCAGCACCCGGAGTTCTTTCAGAAAAACAACTTCCTGGGCCGCGGCATCGGCGGGCAGACCTCGTCGGAAATGCTGGTGCGCTGCCGCCAGGACGTGATCGAACTGCACCCGCAGTGCGTGGCGATCATGGCCGGGACGAACGATATTGCGATGAACAACGGGTACATCGCCCTGGAAAATACCTACCAGAACATCGTTTCGATGTGCGAGCTGGCACGCTTCAACGGGATAAAGGTGCTGCTGTGCTCCGTCACGCCGTGCGTGCGCTACAACTGGCGGCCGCAGGTGGAGCCCGGGAAGATCATCCCTAAGCTCAACGCGATGCTCAGGAAGTATGCGGACTCGGCCGAGGGCGTGGAGTATGTCGACTATTTCTCGGCGATGGCCGACAAGGACAACGCCATGCTCCCGGAATATTCGCCCGAGGGATGCCATCCCAACGGCGAGGGCTATAAGGTCATGGAGAAGATCATCGTGTCGGCCATCAACAAGGTGAACGGTACCGACAAAAACTATTTCGTCTACTAATCCGAAGCTGTCATGAATCTCAAACGAATACTTTTCCTGCTGGCGGCCGTGCTGCCCCTGCAGCTCTCCGCCAAGGTCACGCTCCCGGCGATCTTCACCGACAACATGGTGCTGCAGCAACAGAGCGATGTGAAAATCTGGGGCAGGGCCAAACCCGGCAAGGCCGTGAAAGTCACCACTTCGTGGGACGGCAAGACCTACGCGGCGACGGCCGCCGCATCGGGCGGCTGGGAGGTGCGCGTGTCGACCCCCGTGGCCGGCGGCCCCTATACGGTCACGGTTTCGGACGGCAAACCCGTCGAACTGAAAAACGTATTGATCGGCGAGGTCTGGCTCTGTTCGGGGCAGTCCAACATGGAGATGCGCGTTGCCGACCGGGTGCTGAACTACGAACAGGAGATGAAGGAGGCCGATGCCTACGGGAATATCCGCCTGCTGCATATCGACAACACCACCAGCCCGGTGCCGCTCGGCGAGGCTTCGGTTCGCCACGGCGGCTGGCAGGTGTGCTCGGGCGAACACATCGCCGACTTTTCGGCGACGGGTTACTTCTTCGGCAAGGAACTCTATAAAAACCTGGGCATACCCATCGGATTGATCGAGTCGTGCTGGGGCGGGACGTACGCCGAGTCGTGGACGAGCGCCGAAGCGCTGTCCGAGATGCCCTATTTCCGTCCCCGCGTCGAGAAGGTGAAGCAGATCCCCGAATCCCGGGAGGCGCGTAACAGGATGTTCCACGACGACATGGACGAGTGGCGCCTCCGGATGATGCAGGCCGACATGGCGTTCGAGGACGGCCGAGCGGTGTGGGCCGAGAGTTCGTTCGACGATTCGTTGTGGGGCGAGATCGCGGTTCCGGGGTTCGTGCAGGATCAGGGCCTCGACGGGTTCAGCGGCTTTATGTGGGTGCGCAGGGACGTCGAGATCCCGGCCGGCTGGGCCGGTAAGGAGCTGACGCTCACGCTTGCGGCCATAGACGACAACGATTTCACCTATTTCAACGGCGTCGAAGTGGGGCATACCGAGGGCTGCATGGCTTTCCGGAGCTATAAGATCCCCGCGTCGCTGGTCAAGGCCGGCAAGGCGACCGTTGCCGTGCGTGTGATGGATACGGGCGGCAAGGGCGGCATCTTCGGCGATGCGAACAGCATCGCCCTCGCCAAATCGGACTCGGAGAAACTCCCGCTGGCTGGGCAATGGAAATACAAGGTCTCGATGGGGCTGGGCGACGCCCCCGACATGCCGGTCAACACCGCCACCGAACCCAACTACCCGACGTTCCTCTTCAATGCGATGATCAACCCGCTCGTGGACTATGCCATCCGCGGCGCCATCTGGTACCAGGGCGAGGCCAACGTGGCGCGCGCGGCGCAGTACCGCGACCTGCTGCCGCTGATGATCCATGACTGGCGGCAGCACTGGGGATATGCCTTTCCCTTCTACATCGTGCAGCTTCCCAACTACATGAAGGCACAGGAAGGCCCCGAGGAGTCGGAGTGGGCCGAGTTGCGCGAGGCGCAGAAACATGCGCTCCGCCTTGAGAACACGGGGCTGGCCGTGTGCATCGACGTGGGTGACGGCGACGACCTCCATCCGAAAAACAAACCGGCGGTCGGCCGGCGCCTCTCGCTCGTGGCGCGGGCATTGACCTATGGCGAGCGGATTCCCTATTCGGGGCCCGTATACGAGGGTTACCGTATCGAGGGCAACACGATCCGCATTGACTTTTCGCACACGGACAAGGGGCTCAAGACCTCCGACGGCGGCCCCGTCAGGGGGTTCTATATCGCCGGCCCCGACCATAAGTTCCATGCCGCCAGGGCCGTTATCGAAGGCAGTACGGTCGTCGTCTCTTCGGACGGGGTACGCTTCCCCGTCGGGGTGCGCTATGCCTGGGCCAACAACCCGGTCTGCAACCTCTGTAACGGCGCCGGGCTTCCGGCCGGGCCGTTCCGCACCGACGACTGGACGGACGGCGCGAAACGCTATTAGGGAACCGTCCGTCGCCGCTTCCGGGCCGGATCCGGCCATTTGGGCGGCAAACTGCGCGGACGGAACCTACGCGGGGTCATGGCAGGGCGCGCCCTGCCATGGCTTTCCCGTCTGGTAGCGGGGCGGATGATCCGCCCCGGCTTCCCGCTTTTTTGGGAAACGGCCTGCCGATTGATTTTACGGTTCCGTATAAAAACATATCTTTGTGACAACATGCGAAGCGTTATGTCGAAAAAGTTGATTTTCCTGTTGCTGGCGGCGGTTTGGGTTGCCATGCCTTCCGCCGTGGCCTCCCTCAAGTACGATACGCTGACCAGCGCGGACGGGTTGTCGAACAGTTCAGTCAACTGCATCTATCAGGATTCGACTCTGATGATGTGGTTCGGGACATGGGACGGCCTGAATGCCTACAACGGTTACGGCTTCAGGACTTACAAGTTCGCGCCGGACAATGCGAATACGATTTCGAACAACGTCATCCGCAACATCGTCGAGGAGGCGAAGGGCATCCTCTGGGTCGCCACCGACTACGGGATCAACCGCATCGACGTGGAAAACGACCGCATCGAACGCTTCTACCCCGGCTACGAGGACAACGGCCCCACGGCCGAGCAGGTGTTCTCGGTCGCGGCCGCGGCCGACGGCACCATCTTCTGTGCCGCCACGGGGTGGGGCATCGCCTGCTACGACAAGGCGCTGGGCCGGCTTTCGGCACTCAATGTCCCGCAGTTCAACTCTTCGGAGATACGTGCCGTTTACTACGGCGGACAGAATACCCTGCTGCTGCATACCGTGCAGGAGGAGCTGGTTCGGATCCGTTACGAGCTGTCCGCGACGGGAAGCATGGAGGTGCGGGAAAAGGTCGGGCTCTTCCCCGAAGGCGGGGTCAAGTCGGTGTTCGACAGCCGGACGGCGCTCTACCTGGTTACGGCCGATGCGGAAATTTACCGCTACGAGCGCCGCGACGGGGAGCTGGCTGCAGTGGGCAAATTCCCCCCCCCGGGTCGTGAGGTGCGCGCTATCGCCCAATATGGCGACGATTACCTGCTGGTAGCGACCGGGACGCCGGACATGTATGTCTGCGACATGTCCGGGCGGACGTTCCGCCGGATGTCGCAAATGCCCGGCATCAACATCCTTTCGTTTTGCTACGGCAGTCAGGACATCCTGTGGGTCGGCAGCGACGGGCAGGGCGTCTTCCAGGTATACAACGACGGCATCCAGTTCGACAAGGTTCCCAACAGCCGGATTTTCGGCGACAGGAATTGCCCCGTGCGCGCCTTCTGCGAGGACAGCCGCGGGAACGTCTATGTCGCCACGAAAGGCAACGGCATCGGCATGTTGCGTCCCGACGGGAGCCGGGGCGCGGTCTGCGACGTATCCGGGGGACTGGGTAATAATTCCGTCTACGCCCTCGCCTGGGGATTCGGCGACGACCTGTTCATCGGGCACGACGGCGCCGGGCTCGATGTGCTTTCGTGTGCCACGGGGCGCATCTCGTCCATCAAACCCGTCCCGGGCACCTATTTCGGTTCGGTGTATGCGATTTACCGCGATCCGTCGGACGGCTGCGTGTGGCTCGGGACGAACGGCTACGGGCTGATCGGGCTGCAACTGGCCGAGGCGGGCGGGCGTTACGAAATCAGACGGCAGCGGGTCTATGTCAACGACAAGAAGGACACCACCTCGCTGAGCAACAATACGGTGTTCGCGATCGTCCCGGCCGGCGGCGGAAAACTGTGGGTCGGAACGCGCGGCGGCGGGTTGAACCTCTTCGACACCCGCAGCGGCAAGTTTACCCATTACACGACCTCCTCGGGCGATTATCCGATCAGCAGCAACGACATCCTGTCGCTCTACGCCGGGCGCGACTCGACGCTCTGGATCGGGACGAGCTACGGTCTGAACCGGCTCAGCCCCACCGCAGGGGGACGGGGCGGTTTCCGCTGGTATATCGAAAAGGACGGGCTGCCGAACAACACCATCCACGGTATCCTGGAGGACGACTCGGGCAACCTTTGGCTCAGTACCAACAAGGGGCTGGCGCAGCTGAACCCTGCCGACAACCGGATAATCAGCTATTACAACAACGAGGAGTTGCAGAGCAACGAATTTTCCGACGGTGCCTATTACCGTTCGCGCGACGGCAGGATGTACTTCGGCGGAGTGGCCGGGTTCAACCGGTTCGATCCCCGCGACATCCGCGTGCGGACGTATGCCCCGGCCGTGCAGCTCAACAATTTCCTGATCAAGCAGACGCCCGTGCCCGGATTCCGTGCCGACCGCGAGATCGTCCTGTCGCACAGCGAAAACTTTTTCAGCATCCAGTTCTCTGCGCTGGAATACATCCGCAACGGCAACTGCGAATACGCCTACATCCTCAAGGGGTTCAACGACGACTGGGTGGAGATCGGCACCGACAACACGGCGGTGTTCACCAACGTGCCGCCCGGGGCCTATGAATTCTGCGTGCGATGTACCAACGGCGACAAAATCTGGAGCGACAATACCGCTTCGCTGCATATCCGGGTGCGTCCGCCGTGGTGGAACACGGTGTGGGCCTACATGGTCTACCTGTTGCTCTCGTTCGTGGTGCTGTACGTCGTCTGGTTCGTGGTCAACGACCGGATCGAGCAGCGGCGCAGGCTGCTGATGGAGTCGATGAGCCGGCAGCAGCAGAGCGACAACTACGAGGCGAAACTCCGCTTTTTCACCAGCATCGCCCACGAGTTCTGCACCCCCCTGACGCTGATCTACGGGTCGGGCGAGCAGCTGCTCGACAGTTACAGCCTCGCGCCCGACGTCGCCAAGCATGTCCGCATCGTGAAGAACAACGCGGCGCGCATGCAGCGCCTGATCGGCGAGTTGATGGAGTTCCGGCGGGTCGAGACCGGGCATTACACGCCCCGCTACGTCATGGTCAACGTCACGGAGCTGATTTCGACCATTGCCGACAATTTCAACGAGGTCAACGAGCAGCGGCGCATCGACCTGCGCATCGACTTCCCGGCGCAGGAGGTCATCCTCGTGAGCGACCAGGGGGCACTGGAGAAAATCCTCTACAACCTGGTTTCCAATGCCTATAAATATACGCCCGCAGGCGGATACATCAGCATCGCGCTGCGTGCGGAGGCCGGCCGTACGACCGTGAGGGTCAGGAACTCGGGCAAGGGTATCAAGCCCGAGGACATCGGCAATGTCTTCAACCGCTTCGAGATACTCGACAATTTCGAACGGCAGGCCAACGAGGGCAAGGTCATGCGCAACGGCATCGGGCTGGCGCTCGCCAAGAGTCTGGCCGACATGCTGTCGGGAAATATCACGGTGAGCAGCAACCCCGGCGAATATACCACCTTCACCCTGTCGTTGCCCGAGGTGAGCCGCGACCTGGTGACCGAACCCGAACAGAAGAGCGTGCCCGATTATCCGCTGCCCGACGTCGAGGACATGCGGACGGGGCAGGCCCGAGAGTCGCGTGCCGCGGGGGCCTCGATCCTGGTGGTGGACGACGAAAAGCAGATCCGCGACCTGATCGCCGAGATACTCTCCGACGAATATTCCGTCATCCAGGCCGCCGACGGGACGGAGGCCATCGAGATCCTCAAACACAAACGCCCCGACCTGATTATCAGCGATGTCAGTATGCCGAACGTGGACGGGCTCGAATTGCTCGAATACCTCAAGGGCAACGAGATCACCAAATATATTCCGTTCGTGTTCCTCTCCTTCAAGAACGATGTCGAACAGGAAATCCGCGGCTACGAGCTGGGCGGCGACGCCTATATCTCCAAGCCGTTCCACCCCAAGCACCTGCTGGCCGTCGTGCATCAGATACTCAACAACCGCCTCTCGCTGAGGGATTACTACAATTCCGTGATCTCCTCGTCGGACGTCTACGAGGGGAATACGATCGACGCCGACGACAAGAAGTTCATCGTACAGCTGGCCGGGATCATCGAGCAGAACATGACCGACGAGAACCTGTCGCTGAATTTCCTGTGCGACAAGATGTGCGTGAGCCGCATGAGCCTCTACCGCAAGATCCGCGAGATCACGCAGATGACGCCGAGCGAATATATCCGCTCGGTGAAGATCAGCCATGCGACGCATCTGCTCCGGACGACCAACATGACCATCCAGGAAATCATGTTCTGCGCGGGTTTCAACAACAAGTCCTACTTCTACCGCGAGTTCGCCAAAATATACCACATGTCGCCCAGGGAGATGCGCGAAAAAGAGCGCTGAGCGGGCAAAAGTGCCGTTTCCCGGCGTGAAGATACGTTTCGGTTACAATAGTATACCTTGCAACGCCCCCGGGGGCTTAATTTTGCAAGGCAATACTAAACTACTGACATGAAAGAAACAACCGTCTCGACCTCGGGCAACGGCATTCTCGGCAGGGCTTTCTCGGAAATCCGGCATTTCGGAACCTATCCGTTCAACATGCGGATACTCCTGCTGACGAACATGCTGTATGCGTTCGTCCTCCCCGTCGTGGAACTTTTTGTCGGCACTTACATCATGCGCAACAGTTCGGAGCTGGCGTATGTGGTGGGCTACCAGCTGGCCGTCTACACGGGCATCCCGCTCACCTTCCTGGTGAACGGCTTTCTCATGCGCCGCATCCGGATTTCGCACCTCTATTCGTTCGGGATGCTGCTGAGCGGCGTTTCGATGGCCGTGATGATGTCGCTCGAAACGCTCGACCTGGCCGGGATCGTCGTGGCGGGACTTATCATGGGGCTATCGTACGGCTTTTTCTGGGCCAACCGCGATTTTCTCGCCCTGAATTCCACCGACGACGGCAACCGCAACTATTACTACGGTCTGGAAAGTTTCTTCAACACCGTCGCCGGCGTCGTCGTGCCCGGTATGATCGGGGCGTTCCTGGGCGCCACGGCCGACCACAACTGGCTCGGGGGAAATATCAACCTGGCCTATAAACTGGTGACCCTCTTCGTTTTCGCGCTTACGATCATCGCTTCGGCCGTCGTATTCCGCGGCAGGTTCTCCAATCCCCCGAAGGAGCGGTTCATCTATCTGCGCTTCGATGTGCTGTGGAACAAGATGATGCGCCTTGCCGTCCTGAAGGGGATCGCCCAGGGATACATCGTCACGGCGCCGTCGATGCTGGTCATGACGCTCGTCGGGAACGAATCCACGCTCGGGACGCTGCAATCGGTCAGCGCCATCGTCTCGGCCGTGCTGCTCTACCTGCTGGGGCGCTTCGCTTCGGCCAGGCACCGGGTGCTGATCTTCTCCTCGGGCCTGCTGCTCTTCGCACTGGGCGGGGCGTTCAATGCCGTGCTCTATTCGGCAACGGGCGCGATCGTCTTCATGCTGTGCCTGGTGATGGGGCGTCCGCTGATGGATCTGGGCTATTTCCCGATCCAGTTGCGGGTCATCGACTACGTGAGCCGGAAGGAGAACCGCAACTCCTACGCCTATATTTTCGTCCACGAATTCGCCCTTTACCTCGGCCGTTTCTTCGGGTGCGGGCTGTTCATCGTCCTGACGATCTGCCTGTCGGATACCTTTGCGATCCGCTATGCGCTGCTCATCATCGGGATCATCCAGCTCGTCTCGATCGGCATCTCCCGGAACATCATCCGGGCGCTCGACAGGGCCGAGGCGGAATAGAATACCCGGCTCGGGGGCAAGAGGGACAGCCCCGGGCCGGGACGATGCGCGGAGGGGCTCCGCCGCTGCCGGAGGGTACAGGCCCGGCCTGTGCCCCCGGGTATGGGGCCCCGCCCGTATCGGGAATGCTGCCGCCGTGTGCGGCCATGTTTACCTTGCCTTGAAAAATCGACCGATATGGATAGGAGACAACTCATGCAGGGTGCCGGCGGCCTGTTGCTGGCCGGGGCACCTTCCGGCAGGGGAAGTCCGGGAGCAGGTGGCGATGAATATCGACTGGTTCCCGACGCTGCTCGACCTGTGCGGGCTGGATGCCTCGGGGATCGATGTCGACGGGGTGGGCATCGTGCCGCTGATCCGCGACGGAGCCGAAGCTTCGCCGCACGACGTGCTGCACTTCGATTCCGGTAAGCAGCGGGCCGTGCGCCGGGGCGACTGGAAGCTGATCTGCAATGCGATCGACGTGTTGCCCAACGACAGGAACAAGACACTCGAAGGGCTGTACCTGACCAACCTGAAGATCGACCGCACCGAATCGGAGAACCTGATCGACAGGTACCCCGAAAAGGCGCAGGAGCTGCTCGCGCTGCGCAGGGCCTACGAGGCTTCGCTGGGGAAGGACAAGGAGTAAATCCCGCCCCGCCCTCGGTCGTGGGGCGGATGCACGCCGCCACCGGGAGCATCCGGACAAAACAAGGGGAGGCCGCATCGGCCTCCCCTTCACTTGTTTGCAGCCTGCCCGGATCAGTTCGGGCGCAGTACGACCTTGCGCGTCTGCGGCTTGTTGATCTCGTAGATGGTCTCCACGAGCAGTTCCATCTGCTGCGCGCGTGCCTCGCGGACATGCGGGAGCATGAGCTTGGCGTAGTTTTCGCGGTGGATCTGGAGCCAGATGTTCTTTCCTTTTTCCGCGTCGAGCACGCGCACGGCACGTGCGTCGTTGGCGTCGAGCAGCCCCTTGTTCTGGAAGAAATCGTACTGCACCCAGGCGTAGTCGCGGAAGTTGCGTTCGATTTCCCAGCGGTATTCGTTCAGGTGCATCACCTCCATCGCCTGCCGGTACTGCGGCGTCTGCAGCTCGGCGAGGTTGATGCCTTCGCCCAGTTGTTTGCCGCTCCAGGTGCCGATCCGCTCGCCGTCGATGTAAAGCGTGTAGTCGCCTTTCAGCCCCTTGACGGTCAGCATTTCGCGGTTCATCTCCTCGATGAAGGGAACCAGCTTCGTGGCCTCGGCCTGGCTGCGCTTGGATCCCATCCCGTGCGTTAAGGTGTCGAGCGGGTAGGGCAGGGCTTCGGCCAGGTAGTCGAACGAGATTTCGCGGCCGTTCCTGCGCAGGCCGGTGATCTCGCAGTTGCCGGCCTTGAGAACCTTCGTTTTTGCCGCGTCGATCTGCACGTCGGCCACCTCCCTGCCGGCAAAACCCTGTGCCTTGAGGTAGAGGTAGGCCATCACCATGTGCCCGTCGTTATCGGGGTGGATGCGGTCGCCCATCGACAGCGAGAACGAAGGTTGTCCGGCCTGCACGCGCCGGCCGATTTCGACCATCGGGGCGCTGAAATCCACGAACTCCCAGCCGTTGGCTGCGGCCGACTCCTTCTGGAACCCGACGACGCGATCCATCACGGCGTTCTTGCCCCGCAGCGGGGCGTTGTTCTCGATTTGGGCCGTTTCGTCGTAGGGCGAACCCCCGAGCATCACGACCCGCACGCCGTCGAGGGTTTGCAGGCGCGTCTCCATCTTCTTGAAGTTGTCGTAGCACTCCCGGTATTTCTTTTCGCCGAACGCCTCGGCATCGTCGCCGTTGTATTCCATGTAGCCCGTGTCGTTCATGCCGAAGGTCACGGTCAGCACCGTGGGGCGTTTGCTGAGAACGTCGCCGTCAAGGCGCTTGTACATGTCGCCTGCGGTCTCGCCGCCGATGCCGGCGTTCATCACCCGCAGATCCATGTACGGGAAGCGGGTCATGTAATAGAGCCAGATGTAGGAGTGGTAGTGGCCGCCGTCGGTGATGCTGTTGCCGAGGAATACGGCGCGGTCGCCGTCCTTGAACGGCGCTACGGTCTGCGCCGCGGCGGAAGCGCACATGCAGAGCGCCGCCGCAAGGGATAGAAGGATTCTTTTCATGGTTATGCGGTTTGTTGTGTTTTGGTGAGCGGATTTATTCGTACGAGGGCGGCAGTTGTGTCCGGCCCCAGTTCCCGGACGGTTTGGCCGAGGTCGTATATTCCAGCGTCGCGCCGTTGCGGAGCGCATCCCAGCCGATCCATGTGCTGCCGTAGGGTTTTCCGTCGAGTTTGAGCGCCGTGGTGTAGATTTGTTTCTCCGAGCCCCCGGTGATGGTGATGTCGCCGTGCTTGAGGTGGATGACCACCTTGTCGAAGACCGGGGTGCTGAGCGTGAAGCCGCCTACGCCGGGGATCATGGGGTAGAGCCCCGTGCATGCGAAGACGTACCAGGCTCCCATCGTGCCCAGGTCGTCGTTGCCCGGCAGCCCGTCGGGAGCGCTCGTGTACTGCTCGTTGAGGATGCGGTTGATGACCTTCGAGGTCTTGTCCGGCCGTCCGAGCCAGTTGTAGACCCACGGGATATGGAAGCTCGGCTCGTTGCCCGAGGCGAACCACGGGTCGTTGTACCCCGCGTCGAGGCGCACGAAGAATTCGTCGAGCCGCTTTTCGGCCGCGGCCTTGCCGCCCATCGTTTCGATCAGCCCCGCCAGGTCGTAGGGCACCATCCAGAAATAGTTTTTATAGGTCGATTCGCGCCAGTCTTCGCCGAGCGGTTTCCACGACCCGTCGGCATTGCGCGACTGCAGCCAGCCGGTCTGGGGGTTGTAGAGGTTTTTCCACGAGCGGGCGTAGTGGAAATAGCGCCAGCTGGCGAATTCGTCGCCGCAGGCGTGCAGCGCGAACTGCCCGATGGCGAAGTCCGACGAGGTGTATTCGAGCTGCTCCGAAGCGTTGTAGTACCCTTTTTCGAGGTATTGTTTCAAGCCCGGGCGCTCCTCCACGTCCTGCGATTTGGCACCCGGCACCTCGGCGTTCCTGCGCATGATCTGGAACAGCGGGAAGGGGTCGTAGTCCTGGGCGCCGAACGCCCAGGCGTTTGCGATCAGGATCGGCGTGGGGTCGCCCTGCATGATGCCGGTCTCGATGTTGGCCATCACCCAGCGGGGAAAGGCGCCGCCCGACTGCTCGGCGAAATGCTGGTGCGAGAGTACCACGTCGGACGCCACGTCGGGCGCCAGCATCGAGAGCAGCTGGATCTGCGTGCGGTAGGTATCCCAGTTGCTGAACGAGGTGTACTGCTTCGAACGGCTTCGGTGCACCCGGAAATCGGCGCCCATGTACTCGCCGTTCACGTCGCTGCATACGTTGGGGTGGATCAATACGCGGTAGAGGTGCGTGTAGAACTGGGTCGTGCGGTCGGGGTTGGTGCCTTCGGCCTCGATCAGCCCCAGGTAGTCGTTCCACCTCCGTTCGGCGGCGTGCTGCACGGCCGCGAAATCCCACCCGGCGTTTTCGGCCGCGAGGTTTGCGCGGGCGTTCTCCACCGAGACGTACGAAACGCCGATCTTGTACTGTACGTTGCGGTTCTCGGTGAGGTCGAACGTGAAGTAGACGCCCGATTCGCTCCCCTCGGCGAAACGTCCGCCGGGGGTGAGCCTGTCGCCTTTCCAGATGCCTGTCGTGACGGCCCGCGCGTCGAATTCGGCGACGAAGTAGACCTTGTACGGGGTGCGTACGCCGCAGAAGTTGCCGCCTTCGGCATAGCCCTCGCAGCTGTTGGGGCCGGTGATGACGACGGCGGCCTGTTCGATCGGCGTGGCGGCGATGCCCGCGCCGATGATCACGGTGCCGAACGCCTCTCCCGCGGGGTATTCATAGCGGGCCATGCCCGTGCGCTCGGTGACGGTGAGCCGCGCCTTGACCGCCTCCTGCACGGTGGCTTCGTAGTAGCCGGCATGGCCCTGTTCGCCGCAGATGCCGACCCGGTAGTCGAGGATGTTTTCGGGCGAAGAGTCGAGTTTCCCCGTTACGGGGAAGGTCGGGAAATTACCCATGTGGCTGCACCCGCCGCCGCTCAACTGGTTGATGACGAACCCGCCCCGCTTGGCGAAATAGGTCGGCGTGAACTGTACCATGCCGAACGGGTAGGTCGCCCCGGGATAGAGGTAACCCGAGGTCAGCCCCACGCCCCGGGTGCCGATCAGCGTGTTGACCTTGTGCGCGTGGCTGTCGCTTTGCTGCCCGCAGGCGCTGCCGGCCCCGAGTAAGAGGGCCGCCAGCGACAGGGATATTGTTTTCAGGGATTTGAACATGTCCTTCGGAATTTCGGTTGTCGATCGGTTCATTCTGGTCTGGAAAGCGAGAAGGGAGCCGCATCCTTGCCCGTGCCGCGTTCCTTGTTGGGCTCGGGGCCCATTACCAGGCGCATGACGCCGCCGTCGGCGATGTCCTTGTAGGTGATGTAATTCTTGTCGAGCGGCTTGCCGTTGAGCGTCGCGGACTGGATATAGACGTTCTGCTGCGAGTTACCGTCGGCCTCGATGACGAACTTCCGGCCGTCCTCCATCGTGATGGTCGCCTTGCGGAATACGGGGCTGCCCAATACGTACTGGTCGGTGCCGGGGCAGACGCTGTAAATGCCCAGCGAACTCAAAATATACCACGAGGACATGCCGCCCTGGTCTTCGTCGCCCGGATAGCCGCGCTCCGAGGAGTTGTAGAGCCGCCCGGTGATCTGCCGCGACCAGTATTGGGTCTTCCACGGCTGGCCGGCGTAGCTGTACAGGTAGATCATATGCTGGATGGGCTGGTTGCCGTGGGCGTACTGCCCCATGCCGGCCAGTTCCATCTCCTTCATCTCGTGGATCATGCCGCCGTAGGTGCCCGGACGGATGACGTTCGGCACGGTGAATACCGAGTCGATCTTGGCGGTGAACGCTTCGTCGCTGCCGTAGAGGTTGATGAGCCCCTGCACGTCGTGGAATACCAACCAGTTATAGTGCCAGGCGTTGCCTTCGCAGTAGGGGCCGCCCCACTCGTAGGGGTCGAAGGGTGCGAGTCAGCTGCCGTCCTTGAGGCGGCCGCGCATGAAGCCCGACTCCTTGTCGAAGACGTTGCGGTAGTTATACATCACGCGCGAGAAGATCTCCTCGTAGAACTTGTTGCCGGTCATGCGCGCCAGCTGGTAGCCGCAGAAATCGTCGTAGGCGTATTCGAGCGTCTGTGCCGTCGAGCCCATCGACTCGGGGTAGGAGACGTATCCCAGCTGCCAGTACTCCTTCCATCCCGCGCGGCCGTTGGCACCGCCCCACGGGCCTTTGTTCATCGCCTCCTTGGCGTAGGCTTCCAGCGCCTTCTGGGGGTCGAACGTGCGGATGCCTTTGGCCCATGCGTCGGTCAGCAGCGAAATGGCGTGGTTGCCGATCATGCCGCCCGTCTCGCCGGGCGCCGACCACGAAGGCAGCCAGCCGCACTGCTCCTGTGCCGCCAGCAGGGCGTTCATGTAGCGTCCCTGCATCGTCGGGTGCAGGATGTTGGTCAGCGGGAACTGCGAACGGAACGTATCCCAGAAACCGTTGTCGGTATACATGTAGCCGGCGTGTACCTTGCCGTCGTAGGGGCTGTAATAGTAGGGGTTGCCCTCGGCGTCGCGTTCGTAGAACTTGCGCGAGAAGAGGTTGGCGCGGAACAGGCACGAATAGAAGGTGCGGATCTCCTCGTCGGTGCCGCCTTCGACCGCGATGCGGCCCAGCAGGGCGTTCCACGTCTCGGCGCCGCGTTTTTTGGTCGCTTCGAGGTTCTTGTCGGCGCCCAGTTCGCGGTCGAGCGTGAGCAGCGCCTGCTCGGGGCTGATGTAGGACGAGGCGGCCTTGGCCTGCACTTTGGTGCCGGCCTTGAAGCGTACGTAGGCCCCGTAGCCCTTGCCTTCGCCCTGGGTCATGCCCGGGAAGCGTTCGTCATGCTCGTTCTCCCAGAGTCCGTACTCCTCGAACGGCCGGTCGAACTGGATGACGAAATAGTTGCGGAAGGTTTCGGGGTGGTTGACGAAACGCTGGTTGTTCACCCACCCCGAGATCTGCCGTTTGGCGGGGTCGATCTTCATTCCGCTCATGGCGAAATAGCCGTCCAGCACCAGGTAGGCGTCGCCTTTCCGGGGGTAGGTGAAGCGCAGGTGCACGCCGCGCGTGGTGGGTGCCATTTCGGTGGTGATGCCGTTGTCGAGCGTCACCCGGTAATAGTGCGGTTTGGCGATCTCGTTGGCGTGGCTGAATTTCGACGCACGCGCGTCCTCGTTTACGACTAGCTCCCCGACCTCGGGCATGAGCGAATAGACCGCATAGTCGCTCATCCACGGGCTGCACTGGTGCGCCTGTTGGAATCCGCGGATCTTGTCGACCGAGTACTGGTATTTCCAGCCTTCGCCGTTGGGGCCGGTCTGTGCGCCCCAGGTGTGCATCCCGTAGGGCATGCCGGTCGTGGCGTAAGTGTTGCCGTAGCTCAGTTCGAATTTCGAGTCGGTGCCCTGCAGCGTGTTCACGTATTGCACGTAGTCCTGTTTCTGTGCGAAGGCGGCCGACAGCGAGCAGAGGCCGAAGAGGCCTGCCGCGGCGATCCGCCTGAGCGATGACCGCAGCCGGCTGCGGTCTTTGTTGACGGTGTTTTCCATAGGTTTGTCGTCTGTTATTAATGATATGATTAGGTTCGTCCTGTTGTTGCCTATATGCCCCACCGGGTGTTGGGGGTGTCGCCCATGTAGAGTTCGAGCGTCCCTCCGGCCGCAATGTCGGCGAAGTCGATGTGGGATGCCGTGTGCTCCCTGCCGTTGAGCACCGCCCGCTGTATGTAGACGTTCGAGGGGCTGTTGCCGTGCGCCACGACGGTGAATGTCCCGCCCGGTGCGTAGGCCGGGTCGAGGCGCAGTTCGATGCGGTCGAAGACGGGGCTGGTGATCTCCATCCGCGTGTCGCCCGGGCAGGCGGGATGCAGGCCCGCGGCCGCAAGCACGTACCAGGCCGACATCTGTCCGGCGTCCTCGTTGCCCACGATCCCCTCGACCTTGTCGGCGTAGGCCTTTTCGCAGATATGGCGCGTCCATTTCTGGGTCTGCCACGGCTGCCCGAGCCGGTTGAAGAGGAACGGCACGAGGTGGACGGGTTCGTTGGCGTGGTTGTAGTAGTCGTTCCAGAGCATGTCCGACGGGGTTTTGTCGAAGAACTCGGTGAGGTCGCACAGCACGGCTTCGCGCCCGCCCATCAGCTCGACCATGCCCTCGACGTCGTGCGGCACGAACCACCCCTGCTGATAGGGGTTCGACTCGATGCAGCCGTACCACTCGGTGGTGCGGGCGTTCCCGGGCCACGGCTCCCACGCTCCGTCGGCGCGGCGCGGGCGGAACCAGCCTTTCTCCCGGTCGAAGATATTGCGGTAGGCCTGCCCTTTGGCGGCGTACAGGGCGGCGTCTTCCCGCTTGCCCAACTGCTCGGCCAGGCGCGAGATGCACCAGTCGGCATAGGCGTATTCGAGCGTGTGCGAAATGCACAGTTCCGAGGGGGTGTAGCCCAGCGGGTCGTTGCCGAAACGCTTCGAGGAGTTCACGGCATAGCGGTAGGCCTTCTCGACGTCGTAGCTGCGGATGCCCTTGGCATAGGCGTCGGCCAGTACCGACAGCGCCGGGTTGCCCAGCATGCAGCCCGAGTAGGCGTTGACGATCTCCCAGCGCTCGAAATAGTGGCGCCCGCTCTCGTCGGCCATCGTGACGAGCGAGTTCACGAGGTCGCTGACCAGTTGCGGGTTGATGATGGTCTGCAACGGCATCTGGCTGCGGAACACGTCCCAGCCGCTGAAGATCGTGCGTTTGGTGAACCTGCCTCCCGTGGTATGGATTCTGCCGTCCGCCCCCGGGTAGCGCCCGTCGGCGTCGGTGTAGATGCGGGGGTCGATCATCGTGTGGTAGAGCGCCGTGTAGAAGATCGTCTTTTGCCGGTCACTGCCCCCGTCGATGCGGATGCGCGCCAGTTCCCGGTTCCACAGCTCGCGCGCCTCGCGGGCAACCTGGTCGAACGCCTTGCCGGCGATCTCGGCCTCGAAATTCTTTCGGGCGCCCTCCATGTCGACGAACGAGATGCCCGCACGAAGGATGACCTGCTCGTCCTGCCGCGTCCCGAATTCGGTGTAGAAGCCGATGTGCTTGCCTTCGATGCGGTCGATGCCCGTGACGACGGGCGCCGCGGCTACGCGCTGCAGGTAGGGGACGCTGACCACCTCGTCGCGCTTGCGTACCCAGTCGTCGGGGATGTCGGCGCTCCAGAACCCGTAGTTTTCCATCGGCTTGTCCACCTGTGCGTAGAAATAGACCGTATAGTCGGCCTGTCCCTCGCCGTTGCCCCAGCCGCCCGTGGCGGGGGTGCATTTCATCCACCCGGCGATGGTGTGCTTGTCCACCACCTCGATGTATTGCCGCTCGGCCGTGCCGCCGACGCGGCGCGCCAGGTCGATCTGGATGCGCGACTGTTCGCCCTCGGGAAAGGTGAAGCGCAGGATGCCGCAGTGCGGGGTCGCCGAACTTTCGGCACGGATGCCGTAGTCGGTCAGCAGGGCGCTGTAATACCCCGCGCGCGCGGTTTCCGTGGCCTTGTCGTAATGGGAACGGTAACCCCCGATCGAGCCGTCCTCCCTGCCCGCGATCTTTTGCAGCGGGCCGGTCGTCGGCATGACCAGCAGGTTGCCCAGGTCGCCGAACCAGCCCACGCCGCTCATCTGCGTGAAGGCGAACCCTTCGATGGTCGTGTGCTCGTAGCTGTACCCGGGGCTGTTGTCCCCGCCCGTGATGGTGTTGGGGCTGACCTGCACCATGCCGTAGGGCGTCGTCGCCCCGGGGAAGGTCTTGCCCAGCCCGTGGTAGACGCCCGCGGCGCTCGTGCTGGTGCTCGCCCCGATGAAGGGGTTCACGTAGTCGGCCGGCGAGAAGCTGCCCGTGTCGCCCTGCACGACCGCGGAGCAGCCGGTGAGCCCCATGGACGGGCAGCATAATAAGAGGAAGAGTAAGGTCTTGGGAATGTTGCGGTAGTGCATGGCTTGGTCTTATTTTGTCAGTCGAAGGGTTTTCAGTCCGAAGCGGGGCATCGCCACCTCGATTTCCGATACGCCGCCCCGCTTGCGGATGGCGCAGGCGGCCGTCGCGTTCCCGTTCAGGTCGGTCTGCTCGACCTTCGAAAGCGGGAAGGCGAACCTGATTTTCTGCGGGGTGCCGTCGCCGTCGGCGTTGAACAGGCGCACGACGATCTGCTCCCTGTCGAGGTAGGCGGCCGAAATCTCATAGCCCGTGCCCGCCGCGTCGATCAGCGAGGCTTCGTCAGCGGCGGCCTGCGCTGCAAACGTGCAGAGCAGCGGTTCGTTCCAGCGCCGGTTCTCCTCCTGGATGCCTGCGGCGTCCCATGCCCTGCGGTGGGGTACGACGGCGAACCGGATGTGCGTCGGGCCGTCGATGGGGTAGTCGCGCCCCCAGAGCCCGTTGCCGGAGTATTGCACCGTAAGTCCCAGCGGGGCGTCTGCGCCGTAGGAATAGGAGGTCGTGTGGTCGGAGAGGAGCGCCAAGCCGTAGCCGCCGTCCCGCTCCGCGAGGTCTACCCAGTGCAGGATGACGTTGTGCTTGATGTTGTCCCAGGTGGTGAAGTGGGTGTTTTCCAGCGTGCTTTTGCAGACGTCGAAAGGTGCGTCCTTATACAGCGCGGGGGCGTCGAGGGCGACCGGGAAGAGGATGTTGAGGTTGAAACGGTCGTCGTAGAATGCCCTGTGGTTGTTGTTGAAGCCGTCCTTCTGGCGGAATGCCCCGATGCCGACATTGTGCTGCCAGTCGATCTTCAGGTCGAAACCGATCTTCCGTTCGCCCTTGCGGAGCGTGATCGTCTGCGTGAAGGGGTGCGTGTCGATCCGGCCGCTGATGCGGACGCTCTTTTCCAGCTCGTTGTCGCAGAGTACGGTCACGGTGGCCGGGGACTGTGCCGAGGAGTGGAACTGCCCCTGGTCGTAGAAGAATCCCCGCAACTCGCCGAAGGCGAACCGGTGCTGCGGGTCGGCGAATTCCTTCCCGCCCTCCTTTTTTGCGACGAGGCTCGTGATGGTGCCTCCCCGTGCAGGGTCGATCACGATCCGGTACATGTCGTTCTCGAGGATGTATTCGTCCGCCCCTATCTGGCGGGGTGCGGCCGCGGCCGCGTTGCCGGATGTCTTTTTTACAGTGTAGGTCGTGTACCCGAATGCCGGGACGGAGGCTTCGAACAGGAGCCGCCGCCCGCCCGCCGTCGGGACGATGGCATGCGGAACCCGTTTGCCTTTGGCGTTTGTCACTGCCAGCTCCCCGTCGCCGAGGCCTTCGGGCAGCGTCGCCGACACCGTTTCGCGGCGGGGGCTGCCGAGCGTGTTGCAGACGCGCAGGTAGGTTGTCTGGCCGTCGCCGCTCGGTGCCGCGAAGCTTTGCAGCGCATCGGCGATCACCCCGTCGCACAGCGAGTCGGTGGCGGCCGTCCAGCGGCGGATGTGCTGCGCCCATGTCCCCTGCCTGTTGAGCCCGTTGTAAGGTACGATCCACGAGTCGTGGTGCTGGGCGAGCATCAGCGTCCGCCAGCCCTCGTCGAGCGTTGCCTGCCCGTAGCGGTAGCCGTTCACGAGGTTGGCGATGACCCCCGCCTTTTCGGCCATGACAAGCTTGTTCTCCGATTCGCGCACCTGCTGCGCGATGCGCTGCAAGACCTGGCTGCCCCACATGAGGCTTACGCGGACATCTTCCTGCGGCATGCGGTAGTCGTCGGAGCTCCTGCCGTCGGTCACCCGTTCGAAATACTCCCGCCACGTGACGTAGACCGAGTTGTTGCGGATGCTGTCGCCTGACCCGATCCAGGGGCCGTATTTCCATCCCGCATCCTGGTAGCACATCCCCACGGGGTGGGCGATGCCGTATGCGATGCAGGCGTCGAGGTACTCCTTCTCATTGCCCCATGCCGTGGTCTGCCACACCGAGTTTTTCTGGAGCTCTTCGCAGGCATGGCGCGGCGAAGTGAGGATCGAACTGCCGTCGGGGCCGACCCAGTTGACCAGTTCGCCGCCGTAGGGCGCCGTGTACCCGCCCCAGCAGGTATTCGGACACTTCAGGGAGGCGTATTTGAACCCGTAGAGTTTCAGGATTTGCGGCAGGCAGCTGGTGAAGCACGGCTCCTCGACGGAGTAGGTGACGAACTCCACGTCGGGGAAATGACTGCGGATCTTCCGCATGCCGTATCCGAACTGCCGGATGATGCTTTCGCCCGAGATGTTGTAGCAGTAGGGCTGGGCATAGGACGGGTTGGTGAATTCGACGCGCCTGTCGGCGGCGATCGCCTTGAAGCGGGCGTAGTCGGCCGGCGTACGCACCTCGACGGTGTCCCACGTCTCGGGTTCGATCTCCAGCCCGATCCTCCATTCGGGATGCGCGGCCATCTGGTCGGTGATGAAGCGGGTTTTCCAGGCGACCGGGTAGTGGCCGTAGACGCCCCCGTGGTATCCGTCGACGAAATAAACCCGTTGCTGGGAGCGGACGGGGGTGCCCGATGCGAGCAGGAGCAGGGCCAGGCACAGCGCCGTTATGACTTTCGGCTTCCGGCGGTACGATGTGCCGTGCCGCATATCCCCTGTCCTTCCGAAAATCGTCCGGGCTGCCTTGCACACGGATGCAAACCCGTTGTAAAATGAGTCCATGGTCGTATTTAAGTTTGGTTTGTAGGTTTCGGAACATTGCGTAATTCCACTTTTACAAAGTAACTTAATAAAAATGTAACCCGGGATTATATCCCGGGTATGTTAGAGGTAAAGTAAATATACTTTTTTGGAAAGGTGTTTATAAACAGCGGTTTATGCGCTCGGATCCCGGCCGTTTTGGTAAACCGGATTGAAATCCGCCGGTCGGCATTCTGCCGTGGTTTTTGTCCGGTTTTGTGCCCGGGATGCTGCCCCGGCCTGTTTGTGGCCCGTTTGTGGCGTGTTGTTTTCTTTTGTTAATTTGTATGTTTGCCGCAATAGTGCGGACAACGTGGCCACACCTTGTTCGGTAAAAGCAAGCGGCAAAGATGATTTTTGCCGCTTTGTCCGGATGTCGTAAATCTTATTTTGGATAACTGTTATTTCTATTGTTCGGGTTTGAGGGGCAGGGCGGTTTCGTTTATTGGGCTATTTTCTGTTTGTAGTAGTCGAATTGTTTCCGGCAAACATTTTCCACAACGTCGCGGAGCAGTTCGACTTTCGGCATAAGCGCGTCGATATCCTCTTTGGTGACGACGAAATCATCGGTATACCGGGCTTCGACGTAAGCGCTTCTTAAAAGTTCGAACAGGCGTTTTTCTTCCGGTGTGTCGCGGAGAAAGACTTTTGCCAATTCCATTGTGTAAATCTTGCATTTCTCAATCAGAAATTCAAGGTCATGTTCCTTATGACCGTAAAGAGCGAATACCAACGGGATAGTCTTTATAAAATATTCAGTCGCTTGGTGCAACATAAAAGAGGTCATTGGATAAGTTTTTCGATCATACGCAATTTTAGTATGGAATAAAAAATCCGTTGCACTCGCAAATTTCTTGTCGTAATACTTTTGCGCCTTTTTCTCAATCTCGCAAAAATTCAGTTCGCGCGGAGTGGCTAACTGATTCCCCCGAATCGTAAAGTACAACACCCTGTGTGAGAATATCCGCATAAAAATAATGGCCCTCCGAAAGCGCGTTGTTTAACTTTACAATTCCTTTAAGCAGTTTTGTTGTAGAGGGGCGGCATCAGCTGTCGAAAACAAACTGAAAAAGCAACTACCATGCAAACTTTAAGGAATTATCACAACTCGGCATAGCCGACGGACATAACTATAAAGGGTAAACAACCCTTTATACCATCGAAAACTTGGAGACTTCTTCGGAAGATGTTTAGCGCGGTATAATGGTTGTCAGTCCTTGTTATGTCCTGCTTGCTTTTTGCGAGCAGGACGACAAGGCGCAGGACAGCTTCCGCGCAATGGTTTCTCCAAGACCTTCGATGGAAAGTTGACACCGCGCCCCTTTTTTATGCCTGTCCGGGGCGCAAAATCCAGCTTCAAATTCATCCCCTGAATTTATGGAAACCCGTGGCGTCCTGCCGTCCTTGCGTACTGTCGCCGCACCTGCGGATTGCATCCGCCCCCGAACCGGGAGCGGACGGAATCGGTATGTTCCGGCGGCAAGCGCCTGCCGTGGTTCGGTGGTAAACAGGTATGCGCGCGCACCTGCGGGAGCAGCCGGGCGAGATGGATTGACTTGGCATGGTTATTATCCGGCTGTTCTTTTTTTCGGTCTATTCAGCCAATTCCACGATTATAACCGAAATGTTATATCTTTACGCCGTCATTCAGCAAACGGCAAGGTACGTTTATTGCGTTCCTGTGAATTGATACGCCCATTCGTCGAATTTCATAAGGCAATATTTTGGGTAGGGGGATGGGATCCGTACTCCCACCCCCGTTTTTCGAATCTTTTCCGCCCATCATATAAACTGTCCCCGCGTGCCGGCAAGGAAACTGTGGCTGATGTAGCCGCCGTATCGTCGCATGCGGCGAAGCATTCGCATGTCCCCGCGTTCGTTCGACCCTTCGTTACCGGGCGAAGTTTTCTATTGTCGCCGCGCGGGTCATGGGGGCAGTTTGTCCGTCCGGTTGGGCTATGACGGGTTCTTCTGCACTATTGCAGGCTGTAAATGTAAATGTGTATGCCGCTGCTGCGACAACATACACGTTATCATTGTCTTTTTCATGGCTGTTGTTTGTTTCGGATGAAAAACCGCGCACCGCGAAAGTGGTGCGCGGATACTTTAATCACAACCTATTTCTTCTCATTTCGCGTAAAACATTAATTGCCATAGTCTTTCGAGTAGGTCTTTCCGGTGTGCGAAACGGTTTCCCCGAAAGCCTGGGCTGCTGCGTTAAACGACGAAAGGCGATAGGGCGACATCGGCAGGTTGAAGAAACAGATACCACGTGCATCGGCGTTCTTGGCCTGCGTTGTGCGAGATCTGATTGCGGTGTCCGAAAGCGGACTGGTCAGGTTTACGAACAGCGGCAGGTATTTGCCAGCCGCGAACGACGAATTGAACCCATAGCCGTTCAGCGAACCCTGGCAGCCCCAATCGAGATGGCTGATAGCCGTGGATGAGAGCGTACCGGTGTTACCCCAATCGAATACGCTGATCGACTTGTTGGTCTTGCCTGCCAGCGCGATAATCATGTTGCTGTACGAAGTGCTGTTAGCATTCGGATAGCCGCGGGTTCCGTACTCCGCCCACTCGTCGTCAAAATCGTAGCCGTCTACGATATTGTCGTAGGCAACCAGATCATCCGTGTAAGTACCGATTTGTGCTGCGGTAAGGTTGGCGAATCCGGCACCGGTGTGGTCGCCGAGGTTGCCCATGATGACCTTGATACCTTTTGCCTGGAGCGGCGCGATGTACTTGGCGGGATTTGCGAGGATTGCGGCGTTGTTCGGGTTGTTGTAGTTGTGGACATTGCCCGATGCGTCGCCGCGGATGTTGGATGCAAAGAGAATGACGTGCGTAAAGAACGGAGTGCCGTCCGACAGGAGATATTCTCCTGCGTTGAGCGGATTGACGTCGTTTACTTCGACGTAAACAACGCGGTAGAAGTTGCCGAGCGTTGCCGCGCGGGTCATCGGGCCGGCCTGATCGGTCGGGTCGTTTGCGATGGGTTCCTCGGCCTGCTGGCACGAGGTCATCAACAATGCGGATGCAGCGAACAAGGTGCAGGCTGCGAATAAGAATTGTCTTTTCATAAGGTTAATTTTGGTTAAAAGGTTGAGGTTTGAGAATTATAGGTTGTAGTTAAAGTGGTTTTTTACCAGTCTTTTCTGAAGTTCCCGTAATTGTTAAAATCCAAATTTACGTTTATCAATAGTATCATTCCGTCGTATTCCCAATCCCAATCGGTAACTGCATCTGCCACTATATTGAAAGCGCTTTTGGGGCCTTCTTCATATCCTGCCGAGTTTGTCGGCATATCCCAGAATGCGAATACGTTCCCCGATTGGGTTTCGCGGTACAGCGATTTAACCGCTGGAGTCAAAATTGGATTTAATTGTGCGCTTTCCTGCGTATTGTGCGTTTTCAGCAGCGCGCCGCCGTATTTGGATTGCTCCAGCCCGGCAATGGGTTTGAGCTTTGCACCGTCGGTGTAAGCATCCACGACTTCATCGAAAATTCCCGACCAGGCATAGTCGATGTATTTTCCGGCTTCGATGCCGTCGTGTGCCGTAGCGAGCAGGTCGGTGCTCTCCGCGTCGCAGGCCACGGTGACGAGTTTGCCGTCGCCCAATGCTTCCTTTGTCGCCTTTATCAGTTTGGCGTAGGATGCGGGATTTACACCGGGCATACCGTCTTTGCCGTAGGACGCTTCGATGTCGAAGTAGTTTACGCCGTCCAACTTATATGTTTCCACCACATATTTAAGCTGGAAAACAAAATCAGCGGTCTGCTCGTCGGTCATATTGCAGAATCCAAGTCCCGTATTTCCGCCTGTGATGCAAATAAGCACCTTACGACTGCTTTTCTGCAAGGGCATGAGGTATTTGTCGCGGTTGCTCAAGACGTATTGCAGATCCGGTCCGATGTCGAGCATGGCCCGCCGTGTCGTCTTGTCGAATTTTAGCGCCGCGGGGCGGAGTACTTCGATATCGATCCACGTTTGGGTTATCGTATTGAAATCGGGGTCAAATGTTTCTGCATAAAATTTGGTTCCCATCAGCGGGCTCATTTCCTCGGTATTGACATATCCCACGATTTTGAAAGCATAGGCATCGAGCTGCGTTTCGGGTACGATCTCCCCGACCAGGATCCGGTAGTAGATTACCTGGTCTTTTTCGGACGGGGACATGTCGTTATTGGCAACGGTCGCCCGCAGGGGCAGCAGATAGGCGCCTTTTTCGACCCCTTCGCGGCTCAACGTGACGGTAAGAGCAGGAGAGGTTTTCTCTCCCCTCTTGACCGTCAGCGTTTTGCCTCCTTCGAAAGTCACATTTTCCAACGGAAACAGCGTCAGTTTTGCGTCACCTTGTTTGTCTTTGTTGTATTCGTCCACAAGCGTTGCGTCCGCATCGACCGTAACCGTCACGTCTGCGGCTGCGGGCTGGGTCAGTTGGTAGAACACGGCGTCTGTGGTCGTCTGTTCTTCGCTGAGTTTGAGTGCCGAAATCTGATCGGGCGTTTTTTCCCGGCGCAGCACTCCGCCGACGTTTGCAAGGTCGTCCTTGCCGGGAATATCCCCGGCCGTGCGGGTAAAGTCCTCGGCGTCGCACGCGGCCATCGCTGCGAGCGTAAGGCAAAGTGCCGAAGTGCGCAGCAGACCTGTTATTTTATTCATGTTTTTCATAGTTCAAGATTTACGGTTTATTCTTGCTTGTTGAGCTGCGGAATTTCCACCGAGGTATTCCATTTCAGATCGGTATGCGCTACGGCATCGTTTCCGTACTGCGACCAGTCTTTGATGATGTTTCCCGACCCCTCGTTGAATTTCCAATAAGCGCGTAATTCGGGCTTCTCGGCCGGGTTTTCCACGTCGTACATGTCGCGCCAGATGTCGGCCTGCGTACGTGCGACGGACCATATGCGCACCTCTGAAATATCGCCGCAGAGCTGGCGGAAAGCGTCGTAGCTGTACCCGATGAAGAATTGCCGGGCGTCCGTTTCCGGGTCGGGGTCTATGGCGCGCAGTCCGAGGTTTATGACCTTTACGGTCGGCGCTACCTGCGTCTGGCTTTGGAGTTGTCCGTTTACGTAGATGCAGGCGATACCGGTTTCCAGGTCGTATGTGAAAGCGACATGATACCACTCCTCGAGCGACAGAAGTTTACCCTTGTTCTTTTCGGGGAATTTGCCCAGGCTTACGCCCGATCCGTCTACCTGGAGCTGGTCGGCATAGAAATTCGTGTCGCCGATACGCAGCAGCAGGTGTTGTTCCACACCCATGATCGTAGAGAGCTTTTCTTCGATGTAGGACGAAGTGGGACCTGCATAGTGGAAATCGTGAACGCGGACGATAGCTTCATAGGTTACGGCTGTCAACCCGTTTACGCAGTCGGCGGTTCCGGCTTTGTCGAACGCAGGCACGTCTATCCAGTTATCGGTGAGTACGGCGGCGGTCGTGATGGCCGAAGAACGGCGCACAAGATAATAGACGGTTTGGGAACCGGAGAGGGTCGAAAGTCCCCCCCCCGCTGAAACGATAGTTACCGGAAGCAACTGTGTTGCATCTATATCGAGCTGGTCGAGGTTCTTAAAATGGATGGTCAAAGGTTCCGATACGGATTTCCCGGCTTCTACGGTTGCCGTCCGTTCGGGGAACTCGTAGTAACTTTCATCGAGTACCGCATATTTCGTGTCGTGTTTGGCGTTGTAGGTGGCCGCGAGCGACGGGTCGATGCCAAATGTCACCTCGATATTCTCTTTTGCCGGGGAGATCAGCACGGCGGAGAGTTCGCGGTCGAGCTGTGTAACGGTCTTTTTAAAAGTTACGTTGTTGTCGCTCGACGTTTCGGCTACGTCGATGTATGCTGCGTTGTCGAACGGGTAACGGTTTTCATAATCCGATTCACACCCGGCCAGCAGGATAAAGGCAGCCGATACAAAATACAGATATGTTCTTCTCAATTTCATAAGGCGCATTATTTAGGGTTTGCCGGATTCAGCAGGCCGATGGCATGCTTGGTCTGTTTGTAATTTATGTAAGCGTCGTAGTAATCGTCCCCGATGTTGTAAATACCCAGCCCGGCTAACGGCCCCATTGTAATTACGCTTTTGGCGGCTTCGGCGATTGCGGGTTGCTGCACAAGGTTTTCATCCGTGAGTTTCCCGCCCGGCTCGGCCGTGATGATGATTTTTTCGAGCGCAATGCCGGCATAATCGGTCGCGTATGCAAGCTGGCTGCGGATATTGAACGTATTGACGGCATCCGTAGTCGTGAGTACGAAATAGGTGATGGCGTCGTGGCTCTCCTTTGCGATAAAGAGCGGGTTACCCTCCGCCATGAGGATTTTGCCGGTCAGGGACGACAGTTTGCTGACAATCGTTGCTGCGGCTTGGGTCGCCGCGGCATCCATAGCGCCGCCGTAACGTACCGTTACGCCGTCGAACTTATACCGGTTTACGTCCTCGATCACCTTGTCGAGATAGGTTCCCAGCGCTGCGGCGTCCGTAGATTCCGCGAGTGTGTTGTAATCTACGGTATAGAGTATTTTCGTGCCCTTGGCCTGCGCCTGGGGTATATCCTCGATGTCGTATTCGGTCAGGTTGCCGGCGTTTTCAAGTGCCACGATGTCGAGTGAATCGGGCAGTGAGCGCAGAAATGCCTTTTCCGAACCCGGTACGGCCGGGGCATTTGCCAGGCTTGCGTATACGATGTAGTGTTCGCTTGCCTTATACGCTTTGAGGGCTGCCAGATATGCGGCGTACTGCGCCGGATCTTGCTGGTCGGGTTTTATGATCTGCTGGTCTATCGGCTCGATGTCCGTGTCGCAGGCTGTGAAACAATAGGCCGCGGGAATGAGCAGCGCCAGAATCAGGTATTTTATAGTCTGTTTCATAGCTTCGGATTAATTTAAGGGTTTGCAGTCCCACCATGTGCGCGTGCCGCCGTTGTCGGGGCCGCCGAGCGAAGTTATCGCCGCTTCGACATTTGTGCGGTTCTCGGAATATTCCTCGGACGGGTAGGGAAGTCTGCGCATGCCGTATTTGGAATTCACCGTTCCGCCGGATTTATTGTCTTTGGCAGGCATCAGTTTCGGATAGCCCGTGCGCCGGTATTCCGCCCACGCTTCATTTCCGAGCGGAAAAATCGCAATCCATTTCTGGGTGATGATGCGTTCGAGGTTTTCTTCGAACTGTGCATCTTCTTTCCATTTGATCGTGATGCGGCTTTGCGGTAATGCGGTGTTGTTTTCGATAACGCCGAGAGGATCGGTGTAGGCTTCGGGGACGTTCGCTTCGTCGGCGATGTAATCCTCCGCACCGGCTACGCCGCGTTCCTCGAATGAAAGCCGTATGCCTTGTTCATAGAAATTCTGTGCCGATACCGCACTTCCCCAGCGCAGTTCATATTCGGAGCGCAGGAACGCGATTTCCGCTGCGTTCATCCATAAAATAGGGTCGGTGTCGGTAATGAGCATCGAGGAGCATGCCGTTACGGCCTTGGACTTGTTGGCCGGTGTCGTGCCGATGCGCAGGCCGTAATAGCCTTTCTCGGCGGCATCGCCCTCTCCGACGGTTCCCTGTGTGAACATCTTTGCCCGGCGCGGGTCTTTGTAGCCGTTCATGTAGCAGAGGATGTCGGCTCCGATGGCGTGATCCTGCCAACTGTTCCAAAGCAATGCCGTGCGGTTGAGTTCGGGCTGAAGCTTCGCATTGTCGGCATTCTCGGTGATGACCCCGTCGGCGATGGCTTCCGCGGCTTTGGCCTTTGCGGTCTGCTCGTCGATATAGGAAAGGCGCATCGCCATACGCAGTTTAAGCGAATTGGCGTATTTGATCCACTTTTTAAGGTCGCCGTTGTAAACCTGGTCGTATTCGCCGAAGGCTTCCGTACTCAAATCCCGGTTGCGCTCCAGCGCTTCCAGCGCGGCGTCCAGTTCTTTGAACATCTGCGTATATGCTTCCTGTTGCGTGTCATAGGGGACGGTCAGGCGTTCTTTTTTGTCCTCTACGATCTTGGAGTAGGGTATCGAGCCGTAAGCGTCGGCCAGGCGGTTCATAATCGCCACGCGCAGGACGTTGGCCAGGGCTACCGCCACTTCGTCGTCGGTTTTGTTGATGATGCCGCGGTAAGCGGGGTAAGTTTCGGTGATGACATCCACGAACGGCGCTTTGAGCCAGTCGGCGGTGGGATTGAACGTTGAGAATTTCGTTTCCCAGCTGTCTACCGTCGCTTCGACATAGCCGCCGTAGCTGCCGCCTTCGAGTGCTTCGACAAATTGGTATAGGTGTTCTTCCGAGGGGATCACCATATTTTGCAGTTTGGTGAGTTTCGACCCCACGAGGTAGTTGTCGCGTTCCAGTTCGTCGTCTGTCGCTTCGTTCGGATTACGGTTGTAATCTTCGAAGTTGTCAAGGCATCCCGTCGATGCGCTTACTATTGCGATAAGAGCAACGGCACGAATTATTGTCTTTATTTTGTTCATAGCCGTTAGAATTTAATGTTAATATTGAATCCCAGGTTACGTGTCGAGGGCATCATGAAATAGTCCATTCCCTGATAGAAATTGTTTGTCGATGCCACGGCTTCGGGGTCGAACGGCGCTTTACAATACATCATCCACAAGTTGCGGCCAACGAACGATACGGTGATCGAACATATGTTGTGCAGCCATTTGCGGGGAATCGTGTACCCCAGCGAAAGTTCCTGGAGCCGGACGTTGGTTGCCGAGTAGGTGTAATACTGGGGTATTCCGCCCTGCGACGCTATGGCCGTATACCAGGTTTCCGGGTTTACCAGGCTGCGGCCGTTTACCAAAGCACCTCCGGCATCGCGCGCGGCAGCCATTGCTTCGGACACGCCGAATAGATCCATGTTGGCTTGCGTGAGTGAATTGACGATGCCGCCGATGCGTGCCGTCACGAGGAATCCGAGGTTCAGGTTTTTCCACGATACGCTGTTGCGCCATGCGAGGTTATAGTCCGGGAATACGGAACCGAGTTTCATGTCGGGCAGGTTGTCCTCTACGACGACGTTGCCGCCCTCGTCGATCTCGATGTTGCCTTTGTCGTCGCGCCGCAGGTCGGTCGTGGAATAAAGGTCGCCCATCGAACCGCCTTCTTTGAGAATAAATTTCGCACGCCCCAGTTTACTGATCTGGAGTCTGTTCATGGTGATCGTTTCCTCGGTGATCGGGTTGTACCACTCCTTGCAAAGTTCGATGATCTTGTTTTTGTTCCAGGAGAAAGTAAACTGCGAGTTCCAATTCCAGTTTTTCCATTGGTGGTCGTATCCCAGGCTTGCCTCGACACCCGTATTGCGCACGTGGCCGGTCTGAATATAGATGTCCGAGTAGCCGGACGATGCGGACAGATTCGGATTGAAAGTCTGGTTATAGGTGTCGGCGCGATACCACGATGCCGAGAGTGTGAATCCATGCAGGAACCGGGCGTCGAAACCTAATTCCCAGGTTTTCGTCCGCTCCGGGTAAAGCTGCCCGATAGGGTAGTTCGATTTGTCGTCCCAGCCGGAAATGGTGTCGTCGTAAGGGTGTGTGGCGATTGTCAGTTCCCGCGGAAAGGGGTTTGCTACCGAAGCCCACGAAGCACGGATTTTCAGGTAGTTGAACTTCTCCGGGAAATTGAATGTACTGCTGGGCAGCCACGATACGCCGACCGAGGGGTAGAAAAACGACTTTTGGGGTGAGTTGGCAAGTTGCGACGCCCAGTCGTTACGTCCGGTCGTCGTTACGAACAGTTGCGACTTCCAGCCCAGTTCCAGGGAGTAGAAAAACGACTGCGTTTGTTCGTGCCAGCCGGTTTTCGGCGTTTTCTTCTGGCTCTTGTCGAGGTTCACGACATTGAAGATGTTGGGAGCGCCGGCAATGGGGCCATATACCGAGAGTTCGTCGAAGCGGTTGTCTTTGATCGACGCGCCGATATGTGCGTCGAGCGAGAATTTCTCTTTGAACGTCTTGCTGAGGTTGAGCATTACGTCGCCGTAGGTCTGTCGTTCTTCGCCGCGGGTTTCGGTATATTTACCTTTTTTGCTGTTCTCCAGCAGCGTGGGGTTCGATGTGGCGTACAGTTTTTCCGTATATAAACTGTTGGTGTTATCGACGCGGATACGTCCTGCGACATTCATCCAGTCGGTGATTTTATAGGTAATGCCGCCTGTGAACATATAGCGCTTACGGCTGTTTTCGCGGGGGTTGCGGTAGGCGATCCAATAGGGATTCTGCATGCGCAGGTCGCCGCCCTCGCCCTGCGGCCAGAACTGTTCATAGATTTTGCGTGCGGGGTTCCAGCGCTCGAATGCCTTTACGAGCGAAAAATCATCGCCGCGGGGAAAGAGATAAGCCGATACGAGCGGGTTTGAGTACACGCCCTGGTTTATCATGTTGCGGTCTTTCTGGATGATGTAGCTGCCGCTTACGTCCAGTGTCAAACGGTCGTTCAGCAGGTTCGACGTGTTGCGGAATGTAAAGTTATAACGATTGTACTTGTTGTTGGGGATCAGTCCTTTGGAGTTTACCGCTGCGGTCGAGAAATAGATTTGGTTTTTCTCCGTACCCCCGGACAGTGTTACGGAGTTCGTCAGGATGTGACCTGTCTGCAGGAAATCTTCGGGCGAGTAGTTGTAACGTGCCGCCTGGTTGAGCGGTGCGCCCCAGCTGTGGATCGTCGAACCGCTGGCTTTGCCTTTACGCCCCGTGCCGTAGCGGGTCTGAAAGTCCGGCAGGCGCAGCGGGTTCATAAATTCCGTGTTACTCGAAACCTGTATCTGTGTTGCTCCGGCCTTACCTTTCTTGGTGGTAATGAGCATTGCACCGTTCGCGGCGTCGGAACCGTACAATGCCGCGGCTGCGGCTCCGGTCATAACGGATATGGATTCGATGTCGTCGGGGTTCATGTCGGCGATGGATTCCGTTGTGCCGCGTGATCCGAATTCCATGCTGCCATCGCTGGTGAAGTTGTGCATGGGAATACCGTCGATTACATAAAGTACGTTCGAGGTCTGCATAATCGACTTCATACCGCGCATAATGACTTTGGCCGAACCGCCCACACCGGACGAACTGGTGTTGATAACGGCTCCGGCGACTTTACCTGCGAGGCTGTTCACGAAGTTTGCGGATTTCACGGTCGTCACGGCTTCGGACTTCACTTGCTGCACGGTGTAGGCCAGCGCCTTTTCCGAGCGTTTGATACCCAGGGCCGTGATCACCACGTCTTCAATCTGCTCGGCTGCTTCGTTGAGTGTTATGGTAAAAAAGGTTTGTGTGCCGATTTTTACTGTTACGGGGTCGTAGCCGATGAAATTGATATACAATTCGGCGGTTTCCACAGGTGCGGGGACTTGGAGCGAGAAAGCGCCGTCAAGTCCGGAACTTTCGCCGATGGTCGTTCCCTTTACGACCACCGATGCCCCGACAACGGGTGTCCCTTTGGTGTCGCGCACGACACCGCTGACCTTTGTGGAACCGTTGTTTGCGGTTTTCTTGTCCGGGGCTGCGGAAAGATAAATGTTCTGCTGGTAGATTTTGTACTCGGTATCCGTTCCGGCGACCATTGCCTGCAAAGCGGTATCGAGCGGTTTATCGGCGACATTGATACTGATGGTTCTGTTAATGTCTACGCCTTTATTTACGATGAAGAAATAGCTGGTCTGTTTTTCTATTTCATTCATAACCTGCTCCATGCGAACATTGTCCATCTGCAATGTTACTTTCGCGGTCTGGGCATACGCTCCCCATGCGGAGAACGTGGAGCAAATCATGAATAGAAAAGTAAACCAGCATTTAATTTGCTGAATAAATTTATTATTCATAGATTTGTAGATTAGTGGTTGTTAGATTGGTTCAAATTCTATTAGCCGCTATGCCTGCGGGTGGTTGCTACACCTGCGGGCTTTTTTTGCGACTTTGAAAATTCATAGTCTTATCTCATAGGCATTGTAGGTTTTTGTTAGATAATCTCGTCATAGTTATTTTATGTGGATTACATTGTTTTCGTCTTTCTCATATTGGAACGGGGTTATTTTCTGCAAGGCCCTTAGCGCATAGTCCAGCCCCATATTGACGGGGATTTTTCCGCGGATGACGTCGATCTGCGGAAGTTCGGCCGTTTGGATCTGGATTTTCACACCGTATGTTTTCTCCATTTTGGCGATGATGTCGGCAAACGGGTGTCCAACGAGATTCAGAATACCCTCCGTCCATAAATAGTCGTCCGTATTCTCAATCCTGGTCAATACCAGACGATTCCCGTTTAGGCATACCTTTTCGTTCGGGTCTAATATAATCTGGTCGCCGCTTGCCAGTTTGTTGGTTACTTTGACTTTTCCCCTCAATAATGCAGTCGTGAAGTCGTGTGTCAGTTCGTCTGCCGTTACATTGAATTTCGTGCCCAGCACTTCCACGTCGCAGGCGAAAGTTTCCACGATGAAGGGACGGGCGGCATCATGCTCTACGTTGAACATGGCCTCGCCGGAGAGTTTCACACGGCGATTCCTATTGAACCGTATCGGATATTCCAGTTTTGCCCCGCTGTTCAGGCAAACGCTGGTTCCGTCCTGGAGTGTAATGTCTATACGTTGTCCTGCCGGTGCGGCAACGGACAGATATTGTTTTGCGGTATCTTCGATAATGACGGTTCTGGAAGCGTACCAACTGCCAGCGACCAATAGTAATACTGCGGCAGCCTGGGTACAGATACGAATAAAGCGCTGGCGATACCATTTCAGGCGTCTGGTCGGCAGCTGCAGATGGGGGTGGTGCGGATAAGGGACATTTGCGATAAGTGCGTCCTGCATAGACCATAATGCATTTAGTTCTTTCTGGTTGTTGGGGTCGGCATCGAGCCAGTCTACAATCGTTTTTTCTTCCTGCTCGGAAGTTTGGCCGTTTATGTACTTATATAATAATTCTTTGTCCATTTTTTTACATAGTGTGGCGAGTGCATTATGAATTTGGGCAGCCCGCAGCGAATCCATAATTTTTCCCTTGGTAATTTTTCCCGATAACGAAATTATGCTTTGTCTGTTTACAACTATATGGTGCGTGGGCGCACGACATTTACATCGAAAAAGTGCGTTTTTCGTTAAATAAATTTTCTTAAAAAAATGGTAATTTTTTTAATTATCGTATAACGCTGGAATACAGGACGATAATTAAAATGATGAGATAGTCGTTCAGTGCGATTCGCATGATGGCCAAAGCCCGTTGGATATTGGCTGTGACGTTGCGCACATTGATTCCTGTAATTTCGGCGATTTCTTGGTAAGTCTTGCCCTCGAAGCGGTTGTAAAGGAAGATTTGCCGCATGGGTTCGGGCATTTTGTTGATCTGGCTTTCGATGATGGATTTTATTTCCGCCGTAAAGGATGCTTCGGGGTTGGTACTTTCCAAAACGGTGATTTTGGCTTTGATGCTGCGGTAAGCCGTCGTATGTATTTGTTGCTGGATTTTGAGTCTGTTTTTCTGGTTGCGCAGCCATTCAAGACAGCCATGTTTCACGGATCCTAAAATATATGCCTGGATAGTCGTAGTAATATTCAGCTTGTCCTTGTTTTCCCAAAAATAAAGGAAGCTGTCGGTAACGATGTCCTCCGCGGCCATATTGTTGCGGATGTATGACCGGGCGATAATGATAAAACGAGGCTTATACTCGGAGTATAATCGTTCGAAATTTTCGAGCGTGATATGTTTATCCAGTTCTGACATGCATGTAGATTGATTCAAAGGTAAACTTTTTTATCAAAATTCAAAAATTTATAGAATGTCTGTTGATATTGGGCGATGTGAAATACCGGGCTTATTCTTTCATGCGGAACGAACCGGAAAAAAGGATGAGGTCAAATCATATCGTTATGGACAATTTCGGTCAGACGCGGTAATTGCAGATCGAGTCCGAAAGTGAAACATAAAAAAAGCAGATGAATGAGTAAGGCATCAAGGGAGATTATAAAACATTATAAGAAGAAGTGTGCGAGGAAAAAATCAATATAATTCAGGCAAGTTCGTGTTAATGAGATTGAAATGATCTCGCTGGCTTTTTATTACTCTCGTGCAAGACAGCAAACAAAAAAAAGACAACTGATTGATCATCAATTGTCTTTTTCTTTTAGTTGTGCCCAGGACAAGAGCAATGATATTTTATTAAGATATACCAATAAACGGAAAAAGCGTGCGTATAGTCACCTATACGCACGCTTTTTTATGCTTAAACATTATTCTTGCGGAACAAACTTCTCGATAATTTGCGTTTTCTATCGTAAATTGATGATAGATTCTTCAGGATCTATTCGCTTTAAAGCGGAACCGCTCCATGAAGCGGCGGCCAGCCATTAGGCCGGCTATTTCCCGCGCGGATCTTCTATCCTTTGCGCGGTCTTTCTCATCAGTTTTTATCACAGCACTCGAAGTACTCTCCCTGGTACAAAGCTAATAGTGCCAGTCTTGACACATCTCCCTTCGGCGCACTTCTTTGAAAAAATTAACCCCGGCTCCACCGGGGCGTCCTGAAGTAATTTTTTCAAACAACTGCTTCTTCACTCGCTTTAGTCACCACATTTCTCCGAACTGTTAGACAGGCCCTATATGTTTTGTACCAGGGAGAGGAAGGTTACCCAACCGACCTCACCCAGAGTTCTTTGACGTACTTAAGGAGCCAATATCAGCGGGTGTATTCCCGCGTCTATCAATTCACAATTAAAACTCCGGCGCAGGAGTATAAAGTCTGCATTTTTTATGACAGAAAACTATTTGGTCAGTATTCTGACTGATGAATTGGCACCATTCACCAGTTTGCCTTTTTGGCAGATTCAGGCGAAAGTGTGTGATGCCGTACACAGAGCTATGCGGCAGACTGACGGATTGGATGAATTTATAAATGCGTTGCAAAATCGAATTGTACGATTCAGTTACAAAAAGACGGACGGTTCTGTACGGGAAGCTATCGGAACTATGAAGCCGAGTGTGTTATCGACGCTTTCGGCGAAGATGCAGTCCGGCCAAAAACGACGTAGTACAGGTTGCATCGTTTATTTCGACCTTGAGCGGGAAGATTGGCGGTGCTTCCGTCCCGAAAATTTCATATCAATTCTTTAAGTCTTATCGAGGGGCGGAAACCCGCCCCTCTTCAAAATTCTATTTTATGCCAACTTACGATTTTTATCAGGATGTGCTATGCACAAGCTGGGAACGCAGACACTTCACTGTCACGGCCCAGAATCAGGAAGAAGCCGACATGATCGCCGCGCAATGCAAGGATAAGCCTCTGTGCTTTGATCCGGATGCTGAACCCGGAAAGACCGTCTATTGTGTCTTCGAGGATGAAACACTCCTTGAGACGGTGGAACCTCTGCCTATCGCAGATAATCATGGCAAACCGACGATCGAGGTGTACCGAAGGAACAATAACATGTTCATTGCCGATAACTATAAAAATCGGAAGCTATGAGAGACGAGATCAGACAAAACGGTGAAATGCTCCTTTGGGCCGAAGGCGAGGAGTGGACAAGTATCCCGATGATTTTCCGGAATATCACTGGCAAGAACTTTACGGGTGAAGAGTATCGAAATTATATCGAATACTGGATCTTATCACGTGGCTTTGAACTTGGCCCCGTCGAGTTGTGGTGCGACGGCCGGTTCGTAGAACGCGGCGAGATCAGATTGGCAGGAAAGGAGGTGCGTCGTGGCTAAAATTCAACTGCCCGCTGAGTTCAAGGGCTTCAGCGAAAAATTCGATGCGCTTGCCTACGGACAGGACAGTAGCCGGGTCTTCGATGATATGCTGGCCTACATTATCGACCTGTTTAGCTTCGACAATCCGTGGGAGCCTCACGGCCGATATAAAGACCCGGAGATCCGCAAGCGTTTCTTCGAGCTTTTTCAGGAGATCGTACTCCTGATGAACCAGAAGGTACGCGACGACGGGGAGTGGTACGACCCCTTCGGGAATCTTTATGAAACTCAAATTGCCTCACATGGCCGGCGTGCAAACGCCGGCCAGTTTTTTACTCCAGAGAATATTGTTGATTTAATGGTTTCAATAAATAGTGATGGACGGGATTTGACTGGGAAAGGGTTGAATTTCGGCGATCCTGCCTGCGGCAGCGGTCGGTTTCTTATTGCCGTCCATGCGAAATTCCCTGGTAACTACTGCTGTGGCGAGGACATTGACCGAACCTGTGCCCTTATGACCGTCTGCAACTTCATCCTGCATGGCGTGAACGGCGAAGTTATCTGGCATGATTCGCTTATGCCGACCAAAGATCACTTCTATGGAGCTTGGCGTGTCCGGCCGCGTCCGGATCTTCTGGGTATCCCTGAAGTTTCCAAAATGGAGTGGGAGGACACGCTGTGCTATGCCGTCTGGGAGAGCCGCCGCATAAAGGTCGACACCACCAAAACTTCAGAGTCGCCGGCTGCTGAAGCATCGCAGATCGTGCAACTCAACCTCTTCTGATCGAGAAGCCCGCCGGGAGGCGGGCTTCTCTTTTTTTTGCTCGAAGAAATCCCGCAACGGCAACCGGCCGCCGGCAGACTTCGCCTGCCGTTCGCGGCGACCCGGTCGCAGCCCCCTGAACTCGCGCCTCCGGGCGACGATGCCGCCCGGCCCGCTCGCGTCCGCCGTCGCTCGACAAGCGAACTCGGCGTCCGGGGGAGAGCGGTCGCCTCACTCACAACACGACGCAAAGTTAGCCGAAGTCACGTCGACAGCGGCAAGGATCGGCCTCGG
>NZ_DCKA01000018.1:379388-379662 GCF_002320215.1 Alistipes sp. UBA1686
TGATCGCCGCATCGCTGTTCCGAGCGTTTCGGCAGCGTAGAACTCCGGCGCAGGAGGATAAAGTCTGCATTAAAGTCATGGAAGAAATGGCACAGTACATCACGTCGATTTTGAAATCCGCTCCTCAGATCATCATGTCTTGGGGATACCATCAGCCTGCCGTCTATAAAGAGGACGGCATGGAGGGGTTGCGTTTCCGGGTGCAAGGTTTCAAGCATACAGGATATGTCGCCGTGCTGTATAATCCGGGCTCCGACTATTTCGAGGTCGAGCT
>NZ_DCKA01000018.1:379826-380064 GCF_002320215.1 Alistipes sp. UBA1686
TATGGCAGCCGGCCGCCCGGCAGCCTTCGCCTGCCGTCAGGGCGACCCGGCCGCAGCCCCCCTGAACTCGCGCGGCCGGGCGACGATGCCGCCCGGCCCGCTCGCGTCCGCCGTCGCTCGGCAAGCTCGCTCGTCGTCCGGGGGAGAGCGGTCGCCTCACTCACAACATAGATGCAAAGTTAGCCGAAGTCGCGGAGACAGCGGCAAGGATCGGCCTCGGCATGATGCCTCGGCCGCC